>NZ_MSLT01000006.1:0-365932 GCF_002149925.1 Thioflexithrix psekupsensis | reverse complement strand
TGTATCGAAAGACGCAAGCTCAACGTATTAATTACCACCCATAATCCCGCTACATTAAATGCTTTAAAATCTTCACAATTAGAAGGGGTGGTTAATTGTGTTTATCAAGCTAAAGAACAAGCCACAACATTAGTCCCTTTATCTGAATTATCTTATTATTTTGAATTTACTGATCATGCAAAATTAGGTGATTTAGTTACTCGTAGCTTCTTGGAAAAATACTTGGCTACAAATTTTGCTGAAGATCGTAAAAAAGAGGCTTTAGAATGGTTAAATCATCTTTAATGCGTAAAGAGCCTTTTAAAATCTATGTGATAGATACCAGTTATTTATTAGAATTATTTAAAGTCGATGGTTCTTTTAATGAAAAAGATGCCGAAGAAATTCACCAGCGTTTCAAGAAAGCAATAGAAGCCCCTTATCGATTCATTGTTCCTTTGCCCTGTCTTTATGAATTGGGTAATCATGTTGCAGATGTTCGATCTTTCGAGCGCAAGAAAGAATTGGCTTTAAAAATTGCTGAAACCATTAAAAAGAGCATTGAAAATCAAAAGCCTTGGGAAATTGTTCCTGCAATAGATATTGGAAATTTTATTGATTTATGGGAAAAATTTGCGAAAGAATATATTGAATGTACAAAAGGAGGTAAAAATAGCAGTGAAAGTATTGGTTTAGTGGATGCTACAATTATTGAAGAAGCCCGTAAATTAAAAAAAGATAAATCTAAAAGGCGAATAGAGCCAGTTAAAGTTCATATTTGGACTAAAGACAAAACCTTAAAAGCCCATGAACCTGATGAAGAAGAAAATTCATTTACAGGTGCATAACAATCCCAATAATTTAGCCGGCAGCGAAGCAAAACCAAAAACCTAAATAATCCCCTTAACTTTTCAAAAAAAACGCATAAATTTTCTCCGCCAATTGCCGACTAATACCGGGAACTTTGGCTAAATCGTCCACACCCGCTTGTGTCACGCCTTGTAAACCACCAAAATGACGAATCAGTTGCTGACGACGTTTCTGCCCAATACCGGGAATGGATTCCAAAAGAGATTGTTGCCGTTGTTTGGCACGTTGTTTACGATGTGTGGTGATGGCAAAACGATGCGCCTCGTCACGAATCTGTTGAATTAAATGCAAGGCCGGCGAATCCGAAGGCAACAGCAACGGCTTTTCTTCGTCGGGTAAAATAATCGCTTCTAAACCCGCTAACCGCTTTTCTCCCTTAGCCACACCGAACAAACGTATTTTTAAACAGTCTATGTCCGCCAGTGCTTGTTTTACCTTATTAATTTGTAAACGCCCGCCATCAATTAATAATACATCGGGATAATCCGCGCCCTGTTGCGCTACACGAGTGTAATGGCGAGTGACCGCTTGTGCCAACGCCGCCAAATCATCGCCCGGAGCCACGCCACGAATGTTAAAACGGCGATACGCCCGCGGACAAGCTCCTTCTGCATCGAATACTACACAAGAAGCCACCGTCGCCTCGCCCAAACTGTGACTGATGTCAAAACATTCTAAGCGTTGCGGCATACTGTCTAATTGTAACGCGATACTGAGCGCGGCTAACCGATCTCGATATTGGCTGGGACGGTGTTGTTCTACACTCACGCGGGCGTTGGTTTCGGCCATGGCTAACCAACGTTGTTTTATACCCCGCAAACCTAAAGTAACACGAATTGTTTTTTGATAATGGTGGCTTAATGTGCGGGCAAATAATTCCCTATCTGAAAAATCAAAAGGACACACAATTTCTTCAGGAATGTCATGTGAATTATTTAAATAATATTGACTTAAAAAAGCCGTTAAAATATCATCCGTCGTTTGATCACGAGTCTGTTTAGGAAAATAAGCGCGGCTGCCCAATTGTTGCCCATGGCGAATGGTGAGTAATTGTAAACAAGCGGTGTCGTTTTCTTGTACGATAGCAATAATGTCAATATTACTGTCATCATCAGTACTGACAATTTGCTGGGCTTGTAAACGACGTAATAAACTGATTTGATCGCGGAATTTTGCCGCTTGTTCATACTCTAAGGCTTGCGCAGCCGTATTCATGCGCACCATTAGGGCTTCCATGACCTGCTGACTGCGTCCTTGTAAAAATAATACTGTATGCTGCACGTCAACTTGATACGCCGCTTCACTGATTAACCCCACACAAGGCGCAGTACAACGCTTTATCTGGTATTGTAAACAGGGACGGGAACGATTTTGAAAAAAACGATTGTCACATTGACGAATTGGGAATAATTTTTGTAATAAGCGCAAACTGTCATAAACCGCGTGCGCGTGCGGATAAGGGCCAAAATAACGCCCCGCCGGCCGTTTTGCGCCACGATGTAAACTTAAACGCGGAAAAGGATCAGCAGAAAGAAAAAGGTAAGGATAACTTTTATCGTCGCGTAATAAAACATTATAACGCGGCTGGTATTGTTTAATTAAAGTGCTTTCTAAAATTAACGCTTCTTGTTCGGTTTGTGTCACCGTAATTTCTATATCGGCTAATTGTAATAACAGCCGTTGCACTTTAGGCGATTGTTGCGCGGAATGAACGAAATAACTAGAAACTCGTTTTTTTAAATTTTTCGCTTTGCCCACATAAATCACCTGCCCTTTTGGGTCTAACATACGATAGACACCGGGACGCGATGGCAAAGTGGCCAGTTTGGTTTTATCAAAACAAGGTGTAATCATGAAAACCGCTCATGATAGTGTTTGCGGCGATTTAAACGAATAAACAAAAATAGGGGAAAAAGTAGAAAAAACGACATGAGGAATAAAGAAAGGGGTCAGTTGTTAGTTTCAAGCAGCAAAAACCAATAAACTCGCCAACGTCTGGCTAAGTGGTAGCGGGGGCAGGATTTGAACCTACGACCTTCGGGTTATGAGCCCGACGAGCTACCGAGCTGCTCCACCCCGCATCAACTGAAGCTACGCATTCTATAGTAGCTGAATGGGTTTGGCAAGCGTTTTTTTAGAAAAAAATGAAATTAATTAAAATTTAATGAGAGATGCAAAAAATTAAACACCACATCTCTCAATAAATCAATAAGTTAGCTGCGAATATGCCCATCACCGAGTACAATATATTTTTGCGAAGTCAAGCCTTCCAAACCGACAGGGCCGCGGGCGTGAAATTTATCCGTACTAATACCAATCTCCGCACCTAAACCGTACACAAAACCATCTGCCAAGCGGGTAGACGCATTCACCATCACAGAACTGGAATCCACCTCAGCTAAAAAGCGTTGCGCATGAGTCCAATTTTCGGTAATGATAGAGTCCGTGTGTTGTGAACTGTGATTGCGAATGTGTTGAATCGCCTGATCAAGCCCGTCAACAATACGGATCGCTAAAATCGGTGCTAAATATTCCGTATCCCAATCTTCAGCCACTGCGGGCTTTATATCGGTGATCAAGGCTTGTGTCCGCTTACAGCCGCGCAACTCAACCCCAGCTTCCCGATAACGTGACACCAATTCGGGTAACACTTTATCAGCCATCGTCTGGGCAACCAACAGCGTTTCCATTGTATTGCATGTGCCATAACGTTGGGTTTTGGCGTTGTAAGCAACCGCGATGGCTTTGGCTTTATCTGCAAAATCATCAATGTACACGTGACAAATGCCATCTAAATGCTTGATCACGGGAACTCTGGCTTCTTCTGTAATTCGTTCGATTAAACCTTTTCCGCCCCGCGGAATAATCACGTCCACATAACGAGACAAACGCACCAATTCGCCCACCGCGGCGCGATCCGTCGTTTTCACCACTTGTACTGCTTCGGGTGGCAAGCCGACTTTGGCTAAACCAATACGAATACATTCAGCAATCGCTTGATTAGAAGAAATCGCCTCCGACCCCCCGCGTAAAATCGTGGCATTACCCGATTTTAAACACAAAGCCGCTGCATCAATAGTCACATTCGGCCGCGATTCGTAAATAATCCCCACCACGCCCAACGGCACCCGCATTTTTCCCACGCGAAAGCCTTCAGGACGATAATTTAAATCACTGATACTGCCGATGGGATCGGGAAGGGTGATAATTTGTTTTACGCCTTCGATCATCGTGTCAATGGCTTTGTCGTTCAATGTCAGGCGATCCAGCAAGGCTTCGCTGAGACCATTGGCGCGGCCGCGTTCAATGTCTTCTTGGTTGGCGTGTTTCAGCGACACCCGTTGTTGTTCCAATTCCGTGGCAATCGCCGCGAGCGCGGCATTTTTTAATTGCGTCGAGCTATGCGCCAACACGTAAGAGGCTTGGCGCGCCGCTTGACCGATATTTTCCATCATTTCTTTAACTGTATTCGTTTCATTGGTCATGAGGGTCATCCGATTATTTCTGGGGGTTAAACGGTTTTATTGTATCTTTTCTTGTGAAAATTGTCTTGTGGGATTGTTTTAATGGATTTTGAATAAAATAATGTAAAACTAACCCTTCACTTTAACACCCATTTTTCAACAAAGGAAAGCCTTATGTTCCCTTCCAAAGCCGTTCCCACAGGACATCCCTTAATTTTCGGCGAAGTGCTTCATGATATTTTTATCAATGAAAACAAGAAAGTATTGGGTGGTGCGCCGTTTAATGTGGCGTGGCACTTGCGTGGTTTTGGTTTACAGCCGCTGTTAATCAGCCGCGTGGCACAAGATGCCGACGGACAAAATATCATACAAACCCTGCAAAATTGGGACATGGACAGCCGTTTTTTACAACAAAACAGCGATTATCCCACGGGACAAGTGCAAGTTTCGTTACAAAATGGCAGCCCTCAATTCACCATTCCTGCTCAACAGGCTTATGATCAAATCGAAGCCGATCCCTTACTCTCCCAATTACAACATATTGATATTAAAGTATTTTATCATGGAACGCTGGCTTTGCGTGATACTTGTTCACGTCAAACATGGCAGGCGATGGTAGAAAAATTGGCCGTGCCGATTTTCTTAGATTTAAATTTACGTGCGCCCTGGTGGCAACCTGATTTGATCACAAGGGTTGTAAAAGCGGCCACTTGGCTCAAAATTAATGAAGATGAAATGTCTGTTCTTAATCCTCATTTTAAGAATGCCACAGACAGCACACGAGAAACTTTACTCGACGATTTCTGCCAACAATATCAATTGAAAGCGGTCATTGTCACCCTCGGCGAAAAGGGCGCGATATTAAAAATCCCCCAACAGCCATTATTAAAGCAATTACCCCCTTCTATTTCAGTGATCGATTCTGTCGGTGCAGGAGACGCATTTAGTGCTGTTTGCCTGATGGGTTTATTACAGAATTGGCCATTTTCTTTACTCTTAGAACGGGCGTTACATTTTGCTGCTGCCATTTGTCAAATGAGAGGAGCCATTTGCACAGACATTTTATTCTACCGTCAAATCACCAATACATGGACATAAACGGATGACTTCAAAAAAACTTTATGTGGTTCTTATTAGCTTACATGGTTTAATTCGCGGAAAAAATATTGAACTTGGACGCGATGCGGATACGGGAGGACAGATTACTTATGTTGTTGAATTAGCAAAAGAATTGGCGAAACATGATCAAGTGGAACGAGTCGAGCTTTTAACGCGACAACTTATTGATCCTAAAGTCAGTTCTGATTATGCGCAGCCGATTGAATTATTGAATGAAAAAGCGCGCATTGTGCGCTTACCGTGCGGGCCAAAACGCTATTTACGTAAAGAAGTCTTGTGGCCTTATTTAGAAGATTTTATTGACCAGGCTTTGCAACATTTTCATCACATGCGTTGCATTCCCAATGTGATTCATGGTCATTATGCCGATGCGGGTTATATTGGCTCGATGTTAGCGAGTCTTTTAGAAGTGCCTTTTATTTTTACAGGGCATTCTTTAGGGCGAGTTAAACGACAACGATTATTAGAAAAAGGGTTAACAGACACCCAAATTAAAGAGCGTTATAATATCGGTTATCGTATTGAAGCCGAAGAGCGCGCATTAAGTGCGGCATCGTTGGTTATTACCAGCACATCTCAAGAAGTGAAACAGCAATATGCCTTATATGAACGTTACAATCCACAATTAATGCACGTGCTGCCGCCTGGGGTTGACATTACCCGCTTTTATTCCACGCCTGATTTTGATTTAGATCAATTTCCCATTTACCCGCAATTAAGCCGATTTCTTAAAGAGCCAAATAAGCCTATTTTATTGGCATTATCGCGGGCGGATGAACGTAAAAATATTCCAGGTTTAATTCATGCTTACGGTCAACATCCCGAATTAAAACATAAAGCCAATTTGGTGATTGTGGCGGGAAATCGAGACAATTTGGCGACGATGGACAACAGTTCACGTAAGGTATTGAAAAGCATGTTATATGCGATTGATAAGCATGATTTATATGGCAAAGTCGCTTATCCCAAACATCACCAATCCAGTGATGTCCCAGATTTATACCGCATGGCTGCCCTTAGCGGAGGCGTTTTTATTAACCCTGCGTTGACGGAGCCATTCGGTTTAACTCTGCTAGAAGCGGCGGCGACGGGTTTGCCTTTTGTGGCGACGCAAGACGGGGGGCCGGTGGATATTGTTAAAAATTGCCAAAATGGTTTATTAATTGATCCGCTTAATTATGCGGAAATGGGCGAGGCAATTTATCACGCGATTTCTGACCCCCATCGTTGGCAAGAATGGGCGAATAATGGCTTATTGGGAATTAAGCAATATTATACGTGGCAAAGCCATGTCAATCGTTATATTGATTTAATTCAAAATGCGATGATTAAAATTCAACCCGATTATCCCTATCATTTGCGAGGACGCGGAATGGAAGTTCCTTTTAGCCGTAAATTAGCCGTGACAGATCGAGTTATTATTACGGATATTGATAACACCTTAATTGGTGATGAAAAAGCCCTGAATGAATTCTTAGATTATTTAGAGCAGAAACGTGAGAAAGTCACTTTTGGAATTGCCACGGGGCGGAGTTTAGAAAGTGCCATGCGCGTTCTTGAACCTTGGGGAATTCCTGTGGATATTTTCATTACTTCTGTGGGGACAGAAATTCATTACAGTCCCAAAATGATTTTAGATGAAGGCTGGCGCAGTCATATTAATTTTCGTTGGAATGCCGCGAAAATTAAAGCGGCATTAATGGATTTTGAAGGCATTGAATTGCAACCGCCTGAAAATCAAAGAGAATTTAAAGTGAGTTATTATGTGACTCGGCCGGGGTTGCGTCGTCGGGATGTGATTCGTTATTTGCGACAACGGCAATTTTCGGTCAATGTGTCTTTATCGCAGGGCGTGCATTTGGATATTCTTCCTTTGCGCGCTTCTAAAGGTTTAGCGGTGCGTTATTTGGCGTTTCGTTGGGGATTGCCGTTAAATCAATTTATTGTCGCGGGCGATTCGGGAAATGATGAAGAAATGTTAAAAGGCAATACTTTGGCTATTGTTGTCGGTAATTATAGCCCTGAATTAGAAAAATTAAGGGGCAGACATCAAGTTTATTTTGCAAAAAATCACTATGCTAAAGGTATCCTTGAAGGTATCTTTCATTTCAGCTTTTTAGACAGCATTACAGAGGAGAATGATGATGCACAATGAAAATTTTAATTTAGAGCCTTATCAAAGTGCTTTATATTCCTTTTTTAAAATGCTACTGAGTGAAGAAAATCGCCATTTATATTTGCATTCTGACATTGTGGATCGTTTTGAGAAACTGTGTGAGAATCACAGTGAATTAGAGCTTAAAAATACCCCTATGGCGAGTTTTATTCACACTATCCAAGAAGCGGTGGTGATTGATCCATGGATTTATGTTTCTACTCGTTTTGGGCCGGGGCGATGGGCATTTTTTCGCTTTCATATTGAAGCTTTGGTGCAAGAATCGGTGCAAATTGGCGAATTTTTGCAATTTAAAGAACAAGTGGTGCAAAGAGAACACGTTGATCCGTGGCGATTAGAAATTGATTTTGCGCCGTTTCAACGTGATTTTCCTAAATTGCGCGAACAACGGTCAATTGGGCGCGGGGTTGAATTTTTAAATCGACATCTTTCTACGCGATTATTTGCCGATATGCGTCAAGGCGATAATTTAATTTTTAATTTTTTGCGCGTGCATCAAGTCGAAGGACAGCAATTAATGCTCAATGATCGCATTAAAAATGCGAGTGAATTGCGTGAAAGTTTGCGTAAAGTCGATCTGTTATTGGCCAGCAAACCGCAATCCCATACGTGGGAAAATGTGGGGCATGAATTGCAAACGATGGGTTTTGAACGCGGTTGGGGGCGCACGGTGGCACAGATTCGGGACACGATGAATTTATTAGTCGATATTTTACAAGCTCCCGATCCCAGCCAATTAGAGCAGTTTTTAACGCGAATTCCCATGATTTTTAAATTGGCCATTCTTTCTCCACACGGTTATTTTGGACAAGCCAATGTGTTTGGTTTACCCGATACGGGAGGGCAGGTGGTTTATATTTTAGATCAGGTCAAAGCCTTAGAACGAGAAATGCGCAAACGTTTAGATGAATCGGGTCTTGATTTAGAGCCAAAAATTGTCGTAATTACCCGTCTAATTCCCGATTCAGGCAAAACAACTTGCCATCAACCTTTAGAACCCATTGCAGGCACTAAAAACGCGGTTATTTTACGTGTTCCTTTCCGTACTGAAACGGGAGAAATTATTCCACATTGGATTTCTCGTTTTCATATTTGGCCGCATTTAGAGCGATTTACTTTAGATGTTGAAAAAGAATTATTAGCCGAATTGGGCGGCAGACCTGATTTAATTATTGGCAATTATTCGGATGGTAATTTGGTGGCTACTTTATTGTCACAGCGGCTTAAAGTGACGCAATGTATTATTGCTCATGCTTTGGAAAAAACCAAATATCTTTATTCTGATTTATATTGGCAAGAAAACGAAGCCAATTATCATTTTTCTGCGCAATTTACCGCAGATTTAATTTCCATGAATGCGGCTGATTTTATTATCACCAGCACGTATCAAGAAATTGCAGGAGGAAAAAACAGTGTCGGCCAATATGAGAGCTATGGGGCTTATACCTTACCGGGCTTATATCGGGTGGTGAATGGGATTGATGTTTTTGATCCGAAATTTAATATTGTTTCACCCGGTGCCGATGAAACGATTTATTTCCCCACCACCGAAACAGAACGCCGTTTTCCCGCATTAATCAGCGATATTGAAGCCTTAATTTATGGCCAAGCCAGTGCTGAATGTCGCGGCGAATTGGTGCATTCTGATAAACCGTTAATTTTTACTATGGCCAGATTAGACACGATTAAAAATATTTCTAATTTGGTCGAATGGTATGGACGCAATCCCCAATTGCAAGAATGTGCTAATTTGGTGATTATTGGCGGACATATTGATGTACAGCAATCGGGAGATGATGAAGAACGCTATCAAATTCAGCGAATGCACGATTTAATGAACCATTATCAATTGGATCGTTGTGTGCGTTGGTTAGGGAAGCGTTTAGATAAACGTTTATCGGGAGAAATTTACCGTTATATTGCCGATAAAAAAGGGGTTTTTATTCAACCTGCTTTATTTGAAGCTTTTGGCTTAACGGTGATTGAAGCGATGTCTTCGGGATTGCCGACTTTTGCGACGATTTACGGGGGGCCATCGGAGATTATTCAAGATGGCATTTCAGGTTTTCATATCGATCCCAATAGTGGCGATAAAGTCGCAGAACAATTGCTTGCCTTCTTTCAACGTTGTCAAAGCGAATCAGGTTATTGGGAGCAGATTTCTCATGCCGCAATTGCGCGCATTCAATCGCGTTATAATTGGCGATTATATGCCGAGCGTTTAATGACTTTATCGCGGGTTTATGGTTTTTGGAAATATGCCACCAATTTAGAACGCGCCGAAACTCAGCGTTATTTAGAAATGCTGTATAGCTTAATGTATCGGCAATTGGTCAAATAGCCTAAAAACAGCAAAGGGCAGACACACCCCGTCTGCCCTTAGCCAATTACCGATTCAAATAAACCACTCGTGTCCAATCGCGGTGAAAAACCAAATGGCTCACCGCCCCATAATCAAAATGCAAACTAAACGATTTATGCAAAGGTAACTCCAATACATGTGCTACCAAAGCCCGAATCACTCCCGTATGGGTAACAATCACCACTTGTTCTAACTCCTGTGCCACCAACTCCGTCCAAAATGCAGTACAACGATCATACAAAGCCTGATAACTTTCCCCATTCGGTGGCGCACTATGAATATAATCCTCTGCCCATTGGCTAATTTGCTTATTGGTTAAATCCTCCCAAGATTTCATCTCCCAATCCCCAAAATGCAACTCCATAATGCGCGGGTCTGTTTTAATTTTATAACTCAGCCGCGCCGCCAGTTGCAAACAACGGGATAAAGGACTTGAAATCACCTGCACTGGCTGCGAAAAAACAGGAAGTTTTGCTTGAATTGCGGCAAACTCCGCATCAAAAGTATCAGACAAACGCACATCAGTCTGACCGTAACAAGTGCCTTCCGCCACTTGCACACGTGTATGTCGGATTAAAAAAATGTCCAAAACTGGCTCACCATTGGTTCTATGACCCATCCGCCGCGCCTCAACCATCGCGCATTCGGAAAGTCGGTTATCACATTACAATGCAGCGATCCGAAAGGCTTGCGGCTGCTTGCCCATCACCCCTCCTCCAATCGCTCCATCCCTAAAAAACGGCTTGCAGCGATACTTGCAACACCCGCAACACCGCCAACACCGCCTCACAGCGACTGGCAAAATCAGGCATCGACCATTGCAATCGCAACCGATCCTCACTGTCAAAACGGTATGCCGAAGGCTGGCGTTGTACCAACTGCACCAACTGCATTGGCTCCACAGGAGTCGTGCGATCAAACCACACATAACCCCCTGTTTCGCCCAAATCAATCTTACGAATTCCCAGCGGCATCACCTGCAACCGTAACTCAGCCAATCTAAACAAAGCCTGTGCCGCCTCAGGTAACAGACCAAAACGGTCGATCATCTCCACTTGAATCTCATCCAAAGCCGCTTCGGTTTGTGCGTTGGCGATGCGTTTATACAAGATTAAACGGGTATGCACATCGGGTAAATAATCTTCAGGAATCAAAGCGGATACATGAAAATCAATTTCAGTGCCGTGTCGCAAAGGCCGTTCCAAATCAGGAATCTGTCCTGATTTAAGCGCGTTCACCGCACGTTCCAACAACTCGGTGTATAACGTGTAACCAATTTCCTGTAAATGGCCGCTCTGCTCATCACCCAATAACTCGCCTGCGCCCCGAATTTCTAAATCATGCGTTGCCAACGTAAATCCCATTCCCAAAGTATCCAACGAAGTCATGGCATCAAGACGTTTAATGGCTTCTTTGGTCATGTTTTTTTGCGGTGGCACGATCAGATAGGCATAAGCACGATGATGCGAGCGTCCCACGCGGCCGCGCAACTGGTACAACTGCGCCAAACCGAAGCGATCCGCCCGATGAATAATGATCGTATTGGCACTGGGAACATCGATGCCTGTCTCAATAATTGTTGTACAAACCAACACGTTAAAACGACGGTGATAAAAATCACGCATCACCCGCTCTAATTCTCGTTCACGTAACTGACCATGTGCGATGTCCACACGGGCTTCTGGCACTAATTCTGATACGGTTTGTGCCATTTTTTCAATACTGTCGATGTCATTGTGTAAAAAATACACTTGTCCGCCGCGGCGCAATTCGCGCATAATCGCCTCACTGATTGAGGGGGCGTGCCATTCTTTGACAAAAGTTTTAATGGCTAAACGACGCGACGGCGGCGTGGCAATAATCGATAATTCCCGCAAATCCGCCAAGGCCATGTTAAGCGAACGCGGAATGGGCGTGGCAGTGAGCGTGAGAATGTCCACCTCAGCGCGCAAGGCTTTAAAACGCTCTTTTTGCTTCACACCAAAACGATGTTCTTCATCAATAATCACCAAACCCAACCGCTTAAAATGAATAGGGTCTTGCAATAATTTATGCGTGCCAATGATAATGTCAATTTGTCCATCGGCAATCTGGCTTAATGCGGTTTCTTGCTGTTTTTTGCTGCGAAAACGCGATAATTGTTCAATTTTCACCGGCCATTCGGCAAAGCGATCTTGAAAATTTTGATAATGCTGTTGTGCCAAGAGCGTGGTGGGAACGAGAACCGCGACTTGTTGACCATCAGAGACCGCAATAAATGCCGCTCGCATCGCCACTTCAGTCTTACCAAAACCCACATCCCCACAAATTAACCGATCCATGCTTTTTTCTGAAGTCATGTCCCGAATGACCGCCAAAATCGCTTCTTGTTGGTCGGGTGTTTCTTCAAAAGGAAAACGCTGTACAAATGCAGCGTAATCTTTGGGATCGTAACGGAAGGCATGACCTTGACGTGCGGCGCGTTTGGCGTGAATATCTAGCAATTCAGCGGCGACATCGGTGACTTTTTGTGCGGCTTTGCGTTTGGCTTTTTCCCACTGCCCCGATCCCAATCGGTGCAAAGGCGCGTGTTCTGGATCAACGCCTGTAAAACGACTGATTAAATGCAAGGCACTCACAGGCACATAAAGTTTATCTTGATTTGCGTATTCTAGGTGTAAAAATTCAGCCGTGATGCCGTTTAAAGTCAAGGTGACCAAACCAAGATAACGCCCCACACCGTGTTCTTCATGAACGACGGGCGCGCCGATACTCAATTCAGTCAGATTACGAACGACGGTATCGGTATCGCGGGTAATTTTGTTGCGGCGGCGGCGTTGACTGACCCGCTCCCCAAACAATTGCGCCTCACAAATCACCACCAACAAAGGATCAGTTAAATATAACCCGCGTTCCAATGGCGCAACAGTGATACACAAGGCAGCGGAGTGTTGTAAAAAATCGGCCCAATTCTCCACCACAACAGGACGTATATCGTGAGTACGGAATAACTCCATCATAGACTCACGTCGCCCCATCGTTTCTGCGGCAATTAAAACCCGGCCTTGAAAATTGTTTAAAAACTGTTTTAAGGTGGCAAGGGGATCAGCTTGTCGCGCTTCGACGGTGAGAAGGGGCGGCGGTTGAGTCAGAAAAATATGCGCCGACGGATGGTCAGGGCGAATATCCAAATGAGGATGATGCCGAATGGCCGCAAAAACCTCGTGTGTCTGTAAGAAAAGCGTGGAAGGCGCGAGCAGTGGCCGTTCAATATCGTGTCGCAGTTGTTCGTAGCGTTGATTGGCTTCTTGCCAGAATTGATCGGCGATTTCGGTGACATTATCAACCGTACAAATCAAGCCACCGGGCGGTAAGTAGTCGAATAAAGTCGCCGTCTCTTCAAAAAAAAGCGGCAAATAATACTCAATACCCGCCGGTGCAAATTTTTGACTGACATCTTGGTAAACCGTTGAACGACGTGGATCACCTTGAAATTGGCTACGCCAGCGAGTACGAAAATGTTCAATGGCGTTATCGGTAAGCGGAAATTCTCGCGCAGGCAATAAATTAATCTGAGTGACTTTATCCAAAGAGCGTTGTGTTTCTGGGTCGAAAGTGCGCAGCGTATCGATTTCATCATCATTTAAATCAATGCGATACGGCACATCACTGCCCATAGGGAATAAATCCAGTAAACCACCGCGCACACTAAATTCTCCGTGTTCTACCACTTGAGAGGTGTGACGATAACCGCTGTTTTGTAATTGCCGTCGAAACTGTTCTAAAGAAATTTTCTGTCCAATACTAAATTGTAAAACATTTTGCTGCACATAATGACAAGGCGGTAAACGGTGCATTAAGGTCGTGATCGGTAAAATAAGAATACCATGTGAAAGATGCGGCAGGTGATACAAAGTGGTTAGGCGTTCGGAGATGATGTCTTGATGCGGTGAAAAAACATCGTAAGGCAAAGTCTCCCAATCGGGAAAATTGAGCAATGGCGCGCTATGATGGCTATAAAAGCGGATTTCGTCAGTGAGTTGCTGTGCGCGCAGGTTATCGGGGGTGATAATAATGAGCATCATTTTTTGATGCGTCACCAATTGGCTCAGTGCCAACGCTAAACTGCTGCCGTGTAAATTTGACCAACGTTGTTTTTGGGCGGTGGAGTCGATAGCGGTGGGATGCAAAGGAGAATGTGAGATGTGTTTATCCGTCATAATGGTGTGCGATGGTTAAAAAAACACCTCATTTTACCGCGTGGGGGGGTGGCTGGCTATGGTGGTTTTTTTAGCCTCGTGCAAGTGGTGCATTCTCGCTTTCGCACTCCAGTGTAATTTATTGATTTATATCATTATATTGTTCCAACAGGGCATGTAGGAATACGGAAATGACGAGGAAATTAAAAATCATTTTTAATGTAACTGTGAAAGCGCAAAAGCCAACGCCAACGGTAAGCTAAATAAACTCAGTACATTACCCATTAAAACAATACTGGCTACTTTTTGCGGTTCTTGACAATATTGTTCTGCGAAAATAAAGTTAATGACCGCAGGCGGCAACACAGAGAAACTGATTAAAACCCCCAATTGCAACGGCGTTAAAGTCAGCCACGGCCAAATAAGCAGTAAGGCTATTAATCCACTTAATGGACACAGAATCCCACCCAGTAAACCAATACGCCAATCGGCTAAATTAATATCCGTTAAACGCACACCTAAAGAAAATAACATTAAAGGAATCGCCACATCCCCTAACATCTTGATAGGAATAGCAAATAATGCAGGCAAGTGCCACTGGAACAAGCTAAATAACACGCCTGCCAATGTCGCAATAATCATGGGCGTTTTGAGAAAATTACGCCATTTAATGTAAGGATTGACGATAGAAACACCAATCGTTAAATGAATCAGATTAGCCATAATAAATAAAATCACCGCGGCTTTTAATCCGTCTTCACCAAAAGCAAATAAAGCCATTGGCAATCCCATATTTCCCGTATTAGTAAACATCATGGGAGGAATAAAAGTACGGATTTGCAATTTTAAATACCACACCAACGGCAACACCACTAATCCAGAACCTAAAATAATCCAAATTCCCGCCAAAGCCAACGGCCAATAAGACACTAAATCAAAATTCTGATCCGCTAAAATATAAAATAATAAAGCAGGTGTGAAAAATTCCATATTTAAACGATTAGCTACTGCCATATCTAAAGGTCTAATTCTGGCGTATAAATAACCCGCTAAAATAATAAAGAAAATAGGAAATAAAACCGTAAAAATTTGTGTCATTAACATGTTAATTGTTCATATCCCTGTAACAATAAACGGATACTTCTGTCCCTGCGGCGTAGCCTTCTAAATGCGCAGGAATTAATACAACCCCTTCTGCATGTAAACAGTGATGTAAGCGGTTATCCATACCCAGCGCGATGACACCTTGCTCTACAAATTTAACTCGACAGTAGTCAAAAAAACCGATAGTGGACACCAATTTTTTAGCGGCGGGCATTTTTCGCAGGGCATAAGGTAACATTGTTGTCAACCCTGCGGCGCGTCGAATCGCTCTGGCCGCAAGCAGATCGTAAGCGGCAATGGCAGGGGCAGGATGTCCGGGCAAAAAAACCACAGGCACTTGTCCGAATACGCCTAATCCCGCACGCGGACACGGTCGCGCCGCAATCCCTGCCGCAATCACTTGCCCTTGTTCAGCAAACCAATCAATAAAACCATCGTTACTTCCCCAACCGATTTGTCCTGTGGTGATCACCAGATCAACGTCAGTTTTGGTTAAAATAGCGGCTAATTCTTTTTTATTATCAGAAGGATAGCAGATTTCTACTACCTGCCCGCCATCTCGTTTTACGTGAGCAAACAACCAGATTGCATTCATATCTTGCGCGGGAGACGGTGCGCCTAAAATCACCAATCGTATTTTTGGTGTCGCAATCACCGCTATTTTTTGCTCACCCAATGCCTGAATAATCGCTAAATCAACCGCTTGCAAAATTCTCCCTGCGGGTAATAACACTTCTCCCGTTGTAAAATCTCCCCCCGCACGTAAAACACCATGATAAGGCGCGACCGCTTGATGTACCCATAATTGCTGTGCTTGCAGCTCTGCATAATCCAAAGGTAGCACTGCATCAGTGTGGTTAAACATCGCCTGCCCTGTCACTATAGGATACGTAATTGGAAGTGACGTAGAATAAAATTGGTCATGATGTAACATAAATAGCAAGGGTTGATAATCGCTGGCACCGAAAGTGTCTTGTCCTTGTAGCGCGTAACCATTAATTGCCGCACAATTATTGATAGGAATATCGTACGGTGTGTATAAAGGACTTGCCAAAATTCGCCCTTGTGCTTGTGCAATGGGCAATGATTCCGCAGGCAAAGCTGTGTAATATTGATCCAACCATGCCCACACCGCTGTCAATTCTACCATATGCCGAATCATTGCCATGCTCCTGATTTTAATGATTATTTTAACGACAAAAAGGCGCGACAATATCCAAATCTTTTGCCGCTCGCGTATCGTCTAAACGGCGCACGGGTAAAGTGTGTGGCGCACGTTTGACCGTATCGGGTTGTGTTTCAATTTCCTGTAAAATCTGCGTCATCGCGGCAACAAAAGCATCCAGCGTGTCTTGATCTTCGGTTTCGGTTGGCTCGATCAGCAAACATTCAGGAACTGAAAGTGGAAAATAAGTGGTCGGCGCATGAAATCCTTTATCTAACAGCCGTTTTGCCACATCCATCGCACTAATACCATGATTTTTAAGTATTTTTTTCAAAGTCAAAATAAATTCATGCGTGGCGAAACGTTGGGGAAATGCCAATTCAAAACCTGCTTTTTGTAAGCGTGCCATGAGATAATTCGCATTTAACGTTGAAAAATCAGCCACTTGCGTCATCCCTTCCCGTCCCAACAACCGCGCATAAATATACGCTCGCAATAATACGCCCACGTTGCCCGCGTGCGCACTCATGCGCCCAATCGTTTGCGGACAATCGCGCTCTGTCAACCAATAATACTGATCATACCGCTTGGCCACGCGAGGTATGGGGAGAAAAGGTTGTAAACGCTCACTGACTCCCACTGGCCCCGCACCCGGGCCACCGCCGCCATGAGGTGTAGAAAATGTTTTGTGTAAATTAATATGAATCACATCAAATCCCATATCTCCAGGGCGAACTTTTCCTAAAATTGCATTTAAATTAGCCCCGTCATAATATAATAATCCACCCGCTTCATGCACCCATTGCGCAATAGTTTTAATATTGCGTTCAAATACGCCAAAGGTGGAAGGATTGGTGAGCATAATGCCTGCGGTTTTTTCGCTAATTAATGGCTTTAATGCCGCTAAATCAATATCACCCGATTGATCCGTAGGAATTTCTTTAACGGTAAAACCACACATGACGGCTGAAGCGGGATTAGTGCCATGTGCGGCATCGGGGACAAGTATTTCTGTACGCGCCACATCGCCCCGCGCTTGATGATAGGCGCGAATCATGGCCACGCCCGCAAATTCGCCTTGTGCGCCCGCAGCAGGCGTTAAACACACGGCTGACATGCCCGTTAATGTTTTTAACATCTCCTGCAATTCGTACAAACAAGTTAATAATCCCTGCATTAAATTATCGGGCGTGGCCGGATGCACATTTAAAAAACCCGCTTGTAAAGCTAACGTGTTGCAAATGCGTGGATTATATTTCATCGTGCAAGAACCCAGTGGATAAAAATGGGTATCTATCGAGAAATTTTTTTGAGATAATCGGGTGTAATGACGCACCACTTGCAATTCTGAAACGGCAGGTAATGGCGGGGGATTTTTACGCAAAAATAATTCAGGAATATCGCTTAATTCAGGAGCTTTTTGTGCTGAATAATGACTGGGATTGCTGTGTTGTGGGCGGCTGTGATCGAAAATTAACATGGTATGGCTCAACATGAAGAAAAAAGTAAAAATCACAGCCCAAGACGAACTTGGGCTGGAATGCAAGATTAAAACAAAATTAACGGTTCTGTAAAGCGGCAATCCGTTCTTCTAAGGGAGGATGACTGGAAAATAATTTTCTAATAAAATCACGGCTTGGGCTGCTGTTAATGCCAAATGCGGATAATTGCTCAGGCAATTGTCCTGCGCTTACCGTTTGTAAACATCGTAAAGCGGCGATCATTTTTTGACTGCCTGCCAATTTAGCCGCGCCTGCGTCGGCGTGAAATTCTCGATAACGCGAAAACCACATGACAATTGGCATGGCTAATAAACCAAAAATAATCTCTGCAATAAAGCTGGTTAAAGCATAAACCGCATGGCCATTACCGCGGCTATTTGATGCGACAATTGAGCCGACTAATCGCGCCAATAAAATCACAAACGTATTGACCACGCCTTGTATTAAAGCCATTGTAATCATGTCACCATTGGCAACGTGGCTGACTTCGTGGGCTAAAACGGCTTCGATTTCGTCTTGACTCATGCGCTCTAATAAACCACGACTGACTGCCACTAAGGCATTGTTTTGATTCGCTCCTGTGGCAAACGCATTGACTTCCTGGCTCTCATAAATTGCCACTTCAGGCATTCCAATCCCTGCTTGCTGGGCTTGACGGCGCACGGTTTCGACTAACCAACGTTCCTCATTAGAACGAGGTTGTTCAATCACACGCGCATTCGTCGCTTTTTTCGCCATCCATTTAGAAATAAGTAAGGATATAAAAGCACCACCCATTCCAAATAATAATGCACTGGCAATTAAGCCATTGGAATAAATGCCAAAAATGCGCGCAATAATGCCTAATAATAAAACAATAGCAATATTGGTTAATAAAAATAAAGTGATTCTTTTCATTATCTCGACTCCGTTGTTGCAAATAAAACCATGATAATAACTCCCGCTGATTTACAATGGAATGAACAAGGTTTGCCTTATTCTTCTCAATTTAAAGACATTTATTTTTCGACTGAAAACGGTGTAGCTGAAAGTGAGTATGTTTTTTTACAAGCAAATGATTTACCGAATATTTTTTTAAATTCTTCTGAACAAAAAACTTTTGTCATTGGTGAAATCGGTTTTGGCAGTGGTTTAAATTTTCTTTTAACGTGGCAACGCTGTGTGTCGTTATTGCCTGAAAATAGTCATCAACAATTATGTTATATTGCATTTGAATTGCATCCGTTTTTGCCCGATGATATGCGGCGAGCGATAGCGGCGTGGCCGAGTCTGAAAGAATACGGAGAACAGTTATTGTCTGTATATCCGCCTTTAGTCGAAGGCTGCCACACGTTACGATTGGGGCGGCATTTGACTTTACAATTGTACTTTGGCGAGGCATTTCAGCTTTTATCCACGTGGCCAGAATCGCAGCAAGGGACAGTAGATGTTTGGTTTTTAGATGGTTTTGCGCCCGCTCGCAATCCAGAATTATGGCAAATTGATTTATTACAGCATATTTCCCGATTTAGTCGCCCTAATGCCCGTTTTAGCACTTTTACTGCGGCAAGCTGGGTGCGAAAAAATTTACAAACCGCGGGGTTTGTGGTGGAGAAAATCGCAGGTTTTGGACGTAAACGCGAAATGTTGCGCGGTTATTTGTCCCATTCTACGCAAAAAATGCCAAAAAATCAGCTTACGCCGCCGTGGTGGCGTGTGCCGCTATGGGATTTGTCGAATACGGAAGCGCGTCATGTGGCGATTCTTGGCGCGGGGTTGGCGGGGTGTGCGTGTGCCTATCGTTTGAGTCAGCAAGGTTGGCAGTGTACTTTGATTGATCAAGCAGATAGCCTTGCCAGTGCGGCTTCGGGAAATCGGCAAGGGGCATTTTATCCCTTATTAACTCGTCAATGGCAGGATGCCGCAACGCAATTTTATGTTTCGGCTTTTCTTTATTTAATCAATTGGTTACATCAATCGCAAGAGGAACAGGGCGCGTTTGCTCATGCGCGTTGTGGTGTCGCACAATTAGCGACGGACAGTAAAACATGGGAACGATTTCAAGCGATTCTTGAGGCACTGCCATTGCCTGATACGGTGTTAAAAGGGCTTTCTGCGGCGGAAATCACGGCATTATCTGGTATTCATCTTGATTATCCTGCGTTATTTTTTCCGCAAGGCGGTTGGTTGTCGCCGCGGCAATGGGCAGATTATTTGTGGAAAAAATCTTGTACTTATACTACGGATAATCAAGTGATTTTAGGTCAAAAAATAGTAAAATTAGCCCGTATTAATGAAAAATGGCATCTTTTTGATGAAAATCAACATTGTGTCACGCAAGCCTCGGTGGTGATTTTAGCCAATGCCTATGATGTGTCTCATTTTTTTCCGCATTTGCCTGTCACTGCGGTGCGCGGTCAAGTGAGTTACCCAAAAGCCACTAAACGCAGTTTGTCCTTGCAACAGGTGTTGTGTCATTCGGGATATGTAACACCTGCGTGGGACGGAGCGCATAGTGTGGGGGCAAGCTACCAGCTTGATTCTACAGAACTTGTTGTTTCTCCAGCCGATAATATAGCCAACGCTTACGCGCTGGCTACGGCAATTCCCCATTTTGCGGCTGAGGTGATGATTGATGAAAATACACCTGCTCGCGCCAGTTTACGTTGTGCCAGTCGGGATCATTTGCCGTTAATTGGTTTTTTACCCGATGAAACGGCATTTATGCGTGATTACGCGGAAATGGCCAAAGGACATCGTTATTCGGCTTATCCCGAATTAACAGGGACAGGGTTATACGTGAGTGTCGCCCACGGATCGCGGGGGATTGTTTCAACGCCACTTGCGGCTGAGATTATCTGCGCGCAATTGTGCGGCTATCCGCTACCGATTTCTGAGGCGGTGATGCGAGCAATTGCGCCGCAACGGTTTTGGGTGCGGGGGTTGAAAGGGGGGAGGGGATAACAAATATTTCTTGTGTTTCTTAAATACGCTATAATAATTTGGAATGGACAGATTTCTTGGATATATTCCAATGGCTTTAGAATTGAAAGAATAGAGTTGTGGGGAATTAGTTCTGAAAATTTTAATTCAGATGAATCATTTAATTATCACAGTGATTATTTTAGATGAAAATAACTAAAATTTATTGCAATGCAGTGGGTCCTTTGTTTAATAAAACGATTTTATTTGAACATGAATGGACAGAAAAAACAGCCGATAAAATATTGCTAACGGGGCCAAATGGCTGCGGTAAATCTATTTTATTACGCGGCATTGCAACGCTTTGGGAGGCTTTGGCTTATTGGCTGGATCAGCGCAAGCCATTGCCCCGAAAACACCCTATAAAACAATGGTTGCAACAGTGGGGTGGTTTTGCCGTTGTTTTGGAAGATTTAACCGCTATTAACGCGCATATTCCTGAAAAAATAGGTTTATTTTTTGGGACAAATGACTGGCTTGAACAATTAACTGCTGAAAATAATCAGCAGCCTATTTGCTGGATCGGTGAAGTTTATGACCCAAAACGCACGCTATTATTACCTGCCAATGCGTGGTTAGACGAATGGTTAGAGAAGCGTAAGCGATTGATTTTAAATGCAGAAAAAGTAGAAGCCCCTAACCTTATCTATCTTGATGCTGAGGAACGCCGCTGGGTGTCTCCGCGCAAAAACATTTCTGCCTCATTTCCCGATGATTTAACTCAACGTTGGCTGACTCGGTATAGTGCAACCGACGATTGGAAAGGGCAACTGGAATCTTCGCTCATTAATCTTAAAACCACCGCGCTGCATAAATATCATGAAACAATACGCGCTTTTAATGATTTTTTAGTCGGTAAAAACATCGATCCAAATATTAAAATGGGTGAAAATCGTTTATATGTCAAAGTTAAAGGCAAGCCTCCGCATCTGCTTGATGATCTTAGTTCGGGAGAGCGTCAAATATTAATTTTATTATTTTTATTGCATCGTTGGTTGCAACCTAATGCGGTTATTTTAATAGATGAACCTGATTTATATTTACATCCTTCGCTAATTGATCTGTTATTAGATGCAATAGAAAAAGCCGCCGCCAAACAAAATACTCAATTAATTATAACGTCGCATAATGTCGATGTATGGCGACGTTATGAGAACATGGGAATGCGTATTGATCTTCAGGGTGAGGTTTAAATAACGTGAACGAGAATGTAGCTAATAAGATACGTGATATTAAAGATGGTATTGGAAACATAACAAGAAAAGCACTTATTGTTGAAGGTGATTATGATTTGCGGGCTTTTGAAATTTTATTATCAAAAATAAATCAAAGCTGGCGAACCCATTGGGTTGTTGCGGAAGCAGGAAAAAAACAAGCTGTTTTGGACATCTTGAAAGAAGAAAGCGATTGGCTGGGGATTATTGATCGAGATGAATGGGACGAGGAAAAAATATCGTCTCTTGCACAAGCCAATTTACTGGTTTTACCGCGTTATTGTATTTGAAAATTATCTTATTAATCCTGATGCACTTTTGTCTGCTTTACCGCCCACTAAAAGGGAAAAGGTTATAGGCAAGGAAGAGCAATTTAAAGAGTGTTTAATAAAAGATATTGATCGCTGGCGAAAACATGGCGCATTATGGTCAGTGATTAATCCACTGTGGGAAAAGTTGCGGAGGTTAGGTTTTAACAAAGATTTATTAACGCCTGAAATAGCCACAGACGATACTAAAATTAAAGCAATGCTTCAAACATGGTATAATCTTCTTAATGCTGAAAATATTTTTAACGATTTTCAAGAGAAATTAGAACACATTAAAACAAAACCATTAGAGGAACAATTGGCTTTACATATACATGGAAAACGTTTTTATCAACAAGTGGTTGATCCCTGCTTAAATACGCTAATAGGTCAACAAGAAAGCAAAGAACGTTTCTTTAATCTTTTTAAAGAGTTAAGCAGAAACAGAGACTCTATCCGTGATTTAGATTTTATTTGGGAGAGAATGGGGTTAAATCCTGAAAACGCCTAAATCCTGTAAATTTTGATTTAATCAGAAATAATCAATAAGTTTACCTCATTCCTACATGGCGAGCCTGTAAAAGAACCTCATTTTTTCAGTATTCGATGACGAAGAATCAATAAGTTACGAACGAAAAAATGGTGTTTTTGGGAGTTCTTTTACAGGCTCGGCATGTGGGATGAGAAAAATCACTCTATTTTAATTCCCCTTCTTAATTCCCCCATTCACTTTTAAATCAATAAATTCTAAACTTTCTAAGCCGTCATTATCCACCACTTTAACAGCGATTTATCTCGTCCCCACATGCTATAGTTGAGGCACTATAAAAAGATAATCTGAACCTGTCAAATTTGTAGGAAACTTCACAGGTTTGAATATTCTTTTTACGTTGCCGTAGCTATATATGGGGTGGGGACACAGTCACGACGTGCCACGTCGAGTATCACCAAAAATTTCACAACTCACTCAATCAACGTCGTCCACCAATGCTGTACATTATGTCGCACACGTTCCCAGTGTGTTGCGGGGGCAAGTGCGGGTTTGTTTTGCAAAGCCAATTTATGCGTTTCCGCACGATACAGACGATAAGCCTCACTTAACTCATCGCAACAGCTTGATGTTAAAAGATGATGCTCATTAAATAAACGCAATAAAGGCAACATCCCCGTGGTGCGCGTAAAATGTGGATATTGCGCCGCCCATGTTAATAACATCCCTTGAACGATAAATTCAATATCAGTAATTCCGCCAGTTCCTTGTTTTATATCAAAAATTTCTGAAGTAGATTTATCCAAATGATTGCGCATTTTCAAACGCATCTCCCGCACCTCTGCGCGCACTTTCTCAGGATCGCGGCTTAAACATAAAATTTCATGGCGAATCGCTTCAAAACGCTGTTGACACGCCAAATCTCCAGCAATCGCTCGCGCCCGCACCAACGCCTGATGTTCCCACAACCAAGCGTCATTGCGTTGGTAATCCAAAAACGCATCAAAAGCACTCACCAACAAACCCGACGATCCCCCAGGACGCAACCGCGGATCGACTTCATACAAATGCCCCGCCGCAGTATTCGTGGTTAAAATATGAATAATTCGCTGAGCTAAACGCGCAAAAAACACATTATTATCAACGGATTTCTCGCCATCCGTATGTTGCTGCTCACCATGACTGTCGTGCAAAAAAACAACATCCAAATCCGAACCATAACTTAATTCAATCCCACCCGCTTTGCCATAAGCCACAATACAAAATCCTGCCACTTGACGCTGCCCTTGTTCTGTATAACTTGGCTGTCCATGCTTACTCGCCACATGATCCCACGCCAGTGACAAAGCGCGCCGAGTCAACGTATCCGCAATAGCGGCTAAATAATCGCTGGCCACTTCTACGGTCAAATTCCCCGACAATTCCGAAGCCGCCACTTTTAACACATGCGCCCGTTTAAATTGCCGCATACTGTCCATTTGCATTTCAACATCATCGTGCGGTAAATGCGCCAATTGCGCTTGCAAAGCGTTATCTAATTCGGCAGGATTTAAAATATTATATAAATCCCGATGCTCTAATAATTCATCTAATAACAAAGGATAGCGCGTCATTTGTTCGGCAATCCACGCACTTTTTAAACACAATTTAACCACTTGTTGCAACACTTTTGGCCGCTCAATTAATAAGGCCATATAAACACTACGCAATGCAATCGCTTCAATTAAATCTAATAAGCGATGAAAAGCCGCATCATAATCTTGAGAATCCGTGTGTTTTTCAGCCGCTAATAATTGCAAAGTTAATGGCACAATTTTATCCAAACGCTCACGAGCGCGTGCCGACAAACGCTGCACCACGCTAGATTGCGCAAAACGTTGTAAATGGGTTAATAATTCTTCCGTTTGGTTAAAACCCGCGGCTGTTAATTTCGCTATTGCTTGGGTGTCATCTTGACGGGTATGCAGCCAAAATGTTTGCCATTCACGGCTTAATTCTTTCTCAGTATCTGGCGTGATATTTTCTACAGGTGCAATCACGCGAGAAAAAACCTGTTGCACTTGCTCTTGATGCGCGGCTAATTGCGTCATAAATTCTGTCCAATTCGCACAACCCATTCCAAAAGCCAAACGCAATTGATTTAACGCATCATCGGGTAACGTTTGCGTTTGTCGATCATCAATGGCTTGCAAATGATTCTCAGCAAAACGTAAAAAATAATAAGCCTGTTTCAATCCCTCTGTTTCTTCAGCGGTTAATAAACCGTGTTGTTGTAAACGAGTTAAAGTAATTAATAAATGACGGCTTTGCAAATCGGGCTGTCTGCCCCCGCGAATCAATTGAAACACCTGACAACTAAATTCCACTTCTCGAATGCCACCTGGGCCTAATTTCAAATTATTTTCTAAGCCTTTGCGACGGGTTTCTTGATCAATTAAGGCTTTCATATTGCGTAAAGATTCAAACGCGCCATAATCTAAATAACGGCGATAAATAAAAGGACGTAAACTTTTTAATAAAGACTCGCCTTGTGCTTTATCTCCAGCCACTACACGTGCCTTAATTAACGCATACCGTTCCCAATCGCGGGCATGGCTTTGATAATATTCTTCCATTGCGTCAAAGTGCATCGCCAAAGGGCCACTGTCACCAAATGGCCGCAAACGCATATCTACTCTAAACACAAATCCATCTGCGGTAATTTGATTTAATGTGTTAATTAATAACTGCCCTAAACGCACAAAAAATTCCTGATTCGTACGATTGCGGCGAGGGCTTTGCGTTTCTCCCGCTTCGGGATAAGCAAAAATTAAATCAATGTCCGAAGAAAAATTGAGTTCCTGCCCCCCTAATTTCCCCATCCCTAAAACAATTAAATGCTGTTTTGTTCCCGTATGTTGCCCAATCGGTTCACCGAATTGCTGACATAAGATTTCATAATGCGCCGTTAAAGCACTCTCAATACTGGCATCAGCCAAACGCGATAAAGCCAATAACGTCTCTGGCAAATCAGCCCACCCCGCCACATCACGCCATGCAATGCGCACCATTTCCCGTCGGCGAAAGCGACGCAATGCACTCATTAATAATGGCTCATTTAACGGTTCAAAACTCGCTAAATACTGCGTTAAACGCGCCTGACAATCCTCTGCAACTTGTAACAATTCACCACTGCGCAATAACTCAGCAAAAGCCTGCGTTTGTTGCAAAGCATATTTCGCCACAAAAGGACTGCACGCCCACACTTTTCCTATACTGTCGCGTAATGATGGCGTATCGAGAATGAATTGCACCATTTCAGGACTGGCTTTACTTTGATAATCTTGCCAATAATCGGCCACTTGAGATTGCAATAATTCGGGTAAATTAGCGGTTATCATTGTCATTATTTCTCCCTCACATTACATGTTATTTTTAATAAAGAAATGAAAATACTGTTTTTATTGTTTTACAAAAAAGCCAGCCTTCCAATAAACTGATACAATCTGCATGTCGTTTGGAAAAACTGAAAAAACATTAAAAAACTTTTGTGCAACAGGATAACATGCCTATGCTCCCTTTTAAAAAAATATTCATCCGTTTGCCCGTGGTGATTGGTTTAAGTGTCACCTTAACGGCTTGTGCCGAAGGGGCAGCGGTGGTGGTTGGTATTATTGCGGCTTTGGCGGGCGTGGCGGCCGTCAGCGGCGGTGGCGGCGGTGGTGACGGCGATTCCACACCGACCACACCAAAACCGCCCGCACCTTCTAAATTATATCCCGTGCCAGAATCGGTGATAAAAACACTGACCGTCCAAACCTATGACGGCAATACCGATGACTTATTAACCGCAGGTTTCGGACAAACGGGCTTGGGCAATGCCCGGCCTGTCGCCGTCGATGCGCAAAATCCCACCGCGGCTGAATTACGTCGCATCACTATTGTAGAACAATTCAAAGCATTTCAAGACTTGCGTCCTCAATCGGGATTTGGCAGTTTTTACGGCCCTGCGGTGGCGAGTCGTAGCGTTGTACCACGCAATGATGGTCGCGTGGCAGGGAAAGAATACCTTGCTTATTACGACGATGGCAGTCAAGTTCAAAATGTGGTGGTGATGCTGCAAATTCCCAACACGTTTAATGTCAATTCAGCCTGTCTTGTGGCTGCGCCTGCGCCGGAATCACGCGGCGTTTACGGAGCGATTGCCACGGTGGGCGAATGGGGATTGAAACACAATTGTGCCGTCGTTTACACTGACAAAGGCGCAGGCACAGGTTTACACGATTTCACCTCAGACACCGTCAACGTACTCGACGGCACACGCACCACCAGCAGCAATGCCAGAGAAAACGCCCATTTTCGGGCGCGAGGCACAGAACAAAGCGATTTAAGCAGCTATCATTCGCGTTATCCTGCCCGCGTCGCGTATAAACACGCCCATTCCCAACAAAATCCTGAGTCACAATGGGGCAGAGATGTCTTAAATAGCCTTAATTTTGCCTTTTACACCCTAAATTTAACCGAAAATTACGGCCAAACCACCACTTTAACCCCAAATAACACGCTCGTATTAGCCGCGGGCTGGGGAACAGGTGGGGCGGCGGCTCTGCATGCCGTAGAACAAGACACGCAGGGTTGGATTGATGGTGTCGTCGCTGTAGCTCCCTTAATCACCCCTGCTACTTTGGCCGAAACGCAAAGCGTAAGCCTGCAACAAAACGTGTTTGAATTTGAAGAGGTGCAAAAGGAGGAACCAATTACAGCAGAGACCTTACAACGTCCTTTTTTTGATGTACTCACCTATTTAAATCTATATCAACCTTGTGCCAGCGCGTTGGCAACGGGATTACCTGCGGCCGCGGGACGTTGTCGTATTTTGGCGCAACAAGATTTGTTAGACGATGCACCACTGGCACAACAAGTCAATACCGCTCGTGAATTACTTATCAGCTATGGTATGTTGCCTTCGGCCACAGCTCTAGCTCCTTATTATTATCAAAATCAATACTATGCCAGCTTGGCTTATACTTATGCCAGTGCGTATGGTCGTTTTAGTGTTGTGGAAAATTTATGTGATTACAGCTTAGGTGCAACACAAGGCGTAAACACTCCCACCGCATTGCGCATTGCGGATCGGGCGCGTTTTTTCAGTCACAGCAACGGCATTATTTTGCCTGACTATTTAAGCCTAATCAATAACTTAGGCAATTCTAATTTGGGCATCGACCACCGTTACAGTGAAAATTCTCAAGGTATTCAAGACGATTTTTATCAAGGGGCATTGTGCTTGCGCAATTTATGGACAGGCACAACAGGCATACATAAACCCTTGAATCCTAGCCTTATTTCAGGAGAAACAGGCTTTTTATTGTCAGGCAATGCGGCCGTGCGCGCCAATCGCGTACAAAATGGGCAAGCGGCCGTGACGGCAACGGCTAATTTACGCGGCAAACCCACGTTAATCGTACAAGGGCGTGACGATCCGCTGGCCAATGCCAATTTTCACGCCCGCGCTTATTATGCGCGCAATCAGGTCACGCGAGCAGGTGCGGATAATTTGATTTATTTAGAAATTAAAAACGCGCATCATTTCGACGGTTATAATCAACAATATGGATTAATTAACCAAGTGCCATTACAGTATTATTTCAATGCGGCTTTGGATAGCTTATTGGATCATTTGAAAAATCGACGCGCTTTACCTCGCAGTCAAGTGGTGGCCACCTCGCCTCCCAATGCCACGGGCGGACGGATTAATACGGCGCATTTACCCGCATTGAATGCCGCGAGTAATTGTGATATTACTTATCGCAATCGTGTGTTGACCATTCCTGAATGTACGGGATTTGGCGATCCGAGTCGTTTTGAAGATATGTAAAATTTTTTCTGGTTCAGAATTTTCAGAATCAATCAGCGATTTATCTTTATTCATGCTGTCATTCTGTAAATTCTGATTTGGATAATTGTGGGTTATTTTTTTATTTTTTACAAATTCCCGTTTTAACTCTCACCTATGACGCTTTTAACCGAAATTCGCAATAATGATCGATTACGCTGGGGAATTTGGGCGATTTTCGCTATTTCAGCCAGTTATGGACTTTTACGGCTGGGAGATTGGCGAGTAGAACTAGAAAACGATTACCAAGCCGCCGCTCGTCGCTGGGAACAAGTTCAGCAAATTGTTGCGCAACCAGAATGGCCACGCCGCGCCCAACAAGCCCGTGAACAATATACCCAATTACAAGCCCGACTCTGGCAAGCCAATTCAGAAGGGTTAGCCCAAGCCAGTTTTCAGTCTTGGCTAGACGGCAAAGCAAAACAAGTTGGTTTACAAAACCACACCGTGCGCGCTGACCCCGCAACAACTCTAGAGAAAGTCAACGTGTGGCAAATCAAAGCCCAGTTAGACGCAGAATTTCATCCTGAGCGTTTGTTTGATTTGCTGTTGTTACTGGCAGAATCACCACAATGGGTGGTTGTAGAACGATTAGATATTTCACAAACCACTCGAAGCACTCGATTACAATTGATAGTTGTTGCTTTTTTTCAAGTTAATTCAGAGAGTTAGAGTTTAAACATGATCAATGAGTGGTTAGACAATAAGTCGCGCATGGCAATGACGGTGTTCGCTGTCGCCGCGGGGAATTTTTTATTGGCGCGGGCATGGTTTGAACTCCCCACTTTGGATAGCTCTGCGGTTGCTCAGGAAAGCGAATGGCGGGTGGAATTACCCGCGGAGAGCAATTTACAAGGCTTTCACATTATTTTGTCAGCCAGCTCGCCGTGGGGCAGAGCGGCCAGTACTTCCGTGGCGACTCCGTCATCCGCAAGCGGTGAAGCACTCACAACAAGCACAGAGAACGATCCCAATCAAGAGAATGCTTCTGTTTTGCCAGAAACGAAATTAAACGGGGCATTTAAAGGCGTGGTGCAAGTGGGCAGGGAGCGTTACATTTTGTTAAGCGATACCCAAGAAGGCAAAATGACCGCCTACCGTGAATCAGACACCCTTCCCGACGGCAGCAAGGTGGTGGCAATTGGTGCAGATTATTTTACGCTGCGCGCCCAAGCCGAAGACATCAAGTTGATTAAACTGTATAAAACCGTCACGCAGTAAGTGACAAAACTTGCAAAAAAACAGGATAACGCCCCTATCATAAAAAAGCGTTATCCTTTTAAATTATCCCGTAAAAGCGTTTAATAATGCGGTTGTCGCGCTTCTTCTTCGACTTTTTGTAAACTGATGTGACGAATATCCTTGCCTTTCAAAAAATAAATCAAGTATTCACATACATTACGCGAATGCGCAATCACGCGCTCTAACGCTCTAGCCGACCACATTAACGTTAACCCCAGGGGAATCATACGTGGGTCTTCCATCATATAGGTAAGCACTTGACGGTTGACACTTTCCGATTCGCCGTCAATACGATGCGTTTCCCGAATCACAGCCAATGCCGCTTCGGTGTCTAAACGTGCAATACTGTCTAAGGCATCGTGTAAAATTTGCCGCGCCAATTCACCCAAATGATGCACCGATAAATAATAACGTGCCTGAATCCCCCCTTGCACTTGCAAAGACATACGCGCAATACGCTCCGCTTCATCACCAATCCGCTCTAAATCAGTGATCGTTTTAATCACCGCTAATACTAAACGTAAATCGCCTGCTGTCGGTTGGCGACGCGCTAGAATTCGCGTACATTCTTCGTCAATGGTCACTTCTAAGGCATTGACTTTATAGTCATTATTGTAAACCTGTTTGGCCAACATTTCATCGTTGGTTTTCAAGGCCTGCAAGGCATTGGCCAGTTGTTCTTCCACCAAACCGCCCATGCTTAACATTTGACTGCGCAAAGTGCGCAATTCAGTATCAAATTGATGAGAAATATGTTGTGTCAACACTTCTTCAGCCATGTGACAAAGACCTCACGGTAATGATTCATGAAAAATGAAAACCAAAACATGACATTGTGTCACCACAAGTTCTATTTCGGTTTTCACAATAACGGCACGGAGAAAAGGAGCAATCCCCGTTTAACCGTAACGTCCCGTAATATAATCTTCCGTTTGTTTTTTGGTGGGATTGGTGAATAAAGAACTGGTATCACCAAACTCAATCAACTCGCCCAAATACATAAACGCAGTGTAATCCGATACACGAGCGGCTTGCTGCATATTATGTGTGACGATAACAATGGTGTAATGCTCTTTCAACTCGTTAATGAGTTCTTCGATTTTCAAAGTAGAAATTGGGTCTAAGGCTGAAGCTGGCTCGTCTAACAACAAAATTTCAGGCTCAATCGCAATCGCACGCGCAATCACTAAACGCTGTTGCTGTCCACCAGACATGCCTAAGGCATTGTCGTGTAAACGATCTTTCACTTCGTCCCACAAGGCCGCACCGCGTAACGATCTTTCTACCACTTCATCTAAAATACGGCGGCTATTAATGCCTTGTAAACGCAGACCGTAGGCGACATTTTCATAAATCGATTTGGGGAAAGGATTGGGTTTTTGAAACACCATCCCAACCCGCCGCCGTAATTCAGCAACATTGACCGATTTATGAAAAATATCCTGCCCTTCCAGCTTGATTTCGCCTTGAACGCGGACAGAATCCACTAAATCGTTCATTCGATTAAAACAGCGCAACAAAGTCGATTTACCGCAACCACTAGGGCCAATATACGCAGTGACACGCTTCTCTGGGATCAGCATATTGATGTCTCGCAACGCCTGCTTTTCCCCATAATACAGGTTAAAATTCTTAACCTCTAGGCAAATCCGTTCTTTATGAATATCTAAAGTGGGTTCGCCGCGGCCTAAAGACGCAATATCCACGCCGTGCGTCAGCGGCTCATTACTGGTACTCATGGTTGTCAAGTCCTAAATCCTTGTTGGTCATCGTGATGGCATGGGAGAGTGATCAAGCACTTTCCAATGATTTGTATTTTTCACGTAAATGATTACGAATCCAAATCGCCACGATATTTAAAATAATAATCACCGCAACCAATAAAAACGAGGTCGCGTAAACCAGAGGGCGCACCGCTTCAACGTTAGGGCTTTGGAAACCAATGTCGTAAATATGGAAGCCTAAGTGCATGAATTTACGCTCCAAATGCAAGAAGGGATAATTACCATCTAACACCAGCGACGGCGCAAGTTTCACCACACCCACCAACATCAACGGCGCAACTTCACCTGCAGCACGCGCAATCGCCAAAATTAAACCCGTCATAATCGCAGGGCTGGCCATGGGTAAAATCGTACGCCACAAGGTTTCCGCCTTAGTTGCGCCCAAAGCTAAACTGCCTTCACGAATAGAACTGGGAATGCGGGACAAACCTTCTTCTGTCGAAACAATCACCACAGGGAGCGTCAAAATTGCCAAGGTCAAAGCAGCCCACAAAATCCCCCCTGAACCAAAGGTAGGCGCGGGCAAGGCTTCTGGATAAAACAATTGGTCAATCGTTCCCCCCAGAAAATACACGAAAAAGCCCAAACCAAATACCCCGTAAACAATTGACGGCACGCCCGCCAAATTATTCACGGCAATACGAATCGTGCGGGTTAAAAAGCCTTGTTTCGCATATTCGCGCAAATACACCGCAGCAATCACGCCAAACGGAGTCACAATAATCGACATGACAAACACCATCATGACCGTGCCGAAAATCGCAGGGAATACACCACCTTCCGTATTGGCTTCGCGGGGGTCTTTGCTGACAAACCAACCCAATTTCATAAAATAATGGGATAATTTCTCACTCACCCCCATTGCGTTGGGAAAATGAATATACACCACATTGGCTAATGGAATCTCAACCACTTGTCCATCCATGACCTCAGCCGTGATACTGTCGCGGTCAATCTCCTGATACAATTGCCCTAAGCGTTCGCTGAGTTTTTGAAATTCAACATCATGCACTTCGCGTTGCGTCTCAAGATCGGCCAATTCTTGCGCAGTAATGGGTTCGCCCGTACGCTCTTGCCGCAATTCCAAACGACGATGCGCCAAACGCAACTGTTCTAACGCATAATTGACTCGTCCGATTTCATGGCGTTCAATGCGATTAATCTCCAGATACAGGGTCTGCGCCCGTTCCAACCGCGGCCACAATTCGGGCAAAATCCGCTCATGTCCTTCAGCGACGACTTGTCCGCTCTCTTTGATGCTGCGCAAAAAGCCGTAAAAATTACCGCCCTTACGTCGTTCCAGCACCATCAAGGTTTCAGGATATTCCACATCCGTCAACTGTTGCGCCACGATCCAACGGAAATCCAAACCCACTAACTCTCGATTTCCCGTCTTCACCAAGTAGCGATCAGCAAATGCACCCTCTACCTTATCATAGCCTAAACCGTCCAATTGATCGGCAGGGACTTTTTCGTGGGTGTGGACTTCACCGATTAAGCGATAGGTGTTGCCTTTGTCATCTTTGTAATTAGCCATGAAGGCATCAGAAGGCCAAAAATGCCCCAAGCCGCGTACGGCAATCAAAGTCAATAAACTAAATACAACAATTACACTGATAGTCACAGCCGACGAAGTGAGCCAAATCCACGGATCACCACTGCCCCACCAGCTTTGTTGACGTTGGATATTCTTTTGCGTACTCATGTCTTGCGTACTCATAGCGAACTGTACTTCCGTCGTAAGCGATGGCGGACAATCTCAGCCAACGTGTTAAAGAAAAAGGTCAAAATAAATAAAACTAAACCCGCTAAGAATAAAACACGGAAATGGGTACTGCCCACTTCAGATTCTGGCATTTCCACCGCAATATTGGCCGATAAAGTGCGCAAACCTTGAAAAAGGCTAAAATCCATAACCGCTGTATTTCCTGTAGCCATTAACACAATCATGGTCTCCCCGACGGCACGGCCTAAACCGATCATCACCGCAGAGAAAATCCCCGGACTCGCCGTTAATAACACCACACGAGTCATGGTCTGCCAACGGGTTGCGCCCAAAGCCAATGATCCCGACGTTAAATGTCTAGGCACACTGAAAATGGCATCTTCGGCGATAGAGAAGATATTGGGGACAACCGCCAATCCCATCGCCACACCGACCACGATTGAATTACGTTGATCAAAAGGAATACCATTTTGATTTAACCATTCCGGCATATTGCCATTAAAAAACCAAACTTCTAAAGGATGGCTAAAATAAAAAGCAATGTACACCATAAGCAAAACAGGAATCACCAACAACGCCGCTTCCCAACCATCAGAAAAAGCGTAGCGAATCCGCTCAGGCATAAAACGCCACAAATAAGCAGATAAAATAATTCCTATTGGCAAGAGCAAGAGCAAGAGAAACACGCCCGGTAAATTCGCCTCAATAAACGGAGCCAACCACAACCCAGCCAAAAAGCCCAAAATCACCGTAGGAAGTGCTTCCATAATTTCGATGGTTGGTTTTACCACGCCACGTATTCTTGGAGACATGAAATAAGCAGCATAAACTGCCCCTAAAATCGCAATAGGCACTGCCACCAACATGGCATAAAACGCCGCCTTAAACGTACCAAAAGTCAACGGCGCAAGACTAAACTTAGGTTCAAAATCTGAAGTGGCAGAAGAAGACTGCCAAATATGGTCGGGTTCGGGATAATTTTCATACCATACTTTTCCCCACAAGGCTTGAAAAGACACTTCAGGGTGAGGGTTATGCACTTCCCACACAGACAATTTACCGGTTCTGTCTTCGCCGATCAGGAAATCAGCCCGCGGTGACAAATTCACACTGACCAAAGGTTGTTCAGCCTGTAAACTTAATACCGTACGATGCGCCGTCGTGTGATAAATGCCCAAATAACCCCGTGCATCCGCCGCCACAAAGCCTTTACGACGCTCTTCAGGGGCTAGATCAACAATGGCACTTTTTCCGCCTTGAAATTCCCGAATTCGTTGCAGAGAAAACACATTGTTCGCATCTCGCACCGGAAACCACTGCGTCACAATCCCATTAGACTCGCCCACCAACAAAGAAATATCCCCGGTGAGAAAGCGCAAACTGGTGATTTTATCGCCTTGAGGCACGACTTGAGCGTGATATTCTTTACGAATTTCCTGCTCACGCACGTCATAACGGGTTATCACACCTTGCGTATCGGCTAGATACAAATAGCGTTGGTCTTTTTCTAACAGCAAATGCGTGACTTGTCCTGTTTTATCCAGCGCAATTTCACTGTAAACCGTGTTCAGTGTTTCTTCTTCGGTTAAGAAATTAACGGCTTTACTCACTCGTACGACCACGAGACGCTGATCAGCAGTTACCGCCGCAATCATATTGGAATGTTGACTGATCTGTACTCCCAAATGGGTCAGGGCTTGTCCTTGTGGGTCTACGGTGACGGGGTCTTGACCCAGCGGATAAACAATACTGGGGTCAATGGTACGAACGCGATTGCCCGCACTGTCTTGCGTAAAAACAATATTATAACTGTGTTGTAGCGCAATAGCCGTTCCATTGGCAAATCCATAACCCACCACTTGTCTGGTCGAATCAGACACAGCAAACGCACTGGCTTCCACGCCATCGGGTTTGGAAGCCGCATATTCGGAAATCACGTGTCCATCTTGTAATCGGAAGAAAACCGCGCGGGCATCATCCGTAAAACGAACCGCTAACTCATTTTTTTCTTCAACGGCAAGGTGCAATGTCCGTTCATTTTCTACGCCCGGCAGTTGAAACTGTGTCACCAACTGCAAACTGGCCGGCGTTAATAACGGCATGACCACATACAACAAGTAGAAAAAAATAAGCAAAATCGCCGCAATCACCCCTAAACCACCAAACGTCATGCTATGTCGAACAATTTTGTCTTTCAACATTCGCCATGCGCGCCGTCGGATGGTCGCGGGTTCATTGAGTGCGGATACGATAACAGAGGAGGATGAATGATTAGATGAGGATGTGTTCATTCTTGCATTGTATTTTAGCTTTATGACAGAACTGTGACAGCCGTTAAACGAGGCCAATTAGCCCGTTCATTTATGTAATATAACTAGGGTAGGTTTTAACTGATACACCGAGCTACATTGTCATGCTATCATTGAAAGATGACTAAAGCGTGACTAAACGCTCCCTTATCCTCTGCTATTACAAATTTATCCGTGATATTAGCGATGAAAACCGAATATTCCCATTTAGAACATTTTTCTATCCGCGATTTAATCTTAGAACACGTGTCTGCCCCCACAGAAAACGAAATCGAATGGCAGCCTTTGTACTTATTTAATATTTATCGAATGATTATTGTGGTTAGTTTTTTAGTATTTTTTATTTCTGACATTTCGCCTAGTTTTTTAGGGCGTTATGATGGGGCATTATTTTTAATGACAGGTTGGCTTTATTTTGGTTTTGCGTTGTTGAGTAGTGTGGCCACTTATTACCGTCGTCCTGATTTTCAAATTCAGGTTTTGGTGCAGATTTTGGTGGATATTTTGGCGATTATTTTACTGATGCACGCCAGTGGGGGGATTGAAAGTGGGATGGGGGTATTAATTACGGTGGTGATTGCGGCGGGCAGTTTATTGGCACCGGGTCGAAATGGATTATTTTTTGCGGCGATTGCCAGTTTAGCTATTTTATTTCATGTGAGTTTAGCGGATTTATATTATTGGTTTACTGTGACCAGTTATACTCATGCGGGTATGTTGGGGATTTCTTTTTTTTCTACAGCGGTATTGTCTTTATTTTTAGCGCAGCGCATTCGAGAAAGTAAAATTTTAGCCCAACAACGTGGTTTGCATGTGTTATTTTTGGCGCAATTGAACGAACAAATCGTGCAGAATATTCAGTCAGGTATCATTGTTATTGATACTTTTTATCGAATTCAATTGGTGAATGAAACGGCCAAACGATTATTAGGATTAGATGCCAATTTAGACGAAGTTTCTAGTGGTGAAAGTTTATATGAAATTAAGCCAGAATTAACTGATTTATTAAAACAATGGCAAGATAAAAAAAGTGGCAAAATTGCTTTTAATCTTTCATCTGATGGTTTTGAACTCATTGTCAATTTTAAAGAATTGTGGCATGAAAAAACGGTGAGTACCCTTATTGTATTAGAAGATGCGGCTTTAACCAAACAGCGGGCGCAACAATTAAAATTAATTTCATTGGGACGCTTGGCCGCAGGCATTGCGCATGAAGTCAGAAATCGTTTATTACCAATTAATTATTCGGGTCATTTATTGGCAGGAAAATTAGAACATCGATTAGACGAGACTGAAAAAGAAGTTTTTAATATGATTATTAAAAATGGCGAAAGAATACAAAAGATTGTCAACAGTATTTTACAACTCAGTCGTCAACATAATTCAGTGATGCAACCATTGTTATTAAATGAGTGGATTCAGGATTTTATTTGGGAGTTAATGCAAGAAAAATATTTAGACCAAGAAGATGTGGTGTTGCATTGTCCTGATGAGCCATTGTGGATTAATTTTGATCCGCATCAATTGCATCAAGTGATATATAATTTATGCGACAATGCACTTCGTTATTCTATGCGTAGAAATGAGCCGCAACAACCTTTATTAAACATCACCATTGGCTTTAATATGGCTTTACGTAAAGTTTATTGTGAAGTGAAAGATTATGGTGATGGCATGTCACCCGAAATAGAATCACGACTGTTTGAACCATTCGCCACCACGGAATCTTCAGGCACGGGTTTAGGACTTTATTTTTCTAAAGAATTAACCAATGCCAATTGGGCTAATTTAACGCTATGGGAAAATAGTCAAAGTGGATGCCGTTTTCGCATTCATTTTCATACCATCACAGAACCCCAAATCGAATCGGAGGATTAAAATGGGACAAAAAAAACCACTCTGTTTACTGGTAGATGATCAAAAAGATATTTTAACGTTATTCTCATTAAGCCTTGCCAGTATTGGGATTGAATCGCATTTGGCACAGTCTTTAAGTGAGGCTTATATTTTCTTAGAAAGAAATAATTATGATTTATGTATCTCTGATTTAAGCATTCGTATGGGAGGAGAGGGTAGAGAAGGTTTAGATTTAGTTGAATATATTAAGAAACATTTCCCTTTTATGCCCATTATTGTTATGACCGCCTATGGGGAAATTCCCACAGCCGTTCGCGCATTGCAATTAGGGGCTTATGATTTTGTTTGTAAAGAAGTTATGCCGCAGCAATTATGTGATTTAGCGCAATCGGCTCTTAAACGCAATTTAAATTACCAAAAGAAATTAACCCGTTTGATTGGAGAAAGTCCTGTGATTGAAAAATTGCGTGACGATATTCAACGTGTTGCCCATACCCAAGCGGCGGTATTTATTAGCGGTGAATCGGGCGTGGGTAAAGAAGTGGTGGCGCAATTAATTCATTCTGCCAGTAATCGCAGTGAAGCTCCTTTTGTGCCTCTTAATTGTGGTGCTATTTCAGGCGAGTTAATAGAAAGTGAATTGTTTGGCCATAAAAAAGGCGCATTCACAGGAGCTTATGAAAATAAGAAAGGTTTATTTAAAGAAGCGGATAAAGGTACTTTATTTTTAGACGAAATTGGAGATTTATCTTATTCGGCTCAAATTAAATTATTACGGGCAATTCAAGAGCGTGCCATTCGTCCCGTCGGATCGAATAAAGAAGAAACCGTTGATGTGAGAATTTTGAGTGCCAGCCATCGCAATTTGAAAGCATTAATAGAAAATAATAGCTTTAGAAAAGACCTTTTTTTTCGCATTAATGTCATTGAAGTGAGAGTTCCCCCGCTGCGAGAAAGAATAGGTGATGTACGCCTATTGATCGATCATTTCTTAAAACGTTTGAGAGTTAAAAATGATCAACCTAAACTTGACATTTCCGAAGCCGCTATAAAAGTCTTGGAACAATACGATTTTCCCGGTAATGTGCGCGAATTGGAAAATTTATTGGAAGCAGCAAGTGTTCTATGCCGTGATGAGTGCATTCGACCCGATGATTTGCGCCTTTCTCCCCCTCAAGAAAGACCCACTCCCGCCCCAAATCCGCGTTTGGAAAAAAATCCCAAAAAAATCGCTCCACAAAAGATAAATATCACGACCAATAAGTGGAATAATAATTCTTTTCTTGAACAAATCTTAACCGTATATGCAAGCAGCCATTTAACACTGCCAGATATGATGGAAAGCATCTATTGTGTTTTGATTAAAATGGCGATGGAATACTACGCAAATGGCCAACGCAAATCCGCTGATTTCTTGGAATTAACGGAAAATTCTTTGCGCTACCGCAGCAAAGCCTGCGAAGAAAAAAAATTGCTTGTAGGAAATAATGTCACCATCGCCAATCAATTGCGCGTGCTATTTGGGCCGTTTTTTTCTCCAGAAACCCCCACAATTCCCATCGATAAAATTGTGGACGAATTAGAAAAGCGAATGATTAAATCCGCTATTCGTAACCATAAGGATGATTTAACTAAAATCAGTCAACAATTAGGCATCAGTGTGAATTCACTGCGTTATCGTATTGAGCGCAAATATAAACTTTAATACGTCATGTGAATTAATAAAACCGCGCCTCATCATTCGGTCGATCCTTAAAGCGACGATGCGCCCAAAGATATTGTTCTGGAGCGAGTTTTGTTTGCGCTTCAATAAGGGCATTAATTCGACGGGCATCGTGCTGCATATTATCGCTGGGAAAATCCGTTAATGCCGCTTGTAAAATCACACGATAACCTTGATCGTTCGGCAATCGTTGCGTGAAAAAAGGCACCACGGCCGCCCCTGTCAATTGCGCCAAACGCGCAGTTGCCGCATTGGTTGCCGCTTGAATGCCAAAGAATTCTGCAAAAACACTGCCCTTATGCCCAAAATTCTGATCCACCGCAAACCAAACGGGTTTATTGGCTTTTAAACTGCGCACCATTTCCCTGATATTATCTCGCGGAATCGCCTTTTCAGCGTGCAATTCTCGACTTTTTTTCATAAAGAATTCAATTAACGGATTTTCATGCGCCCGATAAACTCCATGAATCACCGTATGTAAAGTCAAAAATCGTGCGCCAATTTCTAAAGAAGTAAAATGCGCACTTAATAAAATAACACCACGTCCTTTAGCTAAAGCCTGTTGCAAATGATCTAAACCTTCAATTGTTCCCAATGATTGCAAACGATTATCCGAAGTCCACCACGCATTAAATATCTCCAATAATCCCATCCCTAAAGAAGCAAAATGTCGTTTTAATAATGCCTGTTGTTGCTGTGGCGAATCATCAGGAAAACATAAGGCAATATTAATCGCCGCAATTTTACGCCGCCGCCGCGCTAAATAATAAGCCAATAAACCTAAAAAACGCCCCATGGCCATTTGCCAATGATAAGGCAAATAAGTGAGGATAAAAAATATCCCTAAAATAAACCAAAGCAACCAATAACGCGGCGCAAATAAATGTGCTGGAATTGTCATGAATTCAGGTTAAAATAAGCGCGATAATGCGTCGTTTTTGGGAATGGCAGTTGCATCGTATTCAGTTTGTTGATAAAATTGAAAAATACAATCCACCACCGCATCGCTGGTGTCCGCCGTCATTACCAGTTTTAAATCACTGAAATCAATGGTTTTTTCGGCGGCTAGGCTGTGTTTAAACCAATCCAACAAGCCTTGCCAAAACGCCCGTTGCACCAACACAATCGGCGCACGTGGTAATTTTCCCGTTTGCACCAACGTTAATAACTCGGCTAATTCGTCTAATGTCCCAAAACCACCGGGCAATACCACATAAGCCGAAGAATAACGCATTAACATTAGTTTTCGCACAAAAAAATAATGAAAATGAAGCGAAATATTTTGATATGAATTGGTCTGTTGTTCATGGGGTAATTGAATGTTCAACCCCACGCTTTTAGCGCGCCCATTAAAAGCCCCACGATTGGCGGCTTCCATAATGCCAGGCCCACCCCCAGTGAGAACAGAAAAACCCGCATTAGACAGCGTGTAGGCGATTTCCTCCGCCAAAACACAATGCGGATGCTGTTGAGAAAAGCGCGCTGAACCAAATATTGTCACTGCGGGGACAATATTCGCCAATTGATCAAAGCCTTGTACAAATTCTGACATGATTTGTAAAATTTGCCATGATTCGGACGGCTTGCGAGTTGACATCATTCTGATTCCTAAGATTATTTTTAAAAAATGACCCGATAAAAACGGGACAAAACCATGATTCTTTTTTTGCTGCTCTAGGTTACGTGAGCCGCGGCTTGCTGGCAAGTCTACCCTGAAAACGAGAAACAAAAGTTGTTGCTTTTTCAAAAAAAAGGTAACATGTGGCCAATTGAAAAAAGATAAATAACACAACAATTTGTGTTATTATAACCGCAGTCAATGACGATAATAAGGAGATAATCCAGATGACACGAATGGTTAATTGTGCAAAACTAGGACGGCAAGCAGAAGGCTTAAAAGCTCCGCCTTATCCCGGTGAATTAGGAAAGCGGATTTACTTGGAAATTTCTAACGAAGCATGGCAAATGTGGTTAAAACAACAAACCATGTTAATTAATGAATACCGCTTGACTCCTGTCAATCCAGATGCACGGAAGTTACTGGAAACCGAAATGGAAAAATTTTTATTCGGCGCGGGTTCACAACAACCACAAGGTTATGTTCCCCCTAAAACCAGCGAATAAATAGCAAGAATAACCGCGAATTTTTAGCCTTAATGTGGAATAAAAATCGCACTTTAAAATCTACCTTTGTAACAGGCATTGGGGATTCTATTTCATATAAAAAACAGCAAATTTTTGTTGTTTGCTTTAACCCGTGGGAGTGTAGCGCGTGGCAACTATTGATTTAACAGCGGCTAATTTTGAAAATATCGTCACCACCAATGACATCGTGTTGATTGACTTTTGGGCTTCATGGTGCGGGCCTTGTAAGATGTTTGCGCCTGTTTTTGAGAAGGCTTCAGAAAAATATCCTAATATTGTTTTTGGTAAAGTGGACACGGAAAAAGAGCAGCAATTAGCTGCTCATTTCCAAATTCGCTCTATTCCCACTTTAATGATTTTTCGTGAACAAATTATTATTTATTCGCAAGCAGGGGCTTTACCTGCCGCAGCGTTGGACGAAATCATCGCCAAAGCCAGCGAATTAGATATGGACGATGTCCGCGCTGAAATCGCCAAACAACAAGCGGAGTAATTAACGAATTCATCATCTATCACAGGTGTATATGGTCAATATGCACCTGTTTTTTTTATGTAAAAATGGCCAAATTATTGCGGAATAATAAAACTTATACGGTAGAAAATCATGTCATTCTGCTAAATTTGTCTCGCCTCCAAAACATCATCCACACCACCAGAAAAACGGATCATTTTCATGTCATCTATTGAACAATTACTGAACCAATTACAACAAGATGAAATTCATTTATGGTTAGATGAAGGGCGTTTGCGTTATAACGCACCTAAGCACAAAATGACGGCCGAATTAAAGACCTTATTATCGGAAAAGAAAGCGGATATTATCGATTTTTTAAGTCGTCAATCTACATCCGTAGAAATGCCCATTCCTGTTATTTCTCGTGATCAGCCTTTGCCTTTATCTTTCGCGCAACAACGTTTGTGGTTTTTAAATCAATTAGAAAAAGGCAACGCCGCCACTTATAATATGCCGCCTTTGGCCATGAAATTATTAGGGAAATTAAATCATGCGGCATTAGAACAAGCATTTAATGTGATTTTAGCGCGTCATGAAGTGCTGCGCAGTCATTTTTCCACCAATGCCCAAGGCAACACCGTGCAATGCGTGGAAAAACAGTTGTCATTAAGCCTGCCTATTATCGATTTACAAGCCTATCCTGAAACGGAACAAGCCTTAGAAATTAAACGAATAACACGAGAACAAGCGGGCTTAATTTTCGACTTGCGCGAATGTCCTTTATTTCGCGTGTTATTGCTGAAATTAAGCGCGGAATCTCATGTGTTAATATTGACCATGCACCATATTATTTGTGATGGTTGGTCAATTAATGTATTAGTGAAAGAATTAGCGATTTTATATAATGCCTTTAATCAAAATTTACCCCACCATTTGCCTGAATTAGCGATACAATACGCTGATTTTGCCGCGTGGCAACGGCAGCGATTAAGCGGCGATTATGTAGAGACATTAAAAAATTATTGGCAGAAACAATTGCAAGGTGCGCCTGCTTTATTAGAACTGCCAACGGATAATCCTCGCCGTCCCGTGCAGCGTTTTCATGGCGAAACGGAATATTTTTATTTCTCCAAAGCGCAAACGCAACAATTACAGCAATTAAGCCAAAAAAATGGAGTCACATTATTTATGACTTTATTTGCGGCTTATGCCACTTTATTATTTCGCTATACTCGTCAAGAAGATATTATTATTGGCACTCCCATTGCGAACCGCACCCACAGCCAATTAGAGCCGCTTATTGGCTTTTTTATTAATACTTTGGCATTGCGCACGGATTTTACACAAGCCCCCAGTTTTCTTGAATTATTGCAGCAAGTGAAACAAACCGCTTTAGCGGCTTATCAACATCAAGAATTACCTTTTGAGAAACTGGTCGAATTATTACAACCAGAACGCAGTTTAAGTTACAGTCCTATTTTTCAAGTTTTATTTGTTTTGCAAAATGCGCCATTAGAAAATACGCAATTAAGCGATTTACGCATTCAACCTTTACCGACAGAAAATATTAACGCGATTTATGATTTAATTCTGTCTATGGAAGAATTAGCGACGGGATTAGAAGGCAAATTGCGTTATAACATTGACTTGTTTAATAAGCCCAGCATTCAACGTTTTATTCGCCATTTTCAAACCTTAATCAATAGCATTTTAACGCATCCCGATCAATCCGTAGCGACTTTAAATTTATTAAGTCCTGCGGATTATCAACAATTCGCGCAATGGAATCATACGGAACAACCTTATCCATTAGACCGTTGTTTGCACGAATGGATTGGCGCACAAGCTGAGAAAACACCGCACGCCATTGCCGTGAGTGATGAAGAGCGACAATGGACTTATGCCGAATTGGACATTAAAGCCAATCAATTGGCACATTATTTACGGGAATTAGGTGCAAAAACGGATCAATTTATTGGGATTTGTTTAGACCGTTCTTTAGAAATGGTGCTGGGTTTATTAGGGATTTTAAAAGCAGGCGCGGCTTATGTACCAATTGACCCCGATTATCCCGCAGCGCGGGTGGAATTTATGCTAGAAGATAGCGCAGTAACGCTATTATTAACCCAAGCGCATTGCTTGGAACAAATCACGCCCATTAAAGCCTTTGCTAAAAATAATCAACACACGGTAATTTGTTTAGATAGCCTAGACAAAACGCTGGACAATTACCCCTCCAATACGCCTGAATTGCGCACGCGGCCTGATGATTTAGCCTATATGATTTACACTTCAGGCTCAACAGGAAAGCCCAAAGGCGCAATGAACACGCATCGCGGCATTGTCAATCGTTTATTGTGGATGCAAGCGGCTTATTCATTGACAGAAAGCGATGTGATTTTACAAAAAACGCCGTTTAGTTTTGACGTTTCTGTCTGGGAATTTTTCTGGCCATTAATGACGGGTGCAAGCCTGACATTAGCCAAACCAGGCGGACATCGTGATCCCGATTATTTAATCGAATTAATTGCCAAAAAAGGCGTGACCACATTACACTTTGTGCCGTCAATGTTACAAATCTTTTTGCAAAAAGCAGAAAGCCCTTTATTTCGCAATATGAATTGCTTAAAACGAGTGGTGTGTAGCGGGGAAGCATTACCGTTAGAATTGCAAGAACGATTCTTTACGCATTTGCCGCATATTAACTTGTACAATTTATATGGCCCGACTGAAGCTGCCGTAGATGTGACGCATTGGACTTGCCAAGCCCATTCGCCGCTTTCTAATGTCCCCATTGGCTACCCCATTGCCAATATTCAAATTCACATTTTAGACGCGCATTTACAGCCCGTTCCGATTGGTGTTGCAGGGGAGTTGCATATTGGGGGAATTGGCGTGGCACGGGGTTATTTTAATCGCTCTGAATTAACCGCCGAAAAATTTATTTCTAATCCTTTTGATCAGGGCAAAACACGGCTTTATAAAACAGGCGATTTAGCCCGTTATCGAGACGATGGCCGTATTGAATATTTAGGGCGTTTAGATAATCAAATTAAAGTGCGCGGATTTCGCATTGAATTAGGCGAAATTGAAACCGCTTTAATGCAATATTCTGGCGTTAAAGAAAGCGTCGTGATTGGCTGGCAGCCGCAAAAAGAATTACCACCGCGTTTAATTGCTTATTTAGGCGTGACGCAAAATGTGAAACCTACGGCCAGCGAATTGCGCCATTTTTTACACGATAAATTGCCTGAATATATGGTGCCATCGGCATTTATTATTTTAGATCAATTGCCATTAAGTCCGAATGGTAAAGTGGATCGCCGCGCTTTGCCTGCGCCTGACCAAAATAGCGCGCAAAGTGAAGTGCCTTATGTTGCGCCAAATAGCGAAATTGAACGCTTATTAGCCGATTTGTGGGCAGATATTTTGGGTGTGGCGCGGGTGGGTTTAAATGATAACTTTTTTGAATTGGGCGGCGATTCGATTAAGGGTGCAATTTTTATCAATCGTTTGCAAGAGCGTTTGCAAAAAATTGTTTATGTGGTGGCTTTATTTGAAGCCCCGACAATTGCCGAATTTATCGATTATTTAAATCAACATTATCCCGAAATTTTAACGGATAATAACACATTAGATTCTGATTTACCGCGATTAGAAACGGTGGAGTTTTCGCGTTTTAATCAACTGATTCCGCGTTTAGCGATTGCCGATAGCATGACGGTTAAAAATCCATCGGCTATTTTTGTCCTTGCGCCGCCTCGTTCAGGCACGACATTAATGCGGGTCATTTTGGGTGGCAATTCAAAATTATTTGCCCCGCCAGAATTAGAATTATTGTCATTTAATACCTTGCAAGAACGCGATGTGTTATATAGTGGCTCACGCAGTTATGTTAAAGAAGGTTTAATTCGTGCGATGATGTCTGCTTTAGAATGCGATGCGGATCGGGCAAAACAATTAATGGCTGATTATGAATTGCGCAATTTAAGCGTAGCGGCAATGTATCGACAATTACAGTCTTGGATTGGCGATAAAATATTGGTGGATAAATCGCCTTCTTATCCCTTAGATATTGAAGTTTTACGCCATGCCGAAACGATTTTTGAGCAGCCGCTTTATATTCATTTATTACGCCATCCTTATGGCATGATTCATTCTTTTGAAGAGGCGAAATTACATCAAGTCTTTTTCCATTATCCACACGATTATGCGCCGCGTCATTTAGCGGAGTTAATTTGGTCACAAAGCCATCGCAATATTCAAACTTTTTTACAAGACATTCCTGCTCATCGTCAATACCGCGTGCAATTTGAACAATTAACGCAAAATCCAGAAGAAACCATTGAGAACTTATGCGCGTTTTTAAATCTGCCTTTTGACGATAATATGTTAAAACCTTATGCCGATCAAAAGCAGCGCATGACCGATGGTGTTCATGCGGTTTCTAAAATGCTCGGTGATGCCAAATTCCATACGCATCAAGGGATTAACGCTCAAGCTGCTTATCGTTGGCAGGATCACTATCAAACCGATTTTTTAAGTGATTTTACTTGGCAATTAGCTGAATCATTCGGCTATATTCCTGCAAAAAATCACACTGCTTTATTGCCTGTTTCTCGACAAGAAAACGCACCATTAACGCTGTCTTTTGCGCAAAATCGCCTATGGTTTTTGGCACAATTGGAAGGCGCAAGTTCCACTTATAATATGCCTGCGGCTTTGCATTTAAAAGGGAAATTAAATATTGCCGCATTAACCAAAAGTTTAGCTGCATTAATTGCACGTCATTCGAGTTTGCGTTGTTGTTTTCCTACGGTTAAAGGTGCGCCTGTTGTCGCCTTAGTTGATTATGCGTTTTCTTTATCGACCATTGACTTGCAATCCTTAGACAATAAGGCGCAACAACAAGCGATTCAACATTATATTGCAGAAGATTTAAACACGCCTTTTGACATTGCACAAACCCCATTATTTCGTGCGCAATTACTGATTTTAGCTCCAGATGCTCACATTTTATTACTCAATATGCACCATATTATTTCCGATGGTTGGTCAGTGGGGATTTTAATTCGAGAATGCAGCGCGTTATATCAATCTTTTGTGCAAAATAAACCCAATCCATTATTGCCTTTAACGCTGCAATATACCGATTTTGCGGATTGGCAGCGGCGGTGGTTAAGTGGTGATGTGTTAGAAAAACAATTGAATTATTGGCGACAACAATTGGCGCAATTACCTGCTTTATTAAATTTGCCAACCGATTATCCGCGCCCTGCTTTACAAACCTTTTCGGGTGCGAATGCGCATTTTTCTTTAGACCTTCATTTAACCACACAATTAAAGCAATTAAGCCAAAAACAAGGCGTGACTTTATTCATGACTTTATGGTCTGCTTATGCGGTGTTATTAAGCCGTTATAGTGGACAGCAAGACATTGTCATTGGCTCTCCCATTGCAGGGCGAACGCAAAAAGAATTTGAAGATTTAATCGGTTTATTTGTTAATACTTTGGTGTTGCGTTTAAATCTTTCTGAACATCCAAATGTGAATGAATTATTAATGCAAGCGCGTCGAGTGGCTTTAGCGGCTTATCAACATCAAGATATTCCTTTTGAACAATTGGTGGAGGAATTGCGCCCAGTCAGAAACTTGAGCCATTCGCCTTTATTTCAAGTGATGTTTGTGCTGCAAAATGCGCCTAATACGGCGGTTGAATTGGAAGGCTTAAGTATTGAACCTTTAGCGGCTGATAATGTTATTGCCAAATTCGATTTAACGCTGTCTATGGAAGAATTAAATGGGCAGTTAATAGGTCGGGTTGAATATAACACCGATTTGTTTAAAGCAGAAACGATTGCGCGTTTAATGGGACATTTCCAAACCTTGTTAATGGGATTTGTAGAAAATCCGCAAGAAAAAGTGACCCGTTTGCCTTTATTAACTCCCCATGAACAAGCGCAATTGATCGCGTGGAATTCTGCTGTTATTCGGGATTATCCGCTGGATAAAGAAACGGTGGTGAGTTTATTTGAGAAACAGGTTAAAAAGACCCCTAATGCCACGGCTGTGCTTGAAACTAAAACCAATCGCGCATTGACTTATCTGGAATTAAATCAACAGGCGAATGCGCTCGCGGCATTATTACAAAAACAGGGTATTCAAGCCAATGCGCTCATCGGCATTTGTGTGGATCGGCAAGTGGAAATGTTGGTCGGTTTGTTGGCGATTTTAAAAACAGGATGTGCTTATGTGCCGATAGACCCTGATTTTCCACCACATCGCCTGCAATTAATGTTAGAAGACAGCGCAGCACCGCTTTTATTGACGCAAAGCCATTTATTAGCACGTTTACCCGAACATCAAGCGCAAGTCATTTGCTTGGATAAAATCACGCTAGACCCCGCAAATATCAATAATGTCGCTTGTCCTGAAGGCTTGGCGTATGTCATTTATACATCGGGTTCAACAGGAAAACCCAAAGGGGTCATGATTCAACACCTTGCTTTAACTAACTTTTTATTGGATATGCAAGATCGTTTGCAGGTCAAAGCGGGAGATCGGCTGTTGGCTGTCACCACGTTATCCTTTGATATTGCAGGTTTAGAATTATACCTGCCATTGATCAGCGGTGCCACCGTGATTATTGCAGATCGGGACAGCACGGTTGATGGGGAATCTTTGAAAAATATACTTGTTCATCAATCGATTAACCTCATGCAAGCCACGCCTGCCACGTGGAAATTGTTATTAAACAGCGGTTGGCAGCAAAAAACGCCTTTAACCGTTTTATGTGGGGGTGAAGCCTTGCCGCCTGCACTGGGACAAGCTTTGGTACAACAAAGTCAACAATTTTGGAATGTCTATGGCCCGACTGAAACGACGATTTGGTCAACAGCGCATTGTGTTGATTTTGCAGAAAGAGTGGATTTAATTGGAAAACCACTGGCAAATACCACAATTTACATTTTAGATGCGCAACAACAACCTGTTCCCGTTGGCGTTACGGGAGAATTATGTATTGGCGGTAAGGGCTTGGCTTTGGGTTATCGCCATCGACCCGAATTGAACGCAGAAAAATTTGTGGAATTAACCTTATTCGGACACACCCAACGGGTTTATCGCACGGGCGATGCAGCGCGTTGGCTCGACAATGGGTGTTTAGAATTTTTCGGACGCATGGACAATCAAGTTAAAATACGCGGCTTCCGCATCGAATTGGGCGAAATTGAGGCGATTTTAGCAGAAAATGATTTGATTCAAGATGTCGTGGTGGTGGTGCATGAACAAGGCGATGACAAGCGATTAATTGCTTATTTATTGTTAAAAAATGACGCAATTAGCGATTGGCAACAAGAATTGCGCACGTTTTTAAAACCCTGTTTACCGCATTATATGCAGCCCAGTCATTTTATTGCTTTAACCGAATTTCCTTTAACACCCAATGGCAAAATTGATCGCAATACTTTGGCAAAACGATCTATTGAAGATTATCAAACCATTGGGCGTGCCATTATGGCTCCGCGTGATGCACAGGAATTGCGTTTAATTCAAATTTGGGAGCGGATTTTAAATGTGCATCCGATTGGCATTCGAGATAACTTTTTTGAATTGGGTGGCCATTCTTTGTTAGCGGTTCGTTTAATGGCGCAAATCGAACAAGATTTTAATAAACGTTTGCCTTTAGCCAGTCTATTTCAAGGCGCAACCATTGAGCAACAAGCGCAATTATTACGGCAGTCTATTGTTGAAACGCAATGGTCTTCATTAGTACCCATGCAAACGCAAGGCAATAAGCCACCCTTTTTTGCTATTGCAGGCGCAGGTGGGCATGTGCTTTATTTTTACGCATTAGCCAACGCATTAAGTCAATGCAATGCGCAAATTCCTTTTTATGGTTTGCAACCGTTGGGATTAGATGGGGAAAGTCAACCCCATGATAATATTGAAGATTTAGCCGCACATTATCTCGCGGTAATTAAGCAAATTCAGCCGCATGGCCCTTATTATTTGAGTGGGCATTCTTTTGGTGGTTTGGTGGCGTTTGAAATGGCGCAGCAATTGCGCAAAAATGGTGAAGAGATTGCGTTATTAGCCATTTTAGATACCGTCGCTCCCCAAGAAAATAAACCCCGTTCTATTCAAGCCGATTGGACGGATATACAATGGTTGACCCATTTGGCACACATTACTGAACATTTGTTTAATGTGAAATTAGATTTAAATTGGGAGGCATTAGCCGAACAATCCAGCGAAATGCAATTAGTTGCTTTACACGAATCGTTAAAGCGGGCGCAGGTGTATCCGCCAGAGGCTTCAATTAAGCAATTTAAAGGTTTAGTCGCGGTTTATAAAGCCAATATTATGACGCACTATTATCCACATTCTTTATTGTCTGTGCCGTTGATTTTGTTTAAAGCCAGCGATGCACAACCTGAAGAATTAATTGCCGATCATTCGCCTGTTCATTCGCCGAATAAAGCCGATGATTTAGGCTGGTCAGATTTGTTGCAGCAAGCGATTACGGTTAAATCCGTACCGGGCGATCATTTGACCTTATTAAATCCCCCTCATGTGGAAACATTGGCGCAGTTATTAGGGGAATATTGGGAAAATAAGGAATAAGCGAATCTGTTGATAATTTCTCGCTCCCATGTTCCAGCGTGGGAGTGAGGGAACGTTGTGGTTTACGCAAGGCTTTTGTTCACGGCGTCCCTTGAAACCCCATAACCTTGCAAGATGCTTGTCAATTCCCCGCATAACAGCGTATAGTTGCACCGTTACAAGTTGCAAGATGAAAACAACTTGTGTCTTGTCGTTTATCACCACCAGTAAACACAAAAAACTATCAGAGGAGCTTTGTATCTATGTTGAGCCTATTATTTGCCCTGTTATGTGCGGCGGCGGCGTTGGCTTATGGCGTGGTTTCGGTTAAATGGATTTTGAGTAAACCCGCTGGTAATCAACGAATGCAAGAAATCGCCAGTGCCATTCAAGAAGGCGCGCAAGCCTATCTTAATCGTCAATATTTAACTATTTCCGTTGTTGGCGGCATTATTGCCGTGATTATCCTGTTTACTTTAGGTTGGCTGACTGCGCTGGGTTTTCTGGTTGGCGCGGTTTGTTCGGCTGCAGCGGGTTATATTGGGATGTACATTTCTGTGCGTGCCAATGTTCGCACCGCACAAGCCGCACATGATGGCTTAAATGCTGCCCTTGCTGTGGCTTTCCGCGGTGGCGCGATTACGGGAATGTTAGTGGTCGGCTTGGGCTTATTGGGTGTGGCTTTGTTCTACATTTTGATGCGCTTGCTGGCACCAGAAGGCGAAACTGTTAATCTTGCGCCTTTAATCGGCTTGGGATTTGGCGGATCGTTAATCTCTATTTTTGCCCGTTTAGGCGGCGGTATTTTCACCAAAGGCGCAGATGTCGGCGCGGATTTGGTCGGTAAAGTCGAAGCGGGTATTCCCGAAGATGATCCCCGTAATCCCGCAGTTATCGCTGATAATGTCGGTGATAATGTCGGTGATTGTGCGGGTATGGCTGCGGATTTATTTGAAACTTATGCAGTGACGATTATTGCCACGATGTTGGTGGGCAGTTTGGCGTTTGTGGCTACCCCTGGTGTGGGCGAAAATGCGGTGTTATTGCCTTTAGTATTGGGTGGTGTTTCTATTATTGCCTCGATTATCGGCACATTTTTTGTCAAAACCCGCGAAGGCGGCCAAATTATGCCCGCTTTGTATAAAGGCTTAATGGTGTCGGCCGTGATTTCTGCGGCGGCTTTTTTCCCTGTGATTTGGTTAATGATGGGCGGCCATGAGGGCGTTTCAATCATGGGCATTTACGGCGCGGCATTGGTAGGTTTGGTGTTGACGGCGTTAATGGTGTTTATCACCGAATACTACACGGGAACGCAATATAGCCCCGTGCAGTTAATCGCCAAAGCCTCTGAAACAGGACACGCGACCAACGTTATCGCAGGCTTGGGCATGTCGATGAAGGCGACGGCATTACCCGTATTAGCGGTGTGTGTGGCGATTTTAGTGGCACATTGGCTAGCGGGCTTGTACGGTATTGCAATTGCGGCCACGGCCATGTTATCCATGACGGGTATCGTCGTCGCTTTAGACGCATACGGGCCAATTACGGATAATGCAGGCGGTATTGCGGAGATGTCGGGTTTAGATGAAAAAGTACGCAATATTACCGATCCATTAGATGCCGTGGGTAACACCACTAAAGCGGTCACTAAAGGTTATGCGATTGGTTCAGCGGGTTTAGCGGCGTTGGTTTTATTTGCTGAATTTGAGCATAAATTAGAAGCCCATTTGGGACAAGATGTTATCTTTTTATTAACCGATCCGATGGTGATTGTTGGCCTATTTATTGGGGGAATGATTCCCTATTTATTTGGCGCGTTTGCGATGGAAGCGGTGGGACGTGCGGCGGGTAGTGTGGTCTTAGAGGTGCGGCGGCAATTTAAAGAAATCCCCGGCATTATGGAAGGGACGGCAAAACCAGATTATTCTCGTGCAGTGGATTTATTAACGCAATCGGCCATTAAGGAAATGATTATTCCTTCTTTACTGCCCGTATTAATTCCTATTATTGTCGCGGTGACATTAGGGCCGATGGCTTTAGGGGGGTTATTATTAGGGACGATCATTACGGGTTTATTCGTAGCGATTTCAATGACGGCAGGTGGTGGCGCGTGGGATAATGCGAAGAAGTATATTGAAGACGGTCATCACGGCGGCAAAGGTTCAGAAGCGCATAAGGCGGCGGTGACGGGAGACACCATCGGTGATCCTTATAAGGATACGGCAGGCCCTGCGGTGAATCCGTTAATTAAGATCATTAATATTGTGGCGTTATTGATTGTGCCATTGATCTAAAGTAACTCAGTAATAAAAAGCCGAATACTGTATAACATGCGGTATCGGCTTTTTTTTGAGCTTTGTGGGGGATTTATTGTTGTTTTTTTAATACAAAGAAGTTGGGTAAGTGACCGTAGAACAGATTTGAGTCTCTAATAAAAGTAATACTTCCTGCGTCCTCAAGTATTCTAATATCCCGACATACGGTGCTACGCGATTGCCCGCTGCATTTTTCAATGTGAGACAACGACGCAAAACCGCAAATTGTGCTACCATTTGTGTTTGTATTATATTCAGAAATAATACATTCTATGGCTTTGAGGGTATTTGTTTTACACATACGTTTCTCCTTGCTTAATTGAATGACAATTATAGCAGGGCAGAAATGATGCCAAATTTAATGAATTAAATAAAAACAACACCTTATATGAAAAGGCTCTATATATCACTTACATATTTTGTTGTTTTTGGCCATTTTTCTCAAAAAAACTGTTGTTTTTGACCGTTTTGCTGCTTATAACATGGAAGACTAGTTTTTATTCAGCATGGATTCTGGCAGACCTAATACTTTAGCAACTCTGAAACGTTTAGTAACTTACTCATAATAACCAATATAGGTTACTATACCAATTTTTTCAGAGTCGTATAATAATACTTTTTAAATAGGAGAGAATAATGAACAAAAGATATGAAGATTTGGAAAAGTTAATGTCAACAGGTGAAGCGAGAGAAGTGAAGCGAGCGATGGCAGTAAGAATGTCTTTGCTTGGTTTTGTGCGTGCGGAAGCGGCTTTAGCGTGTTGTGTCAGTGTGCAATTTGTGGATAAATGGAAAGCCATTTATTTAGCGTCAGGGGTGGAAGGATTAAAGTTAGCGTATAAAGGCTCGCCAGGGTATTTAAAGCCGCGTGAACGAGAAGATGTGATTAATTGGATACAAGAAAAGAAGACAATAACAATAGAGGAACTAAAGAGATACTTAAAAGAGGAGTATGATGTTTTCTATTCTTCAAATACTTCTTATACTAAATTATTAGAAGAAGCGAATTTAAGTTATAAGAAGACACACAAAGAGAATTCGGCAAAAGATGAGGTAAAAGTAGAAGCTAAAAAAAAAAGAGATTAAGGATTTAATAGATAAGGAGCGTGAACAGATAGAAAGTGGAGAGGTAATGTACTGGATGCAAGACGAAAGCCATCAGTTGTGGGGAGATATTTGTGGTTATGTTTGGTCGAAAAAAGGAGAAAGAACGTCAATAAAGATGAGTAATTATCGCACTTCTCAAACGTGGTATAGAGCGGTGAATATTTATACGGGAGAATTTATTTTAGATAGGGCAAAGAAAGCTGATACAAAATATACGATAGACTTTATTAACTGGCTCATTTACAGATATAAAGAAGCCCGTCATGTGATTATTTGGGATGGTGCAAGTTATCATCGTTCTGAAGGTTTAAGAACTTATTTAGAGAAATTAAATGGGGGACTTCCAGAATCAGAATGGAAAGTTCGTTTATTAAGATTTGCGCCCAATGCCCCAGAGCAAAATCCAGTCGAGGATATTTGGCTTCAAGGTAAGAATTGGGTCAGAAAGAATTTTCATCGTCTATCAAGCTTTAAAGAAGTCACTAGTATGTTTGAGACCTTTTTGTCAGGTAAAGTGTTTAAGTTTAATAAAATTAAACAGTATCTTATACCTAATATCTAGCTAGATATTAAAACTTAATTTGTTTTTATATTTCACATAATTTTGGTATAGTCGTTAATAATGCTTATTAATGCCGCTTTTTTTTGCTCTGGTTCTTCTTGGTTGTCGATTTTTTCTTGCAGTAAATCTTCTTGAGTTTGTTGATTCTCTCGATTGCTGTCAGGATTGTCAGAAACATTGGGCGGTGGAGAAAAAACACAAGCAATATTTAAAGGGCAATATTGAGAATTTTCTCTGCGTTTTTCTTCCTGAATTGTTTTAAATAATTTATATACCAAAATTATGTGAGATATAAAAACAAATTAAGTTTTAATATCTAGCTAGATATTAGGTATAAGATACTGTTTAATTTTATTAAACTTAAACACTTTACCTGACAAAAAGGTCTCAAACATACTAGTGACTTCTTTAAAGCTTGATAGACGATGAAAATTCTTTCTGACCCAATTCTTACCTTGAAGCCAAATATCCTCGACTGGATTTTGCTCTGGGGCATTGGGCGCAAATCTTAATAAACGAACTTTCCATTCTGATTCTGGAAGTCCCCCATTTAATTTCTCTAAATAAGTTCTTAAACCTTCAGAACGATGATAACTTGCACCATCCCAAATAATCACATGACGGGCTTCTTTATATCTGTAAATGAGCCAGTTAATAAAGTCTATCGTATATTTTGTATCAGCTTTCTTTGCCCTATCTAAAATAAATTCTCCCGTATAAATATTCACCGCTCCATACCACGTTTGAGAAGTGCGATAATTACTCATCTTTATTGACGTTCTTTCTCCTTTTTTCGACCAAACATAACCACAAATATCTCCCCACAACTGATGGCTTTCGTCTTGCATCCAGTACATTACCTCTCCACTTTCTATCTGTTCACGCTCCTTATCTATTAAATCCTTAATCTCTTTTTTTTTAGCTTCTACTTTTACCTCATCTTTTGCCGAATTCTCTTTGTGTGTCTTCTTATAACTTAAATTCGCTTCTTCTAATAATTTAGTATAAGAAGTATTTGAAGAATAGAAAACATCATACTCCTCTTTTAAGTGTCTCTTTAGTTCCTCTATTGTTATTGTCTTCTTTTCTTGTATCCAATTAATCACATCTTCTCGTTCACGCGGCTTTAAATACCCTGGTGAGCCTTTATACGCTAACTTTAATCCTTCAACCCCTGACGCTAAATAAATGGCTTTCCATTTATCCACAAATTGCACACTGACACAACACGCTAAAGCCGCTTCCGCACGCACAAAACCAAGCAAAGACATTCTTACTGCCATCGCTCGCTTCACTTCTCTCGCCTCACCTGTTGACATTAACTCTTCTAAATCTTCATATCTTTTGTTCATTATTCTCTCCTATTTGAAAAGTATTATTATACGACTCTGAAAAAATTGGTATACCTTGTCATATTCAGCCAAAAGATGAATTGTTAAATGGTTTATTTTATATCGAATTTACAGAAGAATTTCCTTTAAATTTACATCATTTACAGGTTTATTTCCCAAATCAAAATGAGACTGCCCCGCAAATTTTAGCGCAATTACAACAGGATTGCCCATTTGAAACCGTGCTAATTATTTATAATAATTCTGGCGTTTCTACTTCACAATTTATTTTTATTCAAAGCAGCGAATTAACCGCATGGCTGTTACATAAAAATCCATTATTAAATTTTTGCCATTTACTGGCTAAAAATATGGAATTAAAACAATTATCGCCTTTTCAAAATTATGGCACGGTACATTTACACAATGTATTTTTAACGCGCCAATCTATTTTAAAAACAATATTAGCCAATCCTATGCAGAATTATGCTTTAATCGGTGGGCGACAATTAGGCAAAACCAGCATTTTAAAGTTTTTACTGAATTATTATCAAAATAAATCGCTTGAATGTCACTATTTAATCGTGCGAGATAATTCTTTATTGCAGTTATTAAAATCAATTTTAAAAAGCAAAAAGAAACAACTGATTTTACTCGATGAAGCCGATGATTTTATCGCCCATGATCGCGCCAAAGGTTATCCCATTTTACAGCACTTACAACATTTACACTTAAATGGTAAAATTTCTATTATTTTCGCTGGACATTATGAATTATTGACTGAGTGGCATTCAAACTCACCTTATCGAGATTTTGCCGAAGCGATTTTAGTGGAAACTTTTAATATCAATACCTGTCAGTCATTTATTGAAAATTCATTACAATATTTAAATTGTCGTTTTATCGAGCAAGAATCACTGACGCAATTTATTAAAATGCTGGGCGGCCGGCCTAATTTAATCATTACCGCTTGCCAAGACTTATTAAGCTTAGAAAAACAACAAGTTGAAAAAAACGATGTAGAAAAAGTATTAAATGGATTAAAACCCAATTTATTAGCACAGGTGGGATTGTCCTCTGGAGAAGCAGAGCAGATTTTAGAGAAAATTTTGATTTTAACGGCTTTATTTACGCAACAATCTTATTTTTCTCAACAAGACATGTGTAGAATTTTAGAGAATTTTGGTTTTTCTTTATCTGACTCTTTAATTCAAAGCACAATACAACGATTATCGTTAGCGGGAATTTTTCGACTAGAAAAAGCAACTTATGTCTTAACTATTCCGCTATTGCGACAGGTATTTTTACAAGACAGTATTGGCTTATTATTGGCGCAAAACATTACGCAATATAAAGCGTGGAGGCGCATGTCATAGAGTGGGTAAATTTCTCGTTTTTGTGGCTAAAAAAAACTACTAAAATACCACAATGTCATGCTAAGATAATTGACAAGCGGTAAGTTCCTCCAACGGACAGTGAGTGATATTGATACCTCTTTTTTACGCTTGCTGCTTTTTATAAAAATATTAAGAATTAACGAAAATATTTAATATACAACAACTCTGTTTGCTAATAATTTATTCTTTCATTTACTCGCTTTATCATCTAAGAATTTTAGGAAAATAGTGATGATGTTGAAACAACTTTCTATTTCACGGGCGGCGGCATTTATCGTGGCGATTCCCAGTGCCATTTCAGGGCTGTTATTGCTTCATGTTTTACAGCAGAGTTACCAATTGGCACAAAATACTCAAAATTATACTACATTTATTGGGTTAATGGTGATTGCTTTTTCGGTGATAATGCTAATTATCGTGGCGTTTTCTTGGCTCGTTCGCTACGTCAATGGGCATATACAAAGCATTGCCCTTGCCATTGAGCAGATGGAACACGGCCAATACCAGACGGATCACGGTGCGCCACCAGAGATCGCTTCTGTTTTACGTAAGGTAGAACAAACGGCAGGCATTTTACATAAAAAACTGGATGACAACACCCAGTTCCAACATTGCCTTAATGAATTACAGGAAGTGTTCGCCACTATCCAAACGGGCGGAATAAATCAGAGAATTCGCGGCCATTACCCCGACGCATTAGTCCCGTTAAAACAAAATATTAACCATTTTCTTGAACAATTAGAAGTGGCTATTAAGGAAATTCGCCAAGTGACTGAAATTAATACCGCTGGTAATTTAACCCAACGTATTAATGTCAATGCGAAATTGGGTTTTATGGATGAATTGGCGCAAAGTATGAATAAAAACTTTGATAATCACCAGAATATTATTGTGGAATTGCGCCAAATATTTGCTGCGATTAGAGCAGGTGATTTATCCCAAACCATGCAGCAACATTATATCGGTGCTTTGGCTGAATTAAAGCAAGATGTTAGTCTGTCTATTGCGCAACTTAATGCAGTGGTTTCTGAAATTAAACACCACATTAATTCTTCTGCACAAGGTGTCTTTGATTCGCGTATTAATGTAAATGATAAATCAGGCTTTTTTAAAGAACTGTCTGAAAGTGTCAATAAAAATCTTGAAGTCAATCAAAGCATAGTGCAAGAAATCATGCGGGTTTTTTCCGCAGTAGCGCAGGGTGATTTAACCCAAACCATGACAGCCCATTATTCGGGTAATTTGGCGCAATTAAGGGATGACATTAACAGTTCTGTGCGCCAATTGAATCAAGTGATGACCGATATTCAATCGGCTGTACATTCCGCAGGAAATGGTATTTTTGATAAACGAGTTGATACCAGCAATAAAAAAGGATTTTTCTCCACTATTGCTGAGAGTTTAAATCAAAATTTAGACACCAATCAAAAAATGGTGGAGGAATTGATGCGCGTCTTTTCTGCCTTAGCGGTGGGCGATTTAACCCAAACCATGCAAGATGAATACGGCGGACGTTTGGCAGAATTGAAAAAAGATGTCAATGAAACCGTGGCTAAACTCAATAGCATGATGGCTAATATCGGTGCTACCATCACAGAAATCAGCAACGCCACCGAGGAAGTCGCGCAAGGCAGTTTAAACCTCAGTCAACGCACTGAAGAACAAGCCGCCGCTTTGGAAGAAACCGCCTCCAGTATGCAGGAAATCACGGATACCGTGCGCCAAAATGCCGACAACGCACAACAAGCCAATCAACTGTCATCCAGTGCGCGAGACAATATCAGTGCGGGTGATAAGGTGATTGTGAAAACCACGGATTCTATGAACGAAATTAATCGCAGTAGTAAGCAAGTGGCTGATATTATTACGGTTATTGATGAGATTGCGTTTCAAACCAACTTGTTGGCTCTCAATGCGGCCGTGGAAGCCGCTCGTGCAGGTGAGCAAGGACGCGGCTTTGCGGTGGTGGCAACAGAAGTACGTAATTTGGCTCAACGCAGTGCTTCTTCTGCTAAGGAAATCAAACGCTTAGTACAAGACAGTTTGGCTAAAGTGGATAATGGCTCTGCGTTGGTGACGCAATCTGGCCAAACTTTGCATGACATCAGCATTAGCTTTAAAAAAGTGAGCGACATTATCGCAGAAATCGCCGCCGCCAGTCAGGAACAATCCGCAGGCATTTTGCAAGTGAATAAAGCAGTGATTCAAATGGACGAAATGACGCAGCAAAATGCAGCATTAGTCGAAGAATTATCAACGAATAGTAATTTATTACGCGATCAAATTAATATCTTGCAAGATTTGATCAATTTCTTCACTTATAGCGCGCACCAAAGTATGCCAAGTGTCGTGATTAAAAAAGCCAGCATACCTAAACCCCACATTAAACGCAGTCGCGTTAAAGAAACCTACCGCAAGCACAGCACAGAAGAACCGCATCGACAAGATGATGATAAATGGGATGAGTTTTAATCCAAATTTTCTTGATAACACTATTGTGATTGGTGATGACTTTATCTTATGATGAGCGTGTGTGAAATCGGCTTTGTGTCAAAAGCGGACTCCACATCATCAAAGGAGAATACGTCAGTCCTGTCTTATCGGCACTTCAGTATCCGCAAATTATAAGGATCACTGGAGCTGCCGCTGTCGCTTATCCTTCTCTGAACTACTTTATTTTAAGATGCGTCTTTAACCATTATCTTGACGCGCTCGCCTTTAGATTGTTAGGCAGGTCTTACATTTAGTCACGCTTCAGTTATCACAACCGCCCCTTGCGGCGACAGAGGAGAGAAAACCATGGACCCTAAAATCATGTGGTTGTTCATCTTTGTTGCGCTGTATTGGTCTTATTGCATCTTTTGGGGTATCAAAGGTGCGCTAAGTTCCAGAACAGCCAGCGATTATTTTATTGCAGGTCGCTCCATTTCACTTTGGGTTTTCGTACTGGCAGCCACTGCAACGTCTTTTTCAGGCTGGACTTTTATGGGACACCCCGGTCTGATTTATCGAGACGGTTTGCAATATGCTTATGCGTCTTTTTATGCGATTACTATCCCCTTTACTGGGGTTTTATTTTTAAAACGGCAGTGGATGATTGGCAAACGCTTTGGTTATGTGACACCGGGTGAAATGTTTGCGGATTATTTTAAATCTGATACGTTACGTATTTTAGTTGTTTTGGTGGCGTTGATTTTTTCTATTCCCTATTTAGGTGTGCAATTGCGGGCTTCAGGATTCCTATTTAATGTCTTGACCGATGGCATGTTGGGAGTGGAAGTGGGGATGTGGTTGCTCTCGGCTGTGGTGCTTATCTATGTCGCTTCTGGCGGATTACGTGCGGTGGCTTATGTGGATACGATGCAGGCGATTTTATTGGCTTTGGGGATTGTGATCATCGGGATCATTGCAATGTATTATATCGGAGGCTTCACCGAACTCAACAAAGGCATCGCCGCCTTGAGTCAGTTCGATGATAAACGAACCCCCGACGGATACAGTAGTTATATCGCTGTTCCGGGGGTGATTCAGTTTATTAGTGATGGCACTAAATCGATTGGCGGCATGTGGACGGGGATTATGATTCTGACTTACATGTTTGCATTGATGGGCATTCAGTCTGCGCCGGCGTTTACCATGTGGGCTTTCTCTAATAACAGTCCCAAACCCTTCGCGCCTCAACAAGTGTGGGCATCTTCTTTTATTATTGGTTTTATTTTAATGGTGTTTACAGCCATTCAAGGGATCGGCGGGCATTTTTTGGGGGCAAATTTAGCGTTTATGAATGCTCATCCTGAATTGGTGAATAATGTGTTAGGGCCGATTTTTAATAATCAAGACATTATGCAGCAATCCAGTAAAGAAGGGGCTTTAGTCCCGGCTTTGATTCACTTGATGGCGGGAAGTGCGCCGTGGTTGGTGGGTTTACTGTCGGTTTGCGCACTGGCGGCCATGCAATCCACAGGGTCTGCTTACATGTCCACCGCAGGCGGAATGTTGACCCGTGATTTGTTAAAACGTTATTTAATGCCTAACGCCACCCATGCGCAACAAAAATTCTGGGGACGAATCGGGGTTGTGGTCATTGTATTAGCTGCGTTAGTGGTCGCCACGACGGCTACGGATGCTTTGGTGTTGCTTGGTGGTTTAGCGGTGGCTTATGGTTTCCAAATGTTTCCGGCGTTGATTGCGATTTGTTTTTGGCCGTTTTTAACTCGTGCGGGGGTGGTGATTGGTTTGGTTGCGGGTTTGATTGCGGTCACGATGACGGAGAGCATTGGCATGAGTTTATTTGCGTGGTTGGGTATTGATCCCTTATGGGGACGCTGGCCGTTAACCATTCATTCTGCGGGGTGGGGCATTTTGTTTAATCTAACCTTGGCCATCGGAGTCTCCGCTTTGACCCAAGACTCGAAAGAGTTAGAACATCGCATGACCTTCCACCGTTTCTTGCGTGAACATGCCAGTCTTCCGGAGAGTAAGAAGGGTTTAGTGCCGATTGCATGGATCATCACTTTGGCGTGGTTTTTCTTTGGTATAGGGCCGGGTGCGGTGATTGGCAACTGGATTTTTGGCAATCCGAATGATCCCAGTAGCTGGTTATTCGGTATTCCGTCAATTTGGGCGTGGCAATTATTATTCTGGGCTTTGGGCGTGGCGATGATGTGGTTCTTAGCCTACAAGATGGAAATGTCAACCGTCCCTTCTCGTGAAATCCAAGCCTTACAAGAAGATATTGGCGACATTCGTTTAGATGTTGAACGTCCGTCCTAATAAACATGGACAATTTGCTCTCTGTGCGTTTTTCCTTGTCGCAAGAGAGCAGATTGTTTGTGCTGTTACGATTACCGTTGTTCTAACGAACTCTGCCAACGTTGAGCGGTGGCAATGGCTTGGCGTTGTTGTTCTGGAGATAAACGCTGGCTGATCTCTTGGAGTGCAGCCGCCGCGCCTTCTACGTTGGCTTGTGCGGCCAACCAATACCATTGATAAGCGGTTTGGTCATCTTTTGGTGTGCCTTCGCCGCGTTCACTGAGATCACCTAAGCTCTTCCATGCCCGCGCATAACCTTGATCTCCTGCCCGACGATACCATTCGTAGGCTTTGGCTTGATCGACTTCCACCCCAAACCCATCATAATATAAACCTGCCAGATCAAATTGTGCGGCGGCATGGTTTTGCTGGGCGGCTTGTAATAGTAAGCGCGCTGCTTCGACTAAATTCGCCGCAATCGCTTCGCGTCCCTCAATATAAAACCAACCTAAACGATAAGCCGCTCGACTGTCTCCTTGTTCAGCCGCTTGCCGATACCAGTCGGCGGCCTGTAGAAAATCTTGCACCACTCCGCCAATCCCTTGATCGTAGAGTGTTCCTGCCATGAATTGTGCTTCGGATAAACCTTGTGCGGCGGCTTTTTCAAACCACATTAAAGCCTGTTGGGCATCATTTTCAACGCGGTAATATAAATCGCCCAAATTGTATTGAGCCTTGGCCACCCCCGCTTGTGCGGCATCGAGAAATAAGGATTTGGCTCGTTGTAAATCAGCCGTTACACCCCGCCCCGCCGCTAATAATTCTCCTAAACGATTTTGCGCCTCAGGAATGGCTTGTTCAGCGGCTTTTTGATACCAAAATGCGGCTTGAATCCAATCCGATCCCCCCGCCATTTGTCCCATATCGTACAATTTCGCCAGTTGATATTGCGCTAAAGCATGTCCTGATTGCGCTGCTTGACGAAAATAATTCTCGGCTTGGGGAAAAAATTGCTGTTGTAAGGCGGTTAAACCGGCATTAAACGAGGTTTCGGGCGTTTCGTTGGCCCAAACACTCGCGTTTAACGCCTGACTCAGCGCGATTGCCAGAAAAATAGGACTTAATTTTTGCATTAGCGTCACTCCTGTTATAATGCGTGGAAAAATAAGATTGCCCAAAAATGATCTTGACATGTTTTATCGTTATTCTCTAACGATAACAAAGTCTGCAAATATCATCATGGCCAACATTAAAAACTCAATCCTAAGCACAGATAATCGTATGGATTTACGGCATTTCCATGAATTTTATGACAACTCGCTGGCTCAATGACATCCCGATTTTATCTTGTGAAAGTCGGTTAATCGCGGATATTCTGTTGCCGTTACGTCACTCATGGTACGAATGTATTAAACAATACCACGGACGCTTGGTACTTGATTGTTCCCAAGTCAGTCATGTTGATGCGACGAGTTTGGGACTGTTGGTTTTTTTGCAACAGATCGCCCGACAAGAAGGGGGAGAATTGCGTTTGCTCCATCCTTCTCCAGAAATGGTGACTGGTTTGGAACGTGTTCGATTACAACATACCTTTGCTTTTTATTATGACGACGATGTCGCCACCCGTTATGAGTGATCGTTGGTTATGCCGATATTTTCTGTGAAGCGGTTGACTTTATTAACATTTTCTGTGGTGATGACGGCTTGTTCTTCTGTGTCAACGCTACCTGAGGGGTTAAAACTGCCCCAAGCACAGTCTCCCCAGCCGCTTACGCCTATGGCTGAATTGGCGGCGTTTACCCAAGATGACGAAGAATCTGACCAGTTATATCGTTTGGGTGCGGGAGATCGGGTTGCGGTGCAGGTCTGGGATCATCCTGAATTGTCGGGAGAGCATGTTATTGGCCCGGACGGACGTGTTACACTACCGATTTCTGGAGAATTTACTTTAGCTGGCTTAACACGAGAACAAGCCGCTATCGCAATTAATCAGCAATTTTTAACCTATTATGTGGATTTAACCACAACGGTGAAAATTGAAGATTATGCGTCAAATCGAATATTAGTTTTAGGCCGTGTGGCGCGGCCGGGTGAAGTGCGTTTTGGGATGGGTGCGCCCACTTTATTAGAAGCCTTGGCGATGGCGGGTGGTTTTGATCCCGGTCGCAGTGTCAGTGTGGCTGAATCATTGCCCTTAACACGTTGTGCGGTATTTCGTGGACGCGATCAGGTGATTTGGATTGAATTAGCTCCGTTGTTAATGGGGCGTGATTTGTCGTTAAATTTACGCTTGCGCCGCAATGATGTGGTTTATGTGCCGGATGTGGAAGAGCGTTTAGTGTATGTTTTGGGTGAAGTGGCGAAACCGGGAGCTTATCCTTTAACCTTAGAAATGAGTTTCTTAGACGCATTATCTCGTGCTGGCGGAACAACCCGCAGTGCGGCTGAGGGAAGAATTCAGCTTATTCGTCCTTCCGAATCGTTAAATGTACAAGTTAATTTAGCCGAATTATTAAGCCCTAATAAAGAATTAAATGTGGCTTTACAAACAGGGGATATTATTTATGTGCCGCCGGGCTTGGCAACGAAGATTAATTATGCCTTACAATTCCTGACACCAGTGAGTCAAATTTTGAGTATTTATTCTGATATTGAGTCTATTCGTGCCGACCGAGAACGGCGTTTATTATCCCAAGAAGCTGACCGAATCAAAGAAGAATCCGATAAGCTCAAAGAAGAGCAATTGAAGTTGGAAGAACAGATCAGAGAACAGGCAGGCTTTGAATAGGAACGCATGAATGACAACATCGGTTTCTGCCACAGCTTCTGCATCAGCTTCCATTGCGATGGGAAGATTCCAACCTTTAGCCAGTTTAAAACGTCGCAAGCGATTAGCGGCGTTTGTGGTTTTTATCGGTTGGGTTATTGCATTTATTATTGCCATCAATTTACCTAAGGCTTATTATGTGGCTTATGGTACGATTTTGGTGACTCCTAAAGCAGAAACGAATTTAGAACGCGGAGATGAATTGCGTGGCCAAGATTATAACCGTTATGTCAGCCAACAACGCCATTTATTAAAACGTTATGACGTGTTGCAAGAAACATTGCAAACGCCAGCCGCACGGCGATTGTGGTTTAAAAAAGATGAAGATGGCAATGTAGAATCAGAAGAAAAAGCCTTAAAACGTCTGCAAAGTGCCTTAGATTTAAGCAGTAAGCCTGCGAATCATCCGTTTATTACGATTTCCTTACAAAAAGAAAATCCAGCAGGGGCTGATGTGATTTTAAATATTTTATTAGATATTTATCTTCGCAAATCACAAGAAGAAACGATTTATGATAGCGATGGTCGAATTGCTGAATTAAATCGAGTGCATCAAGAATTCCAAAGTTTAATTGAAGTGCGTCGAACCAGACGATTGCAAATTGCCCAAGAATTAGGAGTCACCACTTTTCAAGAAGGCAGTTTAAATCCTTACGACAGTATTTTAATTGAAATGGAAACGGCTTATAAACAAGCGCGTCGAAATCGGGTGCAAGCCCAAGCACAATTGGATGCTTTACAGCAAGGACAGCAAGGCACTTTAACTTTAGAGGCATTGGTGCGAGAATTGGTGGCAGCCGATTCAACGCTCACCACGTTAACCACGCGCTTATTAGAACGTCGCAGTTTATTAACCAGCGAAATGGTAGGAATGACTCCAGAAAATCCTTCTTATCAACGTTTGCAGCGTGAAGTCGATAAATTAGATATAGAATTAGCCGATGCCGAAACGCGCTTGTATCGAGAAATTAAAGAACGCATTTTAGCCCAACGCCGTGCGGCGATTTATGAAGCCCGTCAAATTGAGAATTCACTCGCCGAAGAAATCAATCAACAACGTCGTGAAGCCACTCGTTATGCCAGTTTATATAACGAGGCCTTAGATATTAATAAAGATATTGATCGTGCATTTAAGCAATTAGATCGTATTAATGGTCGAATTGAAGCCTTAATGATTGAATCCAGTGCGCCGGGGTTTGTGCGTATTTATGCTTATGCACGTCCTCCCGAAATTCCGCAAGGCGGAGGACGTAAAAAAGCATTATTAGTATTAATGGCTTTGGGGTTATTGTTAGGGTTAAGTTTACCGACATTAATTGACTTATTAGATCGTCGTTTGCATACAATTAATGAAGTGAATAAAGTTTTAGGATTTCCTCCCTTGGCGTGGGTATTAGAACGAGAAAGTCGAGAACATGAAGCGTTAATTTTTGATCAATTGCGTCGTTTAGCGATGGCGTTATATCGAGATCGACAGCAGCATGACACATTTTATTTTGCATTAACCTCAGTAAAACCCGATGGTGGCGCGACCACATTAACTTTAGAATTAGCCCATCGTTTAAGCGAATTGGGGGCGAGAACATTGGCTTTAGAATTAAATGCGTTTAAACCCGATACACGCTATCACGATCCCCTATCGCGTAAAAAAGAAGGCTTGGCTGACGTGTTAGCGAAACCTGATTGGACTCCAGAACAGATTGAACGATTAATTATTCCAGAAACGTCTGAAATGCCTGCGCGTTTATCAGTGGGAAATGTTGCAGATCGCCATCTAATTACCTATGGTCGATTACCAGCTTTATTAAGCCATTTAAATCAGCTTTACGATGTCATTTTACTGGATACTCCCCCCATCTTATTATCTGCTGATACGGAATTATTAGGTGAATTGGGTGCAGGAATTTTATTAGTGATCGAAGCAGGACAAATTTATCCGCATGAATTAAAACGTGCTGTCAGTTTATTAGAACGTTTAGACCCGCCTGTGGTTGCGGCCATATTTAACCGCGTTAAAACCATTCATGGTAGCGATTATTTTTCCAATCTCATGACCGAATATCAAACAGGCGATAAACAAAAACCCAGTTGGGTTAAAAGACTGCTGTGGAATAATTAACTTTTTATTCGTAAAAAAAACACAGAACAATAAATTAATTTAAGGATTTTGATAAAAAAATGCCAAACAAAAGCCCTATTGCTAACCCCATTCATTTACATCGTAAACCTGCAAATGCACCGACAATTGCGATTATTGTGCGGACATTAAATCGGCCGCATTTACTACAGCGGGCTTTGCGTAGTTTAGCCGAACAAAAACGTTTACCTGATGAAGTGATTGTGGTGAATGATGGCGGAGAATCTGTGGCAAAAATTGTGGCGAATTATCGCACTTTAAATCTGCAATTAATCGAGAATGAAACCAGCCAAGGCCGTGCTAATGCAGGCAATCAAGGGGTAGCGGCTTGTCACAGTGATTTTATTGGTTTTTTAGACGATGATGATTGTTATTTAACCGATCATTTATTGCGTTTAGAAAAATGCCTATTAAATTTTGATGCACAAGTGGCTTATTCGGGTTGTAAATTGGTGCAAAGAGATGCTTTAGGAGAAGATAAAGAAGGTATTTTACAAACCAAAGTTATTGGCGAATATAACGACGCTTTTGATCCGCAACGTTTATATTATGAAAATTATATTCCCTTAATTAATCTGCTCATTTCGCGGGAATTATGGCAGCGGTTAAATGGTTTTGATCCGAATTTTGATGTGTTTGAAGATTGGGATATGTTATTGCGTTTATCGCAACTCACTCGTTTTTATCATTTAAATCGTTTAACCACAGAATATGCGGTGTGGGGTCGCCAGCAAATCACCCAACGCACGGCAGCATCGGAATGGTTTGATGCTTATGCGCGCATGTTGCAAAAACATATTTTATCTTTATCGCCCGAAAAACAACTTAAATTACTCACCCATTATTGGATTATTAGCCAAGAGCGGCGAGGTATTGTTGGTCAAAATCAACGCGAATTAGAAAACCTAAAAATAGACTTAATTCGCCAACAAGAAACCGTCGCCCATGCCCGACAACAGCAAGCGCAAATAGAACATGATCGCAGCCAATATCAAACCCAAATTGAACAATGGCAACGAGAGACCCAAATTGCTCGCCAACAAATCGTGGCCATTCAAACGCAATATGAGAATCTAAATACCCAATTATTGCAAGAACGGCAGCGGTTTGAATTGCAGCATCAGGCAGAACGCGATCATTTTCAACAGCAACATCAAGCATTGCAAAAACAATTGCAAGATGAGCGGCAACAATTTGAATTGCAACGGCAAAATGAACAGGAGCAGTTTCAACAACAATATCGGGAATGGCAAGCACAGTTGTTGAAAGAACGGCAGGGGTTTGAGTTGGAAAAACACAAGATTATTTCTACTCAACAGAAAACCCAATCTATTGCCGAAAAAACGCATAAAGAACAATTAAGCGATTTGCAAGAAAAGTGGTTGTCATTACACAATCAATATCAGACTTTGCAACAGCATTATCACGTGGAATATCAACGTAATGAAACTTTGCAATCGGCTTTGCATGAAATGGCACGTCGTAACGCCGTTGGAGTGAGTAAAGATACGCTAACAAAATTAACAATTACTCCAGAAAATGCCTACGCCTTAGCAACGCAAACAGGTGGGGTTATTGATGACTATTTGCGTCTGTTAAATTGGGTTCGAGAAAGAGCCAATGAATCGCTGCAAAATACCACCCAATTAAAACAAATGCTACAAATGGCATTGGAACAATTACAAACCAATTTCCAGCCCATTGATCAGCAATTACAACATCTATTAAATTTATTATCGGCTTCACGTTGGCCACAAGTGCGCCGCTATGTTCCTTTGGCGCAGCATATTCGTGATTTAACGACACAATCCGTCACCACATTACGGCATCAATTAGATGCTGATTTAGCGATTAAAACAAGCCATTTATTAACTTCTACTTTACCCAAAGAATTAGCTGCTTTTATTCCAGAACCGCGCCCTCTTTCTATTTTGTATCCAACTTTTGCTTGTGTTGCAGGTTCAAATCAAACCCCGCGTTTTATGGAAGTGGTAGAATCTTTAGGCACAACGCCTTTTGCTTTAACGCAAGAAAATGTTTTAGTTTTTACCACGCACTGTCATTTAGATAATTTTTTTCGCATTGATATTTTATTCGCCACTTATATGCGAATTAATTCTTGTCAGGTGCGGGTTATTATTCGTGAATTAGGACAAAACAATCCGCTTCGAGTTGTCTATTTAGATGGAATGAAGTTACTGGATAATCGCTTTTATGCCGTAGAATTTGAACCGATTGCAGATTCCGCCGATAAAACTTATCAGATTGAATTAGACTCTCCAGATGCGTTTGCTGAAGCGACCGTTGCCGTTTGGTGTCATGAACGTGCCGCCGTTTTGCCAAAAATAACGCATTTATCTCAAGAATCTTTACCCGCACCCTTACCGTTTTGGTTACAACAAGGAATATTAGATGATATTCCCTTATTTCATCAGGAACAAAGCCATCCTGATTATTTGTTTATTGTGCAAAATATAAGCAGCAACATTACTCCCTTACATTTACAAGTTTATTTAAAACGTTTAGAACGAATTTTAGCCACCGCACACCGCACCGCTAATCTATTACTTATGGGTTCAGCGAATTATCAGTTAATTCAATTTTGCCAAGCGCATCATTTAAAATTAATTCCAGATCAATCTTGGTGTCATAGCGCACCTGAATTAGCGAAAAAAACAACGGCTAATTGGCTTATTTACTTGAATATTCAAGCGATTCCAGCCACTGATCGCTTGCTTATTTCCGCAGAATCGTTAATGACAGAAAAAACCGCATTAATTGTTCCATTAGAACAACACAGCAGTGGACAAATTCGTGCAGGTTATGCTTCTTTATTACGGGAAGGCAGTATTCAACATACGCCTTGTGGACAAGCCGTTGATCACCCTTATCATGGTTATCGAAGACAATTAAAAGCCGCGGGTTGTGATTTACTGATGATTCGCCGATCCATATTGTCTGAGATAGATTTTTCTATCATTACTCAATACCATACCACTTTATATCAAATTACCGAGTTTATTTGGCAATTATTAAGTCGTTCTTGGTTCAGTTATTATCAGGGACATATCGTTTATATTAACGATACATCTGCATTAAATATTGCACAAAATGATTATGAACAAGATAATCGTTTATTTTATGGCCGTTGGCAAAATGATTTAACCCATTCTATTCCTGCTTTTGCGGATCATTTAGGTACTTTATTTAATATTGAACGCCGTCCCACCGTCCTCGTCATTGATGCCACATTACCGATGTTTGATGAAGATTCGGGATCGTTGCGCATTTATACTTTATTGCAAATTTGGACACAATTGGGTTATCGAATTACTTTCTTGCCTGATAATTTAGATACTAATCCTAAATATCGCGTGGCATTAGAAAATTTAGGAATAGAAGTTTTTTGTGGGCAATATGGTCTTGCTGATGCCATCGCACATCGGCATTATGATTTTGCTTTTATTTGTCGCGTAGCAGAAGGGCATCGTTATATTCCTTTTATTCGCTTAGTTTCTGAGCAGACTTGCATTTTTTATGACACGGTAGATATTCATTATATTCGTGAACGTCGTCAGGCTGAAATTGAAAATAATCCAAAATTAGCTTTAATGGCAGAACAAACTCGCCGTAAAGAATTGTCTAATTGTTTATTAGCCGATTGTGTAATTACTGTCACAGAAGATGATGGGCAGCATTTGCGTCAAGAATTGCCACAATTGCCTTATGCCGTTTTGCCGAATGTTCATGTTCAACAACCCGAAGCAAAAACTACTTTTGAACAAAGAAATGGTTTAGTTTTTATTGGCAATTATAATCACCAACCCAATGAAGATGGCATGTTGGCTTTTATGGATGAAGTCATGCCTATTATTCAAGAGACATTAGCAGGGGTAAAATTGCATTTAATTGGCAGCCATTTAAAACCCAGTTTAAAAGCCCTTGCCAGCGATATTGTTGATGTGATTGGTTGGGTGGATGAAGTGGCTCCAGAATTTGAGAAACGGCGCGTTTTTGTGTCTTATTTGCGCTACGGCGCAGGCATGAAAGGCAAACTTGGCCAAGCCTTGTCGCTGGGATTGCCTGTGGTCACGACACGCATTGGTGCAGAAGGAATGGGCTTAATTCACGAAAAAACAGCATTAATTGCCGATGATCCAGCCGAATTTGCCGCTTGCGTGCTGCGTTTGTACCAAAATGAGGCACTTTGGCAGACTTTAGCCACCAATGGCCGCGATCATATTGAAAAAACCTATGGAATGACTGCCGTTAAAGCACGTTTACAGGATTTATTGCGACAATTTCCCCCAAAACGCCCCCCACATCCCATTGCATTACCGCCACGCCCTGCGGATGAACAGTGGCAATTGGCCGCGCAGTTGTTAAACGCGCAGGAAACGCCGCTCACAGCGATAATTCCCTATGGCGATACCCCCATAGCCTTGACCCGTCATCAACGCCTTAAAACCGTTTTTAAGCCCACAGAAGGGCATGTTTACAGTGTACGTCTGCGCGTTGGCACGTATGGGCGAGTTAATGCTTGTCATTTATCGCTGGAATTAGGTGCGCTAAAATGGCGTGTCAATACCGAACATTGGAAAGATAATGATTGGGTGACTTTAGACTTGCCTGAACCCTTGTTTATTACGGCCGGAGAATCGCTGTCATTAACCCTATTTAGTGAAGATGCCACGGATCAGGCTTATATTGCCATTTGGGCGATGTTAAAACCACCGCCATTCGTGTCGCAATTCACTTTACAATCGTTGCATTTAAGAGAATGGGATGCGCCGCCGCAAGTCAGTATTGTGATTCCTGTATTTAATAAAGTTTTATATACTTATAATTGCTTATTAACATTACAGCTTTACGATAATCATATTAATCGAGAAGTGATTATTATTAATAACGCTTCTTCTGATGAAACGGCGGAATTTTTAGCCGAATTAACAGGCAATTTCCGCGTGATTAATAACACGGATAATAAAGGTTTTGTTGAAGCCTGTCGTCAAGGGGCGGAATTGGCACGAGGAGAATTCGTGTTATTTCTCAATAATGACACGCAAGTGACTCCGAATTGGTTAAGCCGTTTATTATCGCTGATTAACAGCGATCCGAAAATTGGCATTGTCGGTTCTAAATTGGTTTATCCCAATGGTTTATTACAAGAAGCAGGCGGCATTATTTTTAATGATGCCAGCGGTTGGAATTATGGGCGAATGCAAGACCCTACAGACCCGCGTTTTAATCGGATACGCCCTGTTGATTATTGTTCAGGTGCGAGCTTGATGATTCGCAAATCATTATGGCAAAAGATAGGTGGTTTTGATTTGCGTTATGCGCCTGCTTATTATGAAGATACGGATTTGTGTCTTTCCACTTGGGTAGCGGGTTATTCTGTTATGTATTGTCCAGAATCAGTGGTGATTCATCATGAGGGAATTACCGCAGGCACGGATGTCAACAGTGGTTATAAAGCTTATCAGACTATTAATCGTCAAAAATTCTATGACAAATGGCAAACTATTTTAGCCCAACAATTGCCGCCTCCGCCACAAATTTCACCAGAATCAGCCGCTTGGCGTTTGGCAAAATTAGGTACATTTCCAACGCCACGTGAGAAAATTAGAGCCACTCATTTCTTCGCTCAAGGCAGTGCGATTGATTGTTGGAGTTATTTAAACTTACGCCAAACAGAACAACAATTGCTTAATTTAAAAGCAATGGATTTTAACACCATTATTTTAGTCATTCCTTGGACGGGATTTCAACCCAACATTAATCCTGTTGAATTCTATGAAGAGTATTGGGAATCTTTAGCGGTTTTATTAACGCAAGCAAAAAATATCGGTTTGCAGGTTATTTTAAGAATTGGTTTTGCTTTTGATCATGGAGTTGACATTAAAACGTCTATGCTCACTCGTTCTTTACATTTTATGACGGATGAATTAATACAAAAAGCATGGACTTTATTTTTAACTCGTTTATGGTCAATGGTAAAGTCTGAATTGCATGTTTTAGGTGGTTTTATTACGTGGGAAGATTTCCAATTATTTTCTCATGCGATTGGTGGAATTGTGGTGTCGGATCAAGAGCGATTAGATTATGCCAAATTCAGTGGTTATCAAGATTATTTAGAGCAGCATTATTCGCTAGAAGAAATTAATGCCAAATATCAGGCGCATTTCACTCATTTATCCGAAGTGCCTATTCCTTTACATCGCACGCCTGCACAAGAATTATATTTAACTTATTGCGATATGATGTTGCAAAAAATATTTACCATAGGGCGGGCTGCATTTCCACCTTTAACGATGGAAGTGCGCGTGGATTGTGAATTGATGAATAATCATGATGATTATTTCTGTCATTATCCTTTATTTGATGTCGATGGCGATACTCATTTTACCATGCTTTATTATTCGATCTCTTGGGGCGCACATAATCAGGGAGAAATGATTGGCGCAAAGCTCGCATTAGAGCGGTTACAACACCTGATCAATACCGTACGCAAACACACGCAAAATACACTTTTCTTTGACCAGTTTAATTTTATTGACAATACCCCTGGTTTTGAGAAAAATGCGCAATTTGATGCGCAAGCCTTGCCTGATTTCTTACATTATGCGGCTAAAATTTTACGTGAACAAACAATGGGTTATAGTTTGTGGACAGTGCAAGATAAACGCATTAATTTATTACGTAATGGTTTATTTGAGCGACATTATTCGTGTTGGGAATTGAAGCGTGGAATAGTGATATTTGATGAAACATTACAAGCCCATGCCGCGCAATTACAAGCGGATGGCCAATTGTCACAACACGTTCCCATTAATCATGAATTAGTGACTTGGCCAGAGAAACCTTTTACGCTGTTATTTCAAGTTCGTGCTGCATCTCATGCGCTGGAATTAACGGTTAAATTAACCCGTCCTAATAGCGAACGAGAAACATGGCAACAATCCATTCATTTAAACAATGTTACAGATTGGCAAACGGTGACTTTATCCGTGCCAGATTTCTTAATGGGGGATACTTTAATTGTCGAAAATCACAGCGATAATAACGTGTTTTTAACAGGATTTTATTTATATCAAATTTGTCAAGAACATGGTGTTTTAGATGTAAATGGCCAGCCTAAATCATTTTATGATGCTTTTGTGGCTTTTAATCATGCGATTCGATAATTTTTTAGCTTTCTCATTCTATGATAGATACCGTATTTATTCGAGATTTTGGCTTGTGTTTTTATGCGGAAACTTATCACGCCATGCAGCAGTTTACTGCACAACGGGACGAGAATACGCCTGATGAATTGTGGCTGGTGCAACATCCCGCAGTTTATACTTTGGGACAGGCGGGACGAGTTGAACACATTATTAAACCCCATGATATTCCTGTCTTTTTTTGTGATCGGGGTGGGCAAGTGACTTATCACGCGCCGGGTCAATTGGTGGTTTATGTGTTAATGGATTTAAAACGCCGTCCCCAATGGGGCGTTAAGACATTAGTCACGGCATTAGAGCAGGCAATTATTGATTTTTTAGCCCTTTATTCTTTGACTGCAAATCGTCGAGATCATGCCCCTGGGGTCTATGTGAATGAAGAAAAAATTGCCTCTTTAGGCTTACGCATTCGTCGTGGTTGCAGCTATCATGGATTAAGTTTAAATATCGCTATGGATTTAACGCCATTTTCATGGATTAATCCTTGTGGTTATGCTGATTTAAAAATGACGCAATTGGTAGATTTAGGGGTTAAAAAAGAATTCTCTGCATTAAGCCAAGAATTTTTAGATTGCTTATTGTCTGCTTTAGACTATAGAAATCATCACTGGTTAAATACCATTGAGGAGTGATACGTGGTGGGTTATTTCTTGGTTTTTTCGATTCTGTCAATTATTGGTTTAAATATATTAAAATTGGAAGAATTTGCTCCATTTTCAGATCAATTTAGCCTCATTTTGGCGACCATTACGGGCTATATTATGCAATTATTTGACAGCCAAATTGTGCTGGATAAAGCCATATTAAGACATTCTGTGTCTAATTTTGCCATAGAAGTCACGGAAGCCTGTACGGCGTTTTCTGTGTCTTGGTTATATTTGTCGAGTATTTTGGCTTATCCGTGGTTTAATTTTGCTAAAAAAGCCTTTTTTATTGCATTGGGATTATTCTTGATTCAAGTGATTAATGTGTTGCGTTTAATCTCTTTAATTTATTTTGGACATTGGTTTGAATTTGAAACATTTGATATATTCCATTCTTATTTCTGGCCGATTTTATTAAATGTATTAATATTAATGTTGTTCGCATGGGTTTTATTAACTCAAACTAAGCCTGTTTCTTTCCCTTCTTCTGATCCAGCTACGGCGGTGTAAAAAATGAACACATTAACCCGTTATTTTGCACAAATGGCCTTGTGGCTTATTCCTGCTTTTTTCTTATGGTGGTGGTTATTACAGCCCGTTATTTTGGCTGCTATTGCGCCTGTGCAAGATGTTTTATTGCAAGTGACTTATGATCGCGCCCGCGCCAGCTTAAATTATTCTAATTTGATCGATTGGCATATTAATACTTTTTTATTATTGCCACAAAAAGCAGGAGAAACCGCGCTATTTACGTGGAATGCTAAAGTCGGCAATATGACAGCATTAACTTTAGGATTTCCTTTAGTTTGGTTGTTATTATTAGCCAGTCCAACGGGAAAAATTAAAAAAACATTAATTGGTACAGTTTTAGTTTTTATATTTACTTTTTTAGCGATTTATTTAAAAGTCAATATTGCGATGTTAAATCTATTGGCCGCGGATGATCCTTTTTTGGTTTATATCAGTGCTAATTTGCAAACGATTCATCAACCTGTTTCGGCTTGGATTGGCAAAACATTAGAGGTTTTTGGTGGCTTTTTAGTTTATTTTACCGTGTTAATTTTACCTGTGTATTTAGCTTATTGGTTTAATCGAGAATGGTGGCTACAATTGCAGACACATTATCTCGCAAAAAATTACACTTATCCATAAAAAATAATGAATGAGTTTGAACGAATTAATACTTTTTTTAATGCGCATTATCCTAAACGGGACGATGTGATTTTAGGAATTGGAGATGATGCGGCTATTTGTCGTATAGATGCACGACAGCAATTGGTGGTGTCTGTGGATACGCTGGTGGCTGGGGTGCATTTTCCTGAAGAAACACCTGTTTTTGCCATTGGATACAAGGCGTTAGCAGTTAATTTGAGTGATTTAGCGGCAATGGGCGCGACTCCTGCGTGGATGACTTTAGCCTTAACGTGTCCGCATCACGATCCCAAATGGTGGGCAGAGTTTACGCAAGGGCTTGCTTCGTTGGCAGAACAAGCGCAGGTGAGCTTGATCGGTGGTGATACTACGCGTGGCACATTAACGATTACAATACAAATCATGGGAACAGTACCTGCGGGCTGTGGCTTGCGACGCAGCGGCGCACAAGTCGGTGATGGCATCTATGTCACAGGCACTTTGGGAGATGCAGGATTGGGTTTGGCGATTGTGCAGAATCGTCACGTGGTATCAGAAGAAAAATATCGAAACTATTTGATTTCTCGCCTGTTTTATCCCAATCCACGTTGGCAGGCGGGGCAGCTTTTGTTAGACATCGCCAGCAGTGCGGTGGATATTTCTGATGGTTTAGCGGCGGATTTGGGTCATATTTTGACCGCCAGCGATGTGGGCGCGAGTTTACAGTTGGAAAATTTGCCTTTGTCTTTGCCGTTGCGTCAATCGGTCGAATTATCAGAGGCTTATCGTTTGGCTTTGAGCGCGGGCGATGATTATGAATTGTGTTTTACTGTGCCTGAGGCCTTGAGTCCTCTGCTTCCCAATCTGCTCCCACCAACCTTGCGTTGTACTCGAATTGGTACAATTGAAACAGAAAAAGGATTACGTTGCTTTGATGCACAAGGAAAATTGTTTACTTTAAATCAGACGGGGTATCAGCATTTTGGTCATTCATCATCAGAATAATGTGATTCAAACAAAAATTTCCCCCTACTTTTGACACCCCGCACAAAAATAACTGCTGCGGTTTCCCAACACGGTATGTTCTACAATACCCTTATCACAGCGAACACACGGTTGACCCGCCCGATCATAAACCTGTAATGTTTGTTGAAAATAGCCCGGCTGTCCGCTGCTATTCACAAAATCGCGTAACGTCGTTCCACCCATCGCAATCGCAGCGGTCAGCACTTGTCGAATGGCGAGAACTAGCGCATCACATTGATTTTCTTCCACTTCACAGGCCGCACGTCGGGGGTCAATGCCCGCTAAAAATAACGCTTCATTGGCGTAAATATTCCCCACGCCAACGACAATATGCGCATTCATAATCACCGTTTTAATGGCACTGCGTCGTGTTCTGGTCTGATTGTAAAGATAAGCGGCGTTAAACGCATCAGACAAGGGTTCTGGCCCCAAATTGACCAATAACGGATGTTGCATCACATCGCCTTCTCCGAGTAACACGCAACCAAAACGACGCGGATCGTGGTAACGTAAAATTTTCCCCGATGCCAAACCTAACTCCACATGATCATGTTTGGCCAACGCTGTTTCTGCCTCCACCAAACGCAAACTGCCCGACATGCCCAGATGAATTAAAAAATAATCACCTGTTTTACAAATAAATAATAAATATTTACCGCGACGATTAATTTCAGTGATGAGCTGTCCAGACAGCATTTCAGCCAGATTTTCGGGGATTGGCCAGCGTAAACGCGGTTGATGGACGTGTACCCACGCAATTTGCTGCGCTGCAAGATGCGGTAATAAACCTAAACGTGTGGTTTCGACTTCTGGTAATTCTGGCATAATATCACCTGCTTTCAGGCAGTCTGTAAAAAATAAATCTTTTTTGAAACGGAACGCTTGCTGCAAAACGGCATAGGCGTTACGATGCACATTTTTCGTAACCCGTGTGAGCCAGTCAGAATCGCTTCTGACCCCAAACACAAAACAACACAATAAGTATCTCTTTTCAAGAGGCTAACTGATGAATATACACGAATATCAAGCAAAAAGATTATTTGCCGATTATCTCATTCCTGTCCCCACAGGGTATCCTGCATTTAATCCCGCCGAAGCGCGACAAAAAGCCGAGGAATTAGGTGGGGATTCTTGGATGGTTAAAGCCCAAGTTCACGCGGGCGGACGCGGTAAAGCCGGTGGCGTAAAAAAGGTTAAATCCTTAGACGAAGTTCAAAGCATCGCCACTCAGCTCATCGGAAAAAACCTCGTCACCCACCAAACCGACAGCAAAGGCCAACCGATTGGTTGTGTACTGGTCGAAACGCCTACGGGAATTGTCACTGAACTGTATTTGAGTTTATTGGTTGACCGAGCAAAACGCCGAGTTGCCGTGATCGCATCTAGCGAAGGCGGTATGGACATCGAAGAAGTCGCCGCACACACCCCCGAAAAAATCATTACTCGCCACGTCGATCCTGTCACCGGCTTACAAGCCTATCAATGCCGCGAAATCGCTTTCGCCATCGGTTTAAATGCCGACCAAGCCAAACAATTGACTTTCTTATTGTCTAATTTATACCGTTTATTTGTTGAAAAAGACTTGAGCTTAGTCGAAATCAACCCGTTAATCGTCAATGATAAAGGCGAATTAATGGCTTTAGACGGCAAAGTGAATATTGATGACAACGCCTTATATCGTCACACTGATTTAGCGGCAATGTACGATCCGTCTCAAGTGGATGAGAAAGAAGATCGGGCGCGTCAATTCGACCTGAATTATGTCACCTTAGACGGTAATATTGCGTGTATGGTGAATGGTGCGGGCTTGGCGATGGCCACGATGGATATTATCAAGTTATATGGTGGCGAACCCGCTAACTTCTTAGACGTAGGCGGCGGCACCACCGCCGCTAAAGTGACGGAAGCCTTTAAACTGATTTTATCTGACAAAAATGTGAAAGCCATTTTAGTCAATATTTTTGGTGGCATTGTGAAATGTGACTTAATTGCTGAAGGGATTATCACCGCCGTGAAAGAAGTGGGCATTAGTTTGCCGGTGGTGGTGCGTTTAGAAGGCACTAACGTGGCTGCGGGTAAACAATTGTTAAAAGACAGTGGTCTATCCCTGATTCCGGCCGATGATTTGGCCGATGCAGCGGCAAAAGTCGTTAAAGCGGTAAAAGGATAAAGCGATGAGTATTTTAATTGATGCCAACACCAAAGTAATTTGTCAAGGTTTCACCGGCAAACAAGGCACGTTCCACTCCGAACAAGCGATTGCTTACGGTACTAAAATGGTCGGCGGAGTCACACCCGGCCGCAGTGGTAGCACCCATTTAGGCTTGCCGGTATTTAACACCGTTCACGATGCCGTCGCTCAAACCGGTGCCGAAGCGTCTATGATTTATGTTCCTGCGCCTTTCGCCGCGGATGCGATTTTAGAAGCAGCCGATGCGGGAATTAAAGTGATTGCATGTATCACTGAAGGCATTCCTGTCATGGACATGTTGAAAGTGAAAACCGCATTGATGGATCATTATCCGAATACCCGTTTAATTGGGCCAAATTGCCCCGGTCTAATTACCCCCGGTGCTTGTAAAATCGGCATTATGCCCGGACAAATTCATAAACCCGGTAAAATTGGGATTGTATCGCGTTCTGGTACTTTGACTTATGAAGCGGTTTTCCAAACCACAAATAACGGTTTAGGTCAAAGCACGTGCGTAGGTATCGGGGGCGATCCGATTCACGGCATGAACTTTATTGACTGCTTGGCCTTATTCCAAGAAGACCCTGCCACCGAAGGCATTATTATGGTGGGAGAAATTGGCGGTTCTGCGGAAGAAGAAGCGGCCGAATTTATCAAGTCTAACGTCACTAAGCCTGTTGTAGCCTACATTGCGGGCGTAACTGCACCTCCGGGCAAACGCATGGGACATGCCGGCGCAATCATCGCCGGTGGCAAAGGCACAGCAGCCGATAAATTCGCAGCCTTAGAAGCGGCTCATGTCAATGTATGTCGCTCTCCCACTGAATTGGGCGCGAAAATGCTGGCTGTTTTAGGCGGTTAATTGCCGTTTATTATTGATAAAAAAATTCATGGCAGAATAACGCTGTTTTTTACTAAAAATAAGGTATTAAAAAAGCGTTATCTCTGCCCATTAGTTTGCGTTAATTTAAAGATAGCCTGACAACTGAAGGAGAACGGAAATTGGGTTGAGTCAAAACTCAGCGTGCTATCCCAACTTATTCTTTAATTCCTCTTAGAATAAGCATTTCCAATACGGTATTATGAAAAAAATAGAAGCGATTGTTAAACCTTTTCGTTTAGACGATGTCAGAGAAGCCTTATCTAGCATTGGCGTAACAGGAATTACGGTGACTGAAGTCAAAGGCTTTGGCCGTCAAAAAGGACACACTGAATTATATCGCGGCGCGGAATATATTGTCGATTTTCTCCCTAAAGTCAAATTAGAAATCATTGTGACTGATGCGCAAGTGGATACGTGTATTGAAGCCATTATTCAATCCGCTCGCACGGGAAAAATTGGTGATGGTAAAATTTTTGTCACTTCAGTAGAGCGCGTGATTCGGATTCGCACGGGCGAAACGGACGCAGATGCCATCTAGTCTGTCCTTACAAACGGCTTATTGCGATTGTCTTATAGGGACTTTTAAAATCACGGCGGATCAATCTGCGTTATTGTCCTGCGATGTGGTGTCGGCGTGGCCTGAGTTTCAGCTTCCAGCGCGTGCAGATCACTTAACTATTTCAGAACCCTCTGATAATTCTCCCTTATTACAAGCGGCGTGTGCGCAGTTAAACGATTATTTTGCGGGGACACGCCGACAATTTGACTTACCTTTGCGTTGGCAAGGGACGGCGTTTCGGCAGCGGGTGTGGCGGACCTTGTGTGACATTCCCTATGGAGAAGTACGCAGTTATGGAGAAATTGCCGCCGCCGTGGGACAACCCAAAGCGGCGCGTGCCGTCGGGCAAGCCAATCATCATAACCCTTTTCTCATCATTGTCCCCTGCCATCGCGTCATCGGACAATCAGGACGTTTAGTCGGTTACGGAGCGGGTTTGGCGTTAAAGGCGTGGTTGTTGGCGCATGAGCAGGGGGGTGGTAAAACAAATATCACTTGCATTTTCTAAGAAAAAGAATGGAGATGGGGATTGTCTGAATCAGAAGTTTACGAAATTTTCAGAATTAATTTTTCTAAGAAAAAATTCTGGGGATTCTTTGGTTTTATAAATTATGATTCAGAGAAAATGAGGGGCTTATTGTAAATCATATCACGACACTATATTTTCGGGATAATCCACTTGACGGAGTAATTTTCTTAAAGGGTGTTTAAAGTAATTTGCCCATTCTTCGTTAAAATTCAAAGTAGCTGCGATAGCAATTAATAGTTCTTTATGTTTTCCTTTACCACCCAAGTCACGATCCAATAAATCAGCATACCATTTGCCTTTAAATACCATGTTGTGCTTGTTTTGTTGATATAAATTATCTAGTGATTGGATACATTGATGATAAATATCACGGTCAATATCATCAGACAAAATATCAGGCTCACCCACAAAGTCAAATTGTTTAGGAAGTTGATGTTCTCCATAACGGCAATTTGCCACTACTTTATGTGCCTTAATCGCAAAAAAACAAAATTCCACATAAGATTTCCATTGAGTTGCTACTTTAATTGTCCATTCATGAACATTTGGAATTATTCCACGAACTTCTTGAATATCCATATTCATTGCAGAGGCCGCACCCTTAATCACATTACCATTTACAAAAATATGATTTTCTATATCATAATATTCTGTGTAAATGACATGTTCAGAATTAATTTTTTTATTCAACAAATCATCAATATCTTTATCCAAAAAGAAAACAGAAGCTTTTTTATTACCTTGAAATTCAAAAAGAAGTAACCCATTTGTTTTAAAACAAGAATATAATTCAAGCACTCCACTTTTTCCAGAAAGTTTTTTCTGCTCTCCCCATTCTTCACAAAATGGAGTTTTATTTGCACAATAAATATGATATTTCAATCTTTCACTGCACAAATCCTCACAAATATTTCCATAAAAAAACGAATCACTTTGACCTTCCACAAAAACAAACAATCGATAATCAGAAATTTGCATGGCGCGTTGAGTGGCCGATGCGGAATGTTGTAATCTATTCATTGTTTAATCTAAATATCTTATCATCAGAAACTTCTGCCATAATTTCTGGAGAATGAGTGGCTAGAATTAATTGTGCTTTAGGATTAAGCTGACGCATAGCATTAACCAATTCTAATTGCCAATCAATGTGCATTGACATTTCTGGTTCGTCAATGAGAATAATGCTTTCTCCTGCAAGAAATGTTTCCAGAAAAATTAGCATTAATTGACGTTCACCCGATGACAGTAAATGTAAGCCTAATGCCCTATCATCTTCTGTTTTTACTAAAATATCACTGTCTGTAAATTCAATGTGCTTATGGCTGAACATTTTTTGAATTAGCCGCTGCAAATGTTGGCGTGGTAATAAAGTATGTTCAATTTCCTTTTCTACCGCATTAATATCGCTCACTACTTTTTGCAAACGAGTATCTTTAGCATAACGTTGTATAAAATTATCACGAGTTCCTAATATATCAATATTAGTATTTTGTCGATTCAAGAAATTACGCATTTGTTCATAAGCCATTTCTTCAGAAATTGATTTTTCTGTCATCACCTCATTAAGGTGATTAGATTCTTCGGCAGATAAAACTGTTTTTAAAATATTTGCCAATCCATCTTCTTGTATCTTACGAATATGGCTTAACATTTCTGTTGAATAACGTCTCCATAAATCCTGCAAATTCTTGGCAAAAAGCAAGTCTAATTGCCCTTCAGAAAGCGGCAAACGTTCTGGACGTTTAGTGGGGTAAGGACGAGAAACGGGTAAATAAGTGTGACGCAATCCTCTAAAGGGTTCCTTAGAATTGACCTCTACACTTATTTTTTCCTGTTTATGGTGATGTTGAGATAGGATTTCTAACTCCGCTTTTATTTCTTCAGGAATATTTTCTTGAAACAAAATTTCAGGTAAATCAAGCCGTTCTTTTGCAATATGAGTTAGATTTTTTTTAATCTCAAAAATAAAAGTTTCTTCCGTTTTTTTCGACGAAAGTTCAATGTTTGCTTGCTTAAAAGGCACATTGCGTAAAATATCTCTATCCATGCTCATTGCAGCATGTAAAATTTTTAATAACGAAGTTTTACCACTGCCATTCAGCCCGAAAAAGATATTAATATCTTCATTAAGAATTCGAGTATATTCTTTTTTACGCCCTGCTAACTCTTTGATGCTAAATTTTATAATATGCGACATGTTATCCTCGCTGATACTTGCTAAAGAAAATCTGAATCAACATTTCTTGAAAAAATACTGATTCAGATCACGACTCCTCATTTTATTTTTCTTATTCTGTTCCCAAAATTTTTTGTAATTGTGCCAGAAGAGACTGCGGTTGATCGGCGTGAATCCAATGCCCCGCATTGGCAATGGTTTCAATACGCGCATTGGGGAAATAATGGCAAATCGTTTCTTCATGCACAGGCAAAATATAGTCTGATTTCTCCCCGCGTAAAAAAACCGTTTCTCCTTTAAATTGAATATCAGAATCAATTTGAGGAAAAGCCGTTAAATAGTGCATATTAGCCGCTAATGCCGAAAGATTAATACGCCAATCATAATGATCCGTATTGAACACCAAATTTTGTAATAAAAACATTCTAATGCTGGTGTCTTGTATGGTTTCACTGAGTCGCTGATCCACTTCGCTGCGGCGATTTAACCCAGACAAATCAATATGTTGCATGGCTTGCACATAATCGATAAAACTGTGGTTATAATTAACAGGCGCAATATCCACCACAATTAAACGTTTAACCAGTGTCGGTAAAGCAAGAGCTAAGGTCATGGCCGTTTTTCCGCCCATACTATGCCCTAATAAATTCGCGGGTGCTAATTGATGTTGTTCGATAAAATAACGCAAATCATCCGCTAATTCGGGATAATTCATCGTGACATCCCAAGGCGATGCCCCATGATTGCGTAAATCTAATGCCCAAATATTAAATTGAGATTCTAATTGGCGCGCAATGGAATGCCAGTTTTTAGCAGAACCAAATAAACCATGTAGAATAATCAGCGGCTCTCCTGAATCGCCATAATGTTGATAAGCCAATTCGTGTGGCATTGTCAATCCTAGTGTGTAAAAGTGTGAATGATGGTCGCATGTAATGCGGTAATTTTTTATTTTAATTTAGCGTGACAATGGGCAACAATACCTCGTTTGGCAAAGTATTGTTGATGATAATCTTCAGCGTAATAAAAGCGACTGGCTGGCACAATTTCAGTGACAATGGGTTGCTGGTAATGAGGGGCTAATTCGGCTTTTAATTGTTGCGCAATATGGGCTTGTTGTTCTGAATGGTAAAAAACCGCAGAACGGTATTGACTGCCTCTATCGGGGCCTTGGCGATTTAGGGTGGTGGGATCGTGATTGTCCCAGAAAACGCGCAATAAGGCTTCATAGCTGATTTGACTGGGATCAAATTCGATTAATACGGCTTCAGCATGGCCGGTGGTGTCGCTGCATACTTGCTCATAACTGGGGTTTTCCGTGTGGCCGCCCGTGTAACCCACGGCGGTATTGATTACGCCTGATAATGGGCGAAAAAGGGCTTCCACGCCCCAAAAACAACCAGCGGCAACGGTGGCATATTCGCTCATGATATTCGCTCCTTAAATCCCGTTAAAATCCCTGTTTAATTTTCGTTCAATCACAATTTAAAACCACGATGCACCGCGACAATTCCGCCATCTACATTATGATAATCGCACCGTTCAAATCCCACGTCAATTAACATGTTTTTTAACGTCTCTTGATCGGGGTGCATCCGAATCGATTCGGCTAAATAACGATAACTGTCTTCATCTTTTGCCACTAATTTACCCATCAGCGGTAAAATGCGGAAAGAATAAAGATCGTAAATGGGTTTTAATGGCGGCAAATAGACTTGAGAAAATTCTAAGATAATTAAGCGTCCACCAGGTTTTAATACCCGATACATCGATGCTAAAGCCGCTTCTTTATCAGTCACATTGCGCAAGCCAAAAGCGATGGTAATTAAATCAAAACTGTTATTGGCAAAGGGTAAATTTTCGGCATTTAATTGAATCACATCCACCACAATGCCTTCGTTTAATAAACGCTCACGCCCAACTTCTAACATAGCACCATTAATATCGCCTAATACCACGCGCCCTTTTTCCCCAATAAGCGGGGTTATTAGACGGGTTAAATCTCCCGTGCCTCCAGCCAAATCTAATACGGATTGTCCCGGCCGAATATGGGCTAATTCTACAGCAAAACGTTTCCATAAACGATGCAAACCGAATGACATTAAATCATTCATCACATCGTAACGTTGTGCCACTGAACTAAATACTTGTCCCACGCGGCGCACTTTCTCCGAACGCGGAATTTGAGAAAAACCAAAATGAGTGGTGGATTCTTGATCATTCATATTTGAATCACCCAATTACTGTACGGCGTTTTCAGTAGGGAAACGTTTTTTACCTGCGGCTTCTAATTCAGACAAATACTCTGACCATAATTGATCCCGATTTTTACACAAATGATACAGCCAATCCCATGAATAAATTCCCGTGTTATGTCCATCATCAAAATGCAAACAAATGGCATAAGTTCCCACAGGATCGACTTTCTCAATATTCACGTCCGCTTTACCAAATTGCAACACCGCTTGATCTGCTGAATGCCCGCGCACTTCGGCTGAAGGAGAAAATACCCGTAAAAATTCACAAGTCAATTCACAGGACAAACCATCTTCAAAAGCAATATCCATTTTTCTGGATTTTTGATGTAAACGAATTTCTGTTGGAATCGGTGTTTGGTAACTCATCATTTAATCTCCCTGAATAAAACAATAAAAAAAATCAAAATGTCGCCATCATTTCTAAAATATATGGCCGCGCCGCCAACACAGCTTTAGCAAATTGTTGGTAAGCCAGTGGATTCTGATCAATCCAATGGCGATTTGTCACTAATACGGCTGAAACAATGATTGTTTCAATTCCCCCAAAAAAACGACGTTGCAATTGCTCATAAGTCCCTGATGGGATTTTTTGAAAACGGTAAATAGAATCCCCACGTCCGTCCTTTTTATCTTTAAAATTAGAATTACTGACATGTACTAATTTCAATATATCACCGTGCTGATCAATTTCTCGCATCATTTTGGAACGTAAACCGCTAATAATCAGCATACATTGTGAGTTTTGACCTTCGATTAATTGCGTTAATGCTCGCTCCCCACCAAACGGTAATGTGGGAATGCGTCCATAATCACTGTCCAATGCCACAAACGCTTCCCAAGTCAAGGCCGCACCACTGCCTTTTGTACCAATTAATAACGTGTTATTTTGGGAGTTTTCTTTGAGATCATTAATCTGGTCAATTCCCGCTTGACGATTACAAATTAAATGCACATATTCATCATATAATTCTGCTGTGCGTTCCACTGATAATTCTATCATTTGTGTCTGCGCTAAAAAGTAAGCATCAGCTTGGATAATTGCAGCCTGACAAATCTGATCCTCTAATCCCTTTAAATTATCGACAGAACCTTTTGTTTCCAAAGCCGTTACGATTAATTCTGGTTCAGCGTGTTGTCGGATGTGTTCTACGGCGGGATAATAAGCCCCTTCTTTACTGCCCGTGCAAACGGTTATTTCCTGAGTTTCTGCCATGCTGTTTGATGACAATAATAAGTAAAATAATCCTGTTATTACAAGACGGATAGTCATGGGATAAATCTCTCCTCATCAAAGTCAATAAAATAATTTTACACTGTGGGGATGATCTCTATAATTTCTACGGTAAAAACACACCAAGTGAATCATTAAGTGGTAAAGACGGCCTAGAATAAGTGGTTTAAAACGTATTCACAACCTAAATTAAAACAAAGGAGAAGGAGAAATGTTGTGGGATGTTGTCTTTGTGCTGGTGACGGCGGGCGTGGCGTGGCATGGGTTGACGTACCGAGACGCGGAAGGACAGCCCGAATGGGGACATTTATTATTCGGTTGTATTGCCCTATTATTTTGTTTGCGGGTGTTGTTTTTTGATCTGTTGTAACTGGGGTAAACAGAGAAATAAGCCATTTCTCTGTCACACCCAAATCTATCGCAATACTAAATGTACAGCGTAATGTCCGCTTGGCCAGCAAATTCAAAGAAACTGGCCGCGCCACCGTATTCGACTCCTGAAATAAATTCTTTGGTATCGAATTCAAACAGGTCAACGGTCATTTGGCAGGCGATCATTTTGACTTCGGCTTCCAAACACAGATCGCGCAATTCTTCTACGCTGGCGACTCCTTTCTGCTTCATTTTGCTTTTCATCATGCTGGTCATGACGCTTTGCATAAACGGCAGGGCTTGCACCAGAACAGGCACAGGCATCGGCATCGGCATCGCAGGGTTGCCCAACGGAGAAACTTGCAATTTCAACTCTTTACGCAACAATTGCAGCCCGTAAAAAGTGAAAAAGATTTGGGTGTCATAACCCAACGCCGCCGCCGTCGAAGCCAAAATAAAAGGCGGATAAGCCCAATCTAGCGTGCCTTTGGTGGCGATAATGGCCATTTTTTTTGTGTCGGACATGCCCTTGACTCCTGAGTGAAGTGTCTGAGGTGGATTCGGTAGATGAGAATTAGGCCTTCTCAATTAAGAAAACGTATTTGCCGCCTTCTTCGCCAGAGGACAACAGTTTGTTGCCGGTTTGTTTGGCGAATGCGTCGAAATCTTTCACCGAACCCGGATCAGTGGCCACGATGCGCAGTTTTTGACCGCTGCTGAGGGCATTGAGTTCTTTTTTTGCCTTTAAAATCGGCAGAGGACAGTTTAAACCGCTTGCGTCCAGTTCTTTATCGAAGTCAGCCATGAAAAAGCTCCTTTAGTTGATCAATGGTGAAGAAAGAATAATGATGCCAGGCACAGTTTTAGCCATCGCTTTGTTGCGCAGACATCCTCATGGAAAGTGCTTTAGTATTAAAGTTTATTCTTATATACTAATCCGTCCTTGATTGCAAGTAAGTCTATGATGCAACGCACAAAAATAATCAAAAAGATTTAAACTGGAGACGAGATGTTATGGCATTTTTCCCTATTTTTTTAACGGTTAAAGATCATCCCTGCTTGGTTGTGGGTGGAGGAAATACGGCGACGCGCAAAATTGACCTGCTGTTGCAAGCCGATGCGCGCATTCATGTGGTGGCACCGCAGATCAGTTCACTTTTGCAATCTTGGGTGGATGAAGGACGAATCAGTTATCGTTGTGGTACTTTTGTCGAAACTGATTTATCGGGATGCCGTCTGGTGATCGCAGCGACTAATGATAACGCGATTAATCAACAGGTGTCTAATGCAGCAAAAGCACACCAAATTCTGGTTAATGTAGTGGATTCACCGGAATCATGCGATTTTATTGTGCCGTCAATGTTGTCGCGGGAACCATTACAAGTGGCGATTTCTACCGGCGGCGCGGCTCCCGTACTGGCGCGCTTACTGCGGGCGCGTTTAGAAAGTTTAATTCCTGCGGCCTACGGTCAATTGGCCGCATTAATGGCGGCATTCCGCGAACCCTTAAAACAACGTTTTCAAAACACCACAGAACGCCGTGATTTTTGGGAATCGGTGCTGCAAGGGCCAATTGCCGAATTGGTGTTGTCAGGACAACAGGAACGCGCTCAAGCCGCTTTAACGCAGTATTTGGCGCAGGTCGATGCGAATGATGCGCCATTGCCGCGAGGTGAGGTGTATTTAGTGGGTGGGGGGCCTGGCGATCCGGATTTGTTGACTTTTCGGGCGTTGCGTTTAATGCAGCAAGCGGATGTGGTGGTTTATGATCGTTTGGTGTCGCCGGCGGTGCTAAATTTGGTGCGACGCGAAGCAGAACGGGTTTATGTCGGTAAAAAACCCAATGATCACACCTTACCCCAAGAAGAAATTAATGAGTTATTAGCCAAATTAGCCTTACAAGGTAAAAAAGTGTTGCGTTTAAAAGGCGGCGATCCGTTCGTGTTCGGACGCGGGGGAGAGGAAATTGAAACCTTAATGGCCGCAGGCGTGCCTTTTCAAGTGGTGCCGGGCATTACAGCGGCTTTGGGTGCGTCGGCTTATGCGGGGATTCCTTTAACTCACCGAGATCATGCGCAAGCCTGTGTTTTTGTCACGGGACATTTGAAAGACGGCTCATTGGATTTGAATTGGTCAATGTTGACGCAATTGAATCAAACCGTTGTGGTCTATATGGGTTTGCGGGCATTAAACGAATTTTGTCGGCAAATGATCGCACATGGTTTACCGGCGAATTATCCTGCGGCTTTGGTGCAAAAAGCCACGACATCGGAACAAAAAACGATTGTCGGCACGTTGCAAACTTTACCCGATTTAGTGCATCAAGCCGATATTCATTTGCAAAGTTTAATTATCGTCGGCACGGTGGTGACATTACAACAACAATTGTCTTGGTTCACGCCACCACCGGGAGTAAGTGAACATTAAGGAACAGTTCTAATATCCGTATAAACTTCATCCACCATCATTAAAATTGAATCAGGAAATTGAAAACCTATCTGTCGCTCCGTTTCCACATTAATCGCTAAACGATAAGGATTAGGAAATTCCTGATTTAATTGACGGGGTTTAGCACCGTTAAAGATTTTTGCCATTGTGCTGGCATGAAAAAAGCCCACTTCTTTGTAACTGACATCCGTCATACCCATGAGTGCGCCATATTTGACCTCACGCGGCCCCGATTGAGAAAAAGAAGGGCGTTTATAAGCCAATAAAGGCGCAATTATATCTGGTAAATGGGCTTCTTTTATATTCACATCGTAAGTTAAATAAACCGCATCCACAATGGGAGCTAAATATTGGTAACATTCAATGGTTTTTTGCACCACCACAGTCTTATCCGATGGTGCTTTGCATTCTGTCAAATGGAAGCCTAATTTTTTGGCCATATTTTGGATGCGCGTTACGCCCGCATAACTGCGGCCAATATCAGAATCTTCGTAGACAATGCCCAAGACATCAAATTGTACAATGCGATGGAACAATTCCAGTTGTCTCTCAAATCGAGTGGAATCAACGCGAGCATGAATATAATCAAAACCCGAATCACTGGCACTTTCCACCACACCCGCCGCCACCGCATCGGCAATGGACATGACTAAGGTAGGGATACGGTGAACTTTCTCGGCCATAATCTGCCCGCCTAACGTGCCAAATGCCAATACCAAATCAATATCTGAAGAGGTTCGCAAACGGGACAATACTTTTTCTTTAAAAGCTGCTTTTTCTTCTTCTTGCTTCGGCCATTGACCACACCAATACGCATCTGCGACAAATTCTATATAATTACTGCGAATATTTTTACTTAACCATTGCCATAACTCTTCTGTGTCATCGTTACTTTTGGCTTCGGGTAATTGAAAAGGTTCAACCCAATTTAAATCGCGTAAGGCTTCTAATAAACTAATTAAATTGGTGCGGTAATGAATGTAAGGCCCACCTTGTACATAAGCCACTCGCCATTTTTGCCCATTTTTCAAATTGGGAGAGGTGGAGAAACACTCCTGCTTCGCCTGCACACAAAAGGCGAGGACTGCCGAAAAAAATAAGCCTACGATTATTTTTAAAAACAAAGGGACGCGACTCATCATGTCTCCTGTTGTGGTCACTAGAGCGGTTGAGTGCAAAATTTGAATCAGTTAATTTTTAATGGAAGCGGTGAGAACCTATTTATTTTATAGAATTTTGGCGAGTTAAGCCAATACCCAAATCATGCCACAACCCATCTCGTCACCATCCATTCTCCTCCATCACGTTAGGAGACACTAATGCAAGGCATTAGCGGGATTTTCTTGTTGACTGTCATAGAGTTGTCGTAATTTTAGATGCGCTTCGCGTTTATTGCTGCAATCGTTGTCAATAATACTTAATGCGCCGTCGATGTGCCGTTCGCAGATGACCCAACCGTGGGGCATCCGTTCGGCGATAAATTCTCGGTTTTTAGATTTCATCTCACACGTTACGCGAGAAATCTCGTCGTTGTTGCCAAGACAAGAGGGATAGCACCGGCTTACCATGCCGCCTGGTCTCGCTTCCTCCGTTTTTATAAATGCTATCTTTGTTAAGATTCCATGATTGAAACAATCAGCAGTGTTAAGATTCTTACAGAATTGGTGACAGTAATCAAGCTGTCACAATTAATAATTTTAAAAATTTTTGCGTTTTTACCACATTTTGCACAATTGTGGTGTTTATGGGGGTGTTTTTGGGGTGATTTTTAATGTGGATAGGTTTGAGGTTTAAAGAGTAATTGCCAACGGAATAAGCAGAATAGACTCACAAGTGATGATTTAACAGGATAGTTTTATGTTAAAAATCAAAATGTTAAATAAAACATAAGTGGTTTATCGGATGTGTTTAGGGGGTTTGTCGCTTGTTGGGAGGGGGGATTTTGTCCATGCTGTTTCCCGCCAGATGGCACATTTTTTTTAGCAAGCGACTCAAGGAGTTTTTTATGTTGAAATCGATAGTGGGATTTACTTTTGGTTTAGTGGTGTTGGCGAATACTTCAGTGGTGTTAGCGGGCGCGGACTGTCCGAGTGTGCCAAGAGAGCAATGGTTGTCTGAATTGGACATGCAAAAGAAAATTGTCAATGACTATGGTTTTGTCATTTACAAATTCAAAATTGATGACAACTGTTACGAAATTTACGGCGCAGCCTCCAAAGAGAGCGACGCAAGCCAATGGGAGAAAATTGAAGTTTATTTTGATCCCAGTAATGGCGACATCGTGAAAAAGAAAATGAAGGATTAATGCGATGAATTCTACTCCCCATGAAATTCCCATTTGGGATGGTATTGTCAGATTATTTCATTGGTCTATTGTGGTGTTATTTTTTCTGAATTTTTTTATTTTGGAAGATGGCGAACGTTGGCACGAATGGGCAGGCTATGTGGTGGGGGCGTTATTGCTATTGCGCTTTGTTTGGGGATTTATTGGGTCTCATAATGCGCGTTTTTGCCATTTTTTCCCCACTTACGAGCGTATTTGCCACCATTTGACAGCCGTGCGCGCTCGCCAATTCGATCCCACAGAAGGACATAATCCCATCGGGGCGTTGATGATTTTCTTACTGCTTTTGCTGCTGAGTTTGACGGTCATTAGTGGTTGGATGCTGACTTTAGATACATTCTGGGGAGTGGAATGGGTTGAAGAAACGCATGAAATGGCGGCAAATCTGACTTTACTTGCCGTGATTGTTCATGTCAGTGCCGTGGTGATCATGGGAAAAGTGCTGGGGATTTCTCTCATTCGCCCTATGATTACGGGTAAACGACGACTTTAATTCAGTTTTAATAAAACACAACCGCTTTATAATCGATTTATCTTAAAAAAGTGGTTGTGTCTTTTTTTGTATTGGCTCAATAATATGAAATATTCGCTTATTGAATCCAGACTTTTTGGCTCATTTCGCACTCGATTTTGGCTTGAATTTTTTGGCAATTCGGTTCATTTTGCACTGGCTAATTTCTTGTTTGAAATGGTATTAAGAGGCAGCACTTATCTCCGTAGTCCTGATCCTTATGTGCTTTTAATCGGCAGCCTGTTACAAAGTTATGTGTTGGTGCGTTGGCAGAATACCTCTCGTCCTCGGCGTTTTTTGGGAAATTTAATTGGGCCATTAGTTTACACTGTAATTGAAGTCTCGCTTGAAGGAATGTCATTTTTTGACAGTACAAATCATCTGGCTTATTGGCTATTTAGTATTATCATTGGTTTGCTGCAAGAAATACGATTATGTCTACCTAGACGTTTCTCCCCTTTCTTTATCGTCACTGAAAGTATTTTTCGTACTTCAATATTACTGGCGATGTATGTTTTATTTGAAACACACAGTACTTATTTCCATGCCCAACACCTCAGTTTAGCGGGGACATTTTTCAGTGATGAAAGCCATCGATTTATTGCATTTTCTCTTGTTTCTTTAGGTTTTGTCATTGGCTTGGCTAATTGGACAGCAGAACGTTATTTAAATCTGTTAAAAACAACTTCAAATCAATTACACAAATATTCTGAATGGTTATTGGGAAAACATTTACTGGAACAATCTTTTATTAATCCATCGGCATTAAGTCTTGTTCAATCTACTCGTTTTATTTTATTTATGGACATTCGTGGATTCACGTCTTGGAGCGAAAAACAACACCCTAAAAATGTAGCGGATTTGCTTAATAAATATTATGAATTTTCTGAATTGGTATTGTCTCAATATGGCGCGATTAAATTCAAATTATCTGCCGATGAAGTGATGGCAGTATTTCCTAGTGCTGAATTGGCCGTTCAAGCTGCTATTGTGCTGTCTAAAGAAATTGAGCCGCTGTTAAAACGAGAATCGATTGGCGCGGGAATTGGGGTGGATGGTGGATTGTTGGTGGAGGGCTTATTTGGAAGCACAGGCGTTAGGTTTTACGACGTGATTGGTGATACAGTAAACACCGCTAAACGCATCGAAGGGGCTGCCCAAGCGGGAGAAATTCTCATATCAGACCGCATTTACAACACCGTACAAGACACGGTTCAAATTCATTCTAAAAAAGAAATTATTGTAAAAGGAAAAAAAGACCCATTACTGGTTTATTCGATTGTGAAATTATAGATTGTTTCTATGAAACATAAATTAAACTAATTTATCATTAAGTTAATCCAAGTTAAGTTTATTTATAAAATAATCAACTATACTGCGATTATTCAATACAAACATTATTAATTTAACCTAAGTTAATAATATTAATTTCTCAAGGAAAACACGTCATGAATAATAAACAATTACTGAAATCTATAGTGGTTTCTTCCTTATTAGCGGTGGCATTAAATCAAGTCGTTTTAGCGCAGCAGGGCAATGGACAGGGTTATCGTGGTGGTGCAGGCGGCGGCGCAGCACAACAACGAGCAGGACAACAACAAGCAGGCGGACAAGCAGGCGGCGGCAATCAAGCCGCAGAACCCACCAGAACCGCCACAGGCGCGTTAAATTGCCCAACTCCCACCAGCACATCGATAACAGCCGCAGAAGCGGATTCTTTAGGTTTTATGCGCGAAGAGGAAAAATTAGCGCGTGATGTGTATCTTTTCTTAGGTGAAAAATGGCAATTACCCGTATTTGACAATATCGCCAGTTCTGAAGAAAATCACACCGCACAAGTGAAATGTTTGCTTGATGCGTATCAATTGCCTGATTCAGCTTCGACAATGGCAGGACAATTTAATAATCCTGAATTGCAAAACTTATACGATCAATTAACCCAACGCGGTCAAACTTCTTTAAGCGAAGCATTACGGGTGGGCGCGTTAATTGAAGAAGTGGACATTAAGGATTTACAAGATGCGCTGTTAGAAACGCAAACCCCAGAAATTCGGGTTGTTTACCAGAATTTAATTGCAGGCTCGGAAAATCATCTGCGGGCATTTGTCAAAAATTTGGCACAGCAAGGCGAGTCTTATACCGCACAAGTATTGCCATCTGAAGAAGTAGAGCGTATTTTGTCTAATACCGCGCCGAATGTAGCTGTATTTGATTTGGATCGGGGAACGCTTTCTATTCCTGAAATTCAAATTAAACAAAACGGCCAATTATTGCCTAATGAAGGGGCTTATCACTTGGAATTAAAAGCCATTTCTGGCGACACCTTGCAAGTGATTCAAGTGCAACGATTGCCTAATTAAAAATGAATGGGAATGCAGTCACAACGTGCCACGTTAAGTTAATTTATGTGACGCAGCACGTTTGGGCTGCATTTCTACATTGCATGTAGGAACGAGATAAAAATTCTGTAACTTCTGATTCTGATAGAAAAATTTTATGAATGACTTAATTTTGGTCTATCATTTCTCTTTTTCCCTCTCCGACAAATCAGGAACAGGATCGTATCCCCCCTCACAAAATGGATGACAACGGGAAATTCTTCGTATTCCCATCCACGTACCGCGCCACGCGCCATAACGTTGGATCGCCTCTTCTGTGTAACATGAACAAGACGGATAAAAACGACAATTATTCCCCAACCAAGGACTGATCACATAACGATAGCCCTTAATTAACAAAAGTAATATTTTTTGTAAAAAACGATTAAACATGGCGATACAAAGTTTCAGGCGCAATCAACGGTTCACTGTCAACGATAACCTGTTGTTCTTGAAATAAATTATAAAAACAACTGCGTCGCCCCGTGTGACAAGCAGGGCCGTGTTGATCCACTTTTAACAACACACTGTCCCCATCACAATCCGCATACAAAGCAATTAAATGTTGCGTTTGTCCCGAACTCTCGCCTTTACGCCACAGCCGTTGCCGCGAACGCGACCAATAACAGACCCGTTTCGTCGTCAACGTTTCCAACAATGCCTCGCGGTTCATCCACGCCAACATCAACACTTCACCCGTATCATGTTGTTGGGCGACCGCAGAAATGAGACCTTCGGCATTAAATTGGAGTTGAGACAAGGCTGTATCTAAAGAAATGTGTTGTCCTTGATGCAATTTTTCAGTGATTTTCATGGCTTAATTCGGCTAATAATTGATCTGCGCCTTGTGCTTTGAGATCATCGGCTAATTGTTGTCCTAATTTAAGACTGTCTTCAAAACGGCCTAATTTCGTACTGCGTATAATGCGCTGCCCTTTGACATCGCCCACCAATCCCCGTAAACAAAGATGATGCCCGTCCACCGTCGCATAAGCCGCAATCGGCACTTGACAACTTCCACCCAACGCCTGATTGATCACCCGCTCGGCACTCACCCGCTGATAAGTAATCGGATCGTTTAACGCCGCAATAAGCGATAAGGTATGTTGATCGCCGCGCCGACATTCGATTCCAATTGCGCCTTGTCCAATCGCAGGCAACATCAATTCCGATGGAAAAAGGTAACGAATACGTTGTGACAAGCCCAGTCGCTTTAACCCCGCCGCGGCTAAAACAATCGCATCAAATTGTTGATCATCTAATTTTTGTAAACGTGTTCCCACATTACCGCGCAAGGTGAGAATGGTTAAATCTGACCGCAACGCCAACAATTGACATTGTCGCCGTAAACTCGCAGTGCCGACTCGTGCGCCTTCGGGTAAACTGTTCAAATCATTGTAATCATTTGACACAAACGCATCATGTGGCTCTTCGCGCTGCATAATCACCGGTAAATACAAGCCTTCTGGCAATTCCACCGGGACATCTTTCATCGAATGCACCGCAATATCCGCCTCGTTTTCTAATAAACAATGTTCTAATTCTTTAACAAACAAGCCTTTACCACCAATATTAGCTAATGGCGTGTCTAAAATTTTATCGCCTTTCGTGGTGATTTCTACCAACTCAACCGGCAAATCAGGATAAAGTCGCACTAAATGCTGGCGAACATGGTGTGCTTGCCATAAGGCCAGCGGACTTTTACGGGTGGCGATGCGTAGGGGAATTTGACTGCTCATGACGTGGTTTAATCATTCGGTGTTTTTTTGAGTGGCCATAAAATGGTTTTATCCTACATCAACACATTGACAAGCAAAAGCAACAACGTGATATGACGCAAATTAAGGTGATTTTAACAAGCACACGAGAATAAGGCAAAGCCATGATCTAAAAAATTATCTCACTTTTTTATTGATGTTATCGCCGTGTGGGTTAAAAAACCTTTTAAAAGCGGTTCATTATCTCTTTAATCTAGCGGCTAGAAACCGGGTTGTTGTGATAAAAAAATATGCGTGATTGGGTGCAATTTTGGTAAACTATTGGGCGCATCAATGCACTATTTTTCTATGCGTTAGCGATCATGAATGTAGATAATATTTGGTATAGTACAAATCATCCTTTTAGTTTACTCCTTGCGCCATTGAGTTGGTTGTATTGTGGTGTGGCTGCGGTACGACGGCAGGCTTATCATAAGGGACTGTTAAAAATACATTCCGTGCCAGTTCCCGTGATTGTGGTGGGTAATATTACCGTAGGCGGCACGGGTAAGACACCTTTAGTGATTTGGTTGGCGCAATTTTTAAAAAGCCAAGGTTTTCAACCGGGGATTGTCAGTCGGGGTTATGGGGGGCAGCGTCCTCGTGCTTCAATTGAAACGGTGGTTGCTGACAGCGATCCGGTGCTTGTGGGTGATGAACCGATTTTATTGGCGCGTCACAGTGGCTGTCCGGTGGTGGTGGGTGTGGATCGATTGGGGGCGGTGGAGCGTTTACTGGCGCAGCACCCGTGTAATGTGATTATCAGCGATGATGGATTACAACATTACCGTTTAGGGCGTGATATTGAGATTGCGGTGTTAGACGATATTCGTCGTTATGGCAATCGCCGTTGTTTACCTGCGGGGCCGTTGCGCGAGCCGGTGAGTCGTTTAGAAAACATTGATTTTTTAGTGACCAAAGGCGCGACATTAGAACATGAATTTTCCATACAATATACTTTAAATCCTTTACAAAATATTGCCAATCGTCAATTATCAATGCCTTTAGATGCTTTGCGTGGGCAAACGGTTCATGCGATTGCGGGAATTGGACATCCTGAGAAATTTTTTAATCGTTTACGCGATCATGGTTTAAAATTAAAAACGCATATTTTCCCTGATCATTACGTTTATCAGGTTAAGGACATTAAGTTTAAAGATAATTTGCCTGTTATTATGACAGAAAAGGATGCGGTAAAATGTGAATTTATGGCCGCATCGCAACACTGGTATTTACCCATTACGGCGCGTTTACCAGAAGCCTTTGGTAAGCAGTTATTAGCCCGTTTGCACAAGAGAAATAAACATGGACAAAAAGCTATTTGATATTTTGGTTTGCCCTGTGACTAAAGGCGCGTTAATTTACGATAAAACAAAACAGGAATTACTTAGCAAAGGCGCACGCCTTGCTTATCCGATTCGGGACGGCATTCCGGTAATGTTACCCGAAGAAGCGCGTCGTTTGTCGTTGGAGGAAATGGATAAGTTGGCGTAAGCGTTAAGCCATTCATAAAATTTTCTGTCAGAATCAGAAGTTACAGAATTTCAGAATTAAAAATCTAATAAAAATAAACGAGTTGCAAGAATTAATTTTGAAAATTCAGAAATTCTGATTCTGAAATAAATTTTTATAAATGATTTAATTTTGGTATATGAAAAAAATGGACAGTCTATTTTAGTAGTGACTCAAGTATGATTAAAAGTTTCAAATGTACAACGGGAGCGAGTTATTCGTTTTTCTGCATTTAGTATAGTAGCCATACGTAAACTTGAATTGGCACAAGTTAAACCTTATCAGGCTGCACCATTCCCCGCCTCCCGATACACCCCCACCGTTTCCCGCGCACAGTTTGGCCAGCTAAACAGTGCCGCACGAGTGATTCCACGATGCGACAATTCGGCGCGTAAATTTTCATCCCGATACAAGGTCAACAATCCCTGCGCCCATCCTGCCTCATCATGCGGATTCACCAATAATCCCGCATCGCCCACCACTTCGGGCAAGGACGACACATCCGAAACCAACACAGGCGTACCACACTGCATCGCCTCCAACGGCGGTAATCCAAAACCCTCGTACAACGACGGAAAAACAAACCCCAACGCCCCACTGTACAACGCGGCAAGATCAGCATCCGCAATATGACCCGGTAAAATCACTCGACTGGCCAACATTCGACTTTTACGCAATTCGGTGAAAATTTCCCCATAATCCCATCCCCAAGCTCCCGCTAACACCAAATATAAATCCCCGATCCGCTCTTGTTGCAACAAACGGTAAAAACTACGTAATAAGGTAGGTAAATTCTTACGCGGCTCAATCGTGCTTAAACTCAGCACATAATGGCCCCCCACAGGCAACTTATATTTCTCCCGTACCGCACGAAGACGTTCTGGATCGGTACAAGGATAAAATAACTCAGAAGCCGCCCAAGGAATCACCCGCACCTTATCCGCATCAATTTGCCCACCCAAATAATTACACACATCATCACGACTCGCGGCCGAAGGACAAATAAGCCAATGATCCCGGTTCAAACCTTTCAACGTCGCAGGCAAATTAAATTCAGGATGAAAATACTTATCCGCGTCCCCCAACATGCCACACCACTCAGGATGCAAAATGGGAATCATATCATGCACCGTCAACACCGCTTTAACACCCGCATGTTGCTGTATTCGTTTTGGAATCAAATGATAATTAGAATGGTACACGTCCACATCTGCCAAACGCCCCCGCGGCGTACCATAAAAACCTAATTCCATAAATTCATTACGCCAGCGATAAACTTGCGTTTCATCTTTAATCAAACCCAATCGCTTGAATAGGGCCACTTGTTTAGCGAATAACGCATCTTTTAACCACCATTCCCGTAGCGTATCCTTAAAACTCGCCTGAAACGCATCGGAAAACCAAGGCATTGCCTCACGAAACGATTGCTGCTGCCAATACAAGCGACTGAATAACCACACATTAAAAGACACATCACTACTCGCTGCCAAACGCACCTCATCAGGCAAAGCCAACAAAGCCCGCAATAAATGATCAGTGGTACGGGACAAACCAAATGTAGAACGATTGCGATAAGCAATGCCGAGTAAAGAAATATCATACAAAACATTCAACATGATTTATCTACCAATTGCGCAAACACTCCCTTTTTTGCCAACAATTCAGAATAACTGCCTTGTTCAACAATCACCCCCTGTTCTAAAACCAAAATCCGATCCACATCAACCAGCGTACTCAAACGATGCGCAATAAACAAAGTCGTCACACGGAGTTGTCGCAGATGACGCATAATTTGCGCTTGCGTAAAATGATCCAGACTACTGGTCGCTTCATCCAATAATAAAATACGTGGTCGATGGGCTAAGGCTCTGGCCAAAAGTAAACGTTGTCGCTGGCCGCCGGACAAAGTCACTGCCCGATCATGTAAAATGGTATCCATTCCCATGGGCAATGCCGCAATATCGCTTGCCACCGCACTGAGATGAGCCGCTTGCCAAGCATCAGCAATTGTCAGCGGACGGCCACTGATAATACTAGAGCCAATATCCCCTTCCACCAATTGACCATTTTGTAAAACTACACCGAGTTGACGGCGTAATTCTGCCACATCAATCGTTGTCAAATCATAACCATTATAACGAATACAGCCACTTGTAGGCTGTTCAAAACCCAGCAACAGACGCAATAAAGTTGTTTTACCACAACCCGACGCGCCCACAATCGCCACCCATTCACCGGGGTCAATATGCACCGTCAAATCGCGTACGATGGGCGATTGATCAGCCTGATAAGCAAAATATACCCGTTCAATATCAATACTGCCGTCTAATTTCACAGATAATCCACCGCGTCGCTCCAAAGACGCGTGTAAAATGGTCTGCGCCCGCTCGTACCACGGAATAACAGACAACAACCCCAAACCCACATAAGTCAAACTCAACATTGACCCCGTCAACACAGCAAAAGCCGCGTTAAACACAAAAAATTGACTGGTGGTCAAATGCGTCGCCCAACCCCACACACTCACCGCAGCCACAATCGCCACCAAACTCAATAAGGTCAACAATCCCATTACCGATTGTAGACTATTACGCCACGTGGCGGCTTGTAAGGCACAGGTTTGTTGGCGGGTAAAGGCCGTGTGCCATTGCGCGAAAGCCCGATTTTCCGTGCCACTGCTGCGCAATTTTGTGATACCATTAAGCCATTGCAGCAATAATCCAGACAAATGGCCGGCTTGTTCACTGACTTCGCGTTCATATTTAACAATGCGCATTCCGCCGGCCAAAGTGATTGCCACGGCAACGCTAACCATTCCCACTGCCAACAGCGTCAACGGCACACTGTATGCGGCCATCAACATTACGGTGAATACAACAAATAATCCGTGTAATAATCCCGTCAACATCGCACCGCTTAACCGCTGGCGAATAGCCGCGATCCCATTGATACGAGCGGCCAAATCGCCCGCGCTGTAATGGCGAAAAAATCCCGCAGGTAATTTTAATAAACGATCCCATGCCGCGCTGTGCGTGGCCACGTCCATCCATACGCCCATACGTTGTGAGACAAAGTGCTGATACAAACCCAATAACCACGTTCCTATTGCAATACTGCTTAATCCCAATGCCAGAAACAACAATTGACGTTGATTCCCTGTAGGTAATAAGTTTTCAATCAAATGTCCCATTGCCCACGGCATTAACAAACCTAATCCCGCCGTCAACACACTGATTACAATTAAAATCGCAGCCGCCACCGATTGCCCACGCAGCGCAAAACGCAATAAATCCACTAAACCCACAGGATGCGATGGCAAAGGACGGTAAAACATCAACGCTTTAGGTTTTAGTAACGCGGCAAAAGCAGCATTAACAGCATGTGTGGTCTGATGTTGTGGATCGTGTGCCACATATTTGCCGTAATGACGAAGCAGCGCGTATGGGCGATGGTCTATGCGATTAAAAGCCAGCAAATCACCACTGTCTTGTTGCCACCAATTTTCCTCTAAACGCACTTGACGCTGTGGCACATCGGCCGCAATATGGGCTAAGGGATGAGTTGTATTTTCCAATGGCGCGTTAAAAGTCAATCCGTTGTGCTGGCCTAAAATTTGGCACGCCGCCCACACATGTTGTAATTCTGATGGTGAGGTAAATCTATGCGGTGAGTCTATTTCTAAGGCAGATGCTTCAGATTCTGATGGCAATTCTAATAATGTAGGGGTTTCAATCGCATCCTGAGCAATGGCGTGATGTTGAGCATCAGCCATCAACCGTTGATACGCGCCTTCTTGTGCCAATAGGGAAGTATGATGGCCGCGTTGCACAATTTTCCCCGCTTCCAACACCCAAATTTCATCGCAATCCCGTAACGTCGATAAACGATGGCTGAGAATAAAACAAGTACAACCGCGTCGTCGTAAATGGGCATAAATACGTTGTTCGGTGGTGATGTCCAACATGCGCGTGGCTTCATCAAGAATTAAAATGGTGGGATTGCGCGTCAAAGCGCGAGCGATTTCCAAGCGTTGCCATTCGCCTCCACTGAGATTACTGCCATTTTCTAGCAACACATGGTCATAACCGCCCGTACGCGATTCAATCCACTCATGAAGACAGGCATCGCGTGCCGCTTGGATCATGTCTGCTTCGGTAATATCTGATTGCCACAAAATCAAATTATCGCGGATACTGCCCGCAAAAATACCACCATCTTGATCCACCAAAGCCACCGCTTTATTAAACGCGGCGCGGGAAATATCGGCACGACGACGACCATCAAAAAAAATTTCACCGTGATCAGGCAGATACAAGCCCGCAAGTAAATGCGCCAACGTTGATTTACCACTGCCCGACATGCCGACTAAGGCAATATGTTGGCCGGCCGTTAGACGGGCATTCAGATTATGTAATATTGGCGGGGCTAATGCGCCAAATTTAAAACTCACTTGACGCAGTTCAATCGCACCCGATAATGGCGTATCAGATTGGCTGGGCGTTTCTGTCAATAAGGGATCCGTGGCGTGGGTCAACACATCATCAAGACGTTGTACATCTCCGCTTAATGCCTGAACATTGCCGAGCGTATCAAATACCCGATGAATCGCACCACTCAAACTCATGGCGAGACTTTGCACGGCCACCAATGCGCCCAAAGTCAGCGTACCGTCCATCATACTCAATCCCCCCACAAGCAAAATGCCAATACTCAACAAAACATACAGCAAACTGGGCAAGGTACTGAGTAATAAAATACTGTTACGCCACTGTTGTTGTGCATTGAGAACGGTGGCGTGTAAACTGCTCCAACGGGTGAAAAAATGAGCTTCATGACCTGCGGCTTTAATCGATTCAATCGAATACAAACCATTTAAGGCATTTCCCTGCCAACGACTTTGTGCCAACGCCGTGGGCGGGCTGCACTCAGTATGACGGCGTGTCAGCCAATGCAACAACGCCCCATTCAGCAAAACAACGCCAAAAGTGAGTAATGCAATCAGCGTATCAAAGGTGAGCATCACCAGCGCGTAAGCCACTGCCATGAATAAAGCCAGCACACCCGCTAAAGTTTCTCCGGCCAACAAAGCGGCCAGCCGTTGATTTAACGCCACTCTCTGGAGAATATCACCGGCGGATCGTTGTCGATAAAAGTGCAGTGGCAAACGCAACACATGCCATAAAAACTGTCCTGACCACGTCACATTTAAATGGGTTTGGAAACGGTTAAGGCCTTGTGTTTGTCCCCAAGTGAAGCCCATGCGCAATACAGCAGCCAACAACATACCGATCAGTAGCAAAAACAGCCCATCCGTTTGTTGTGCCAGCCAATATTGATCGATAAACAGTTGTAATAATACAGGCATCGCCACCTGTAAAGGCAGTAGCACCAGCCCAAACACGCCCAAACCCAACAATGTTCGCCAATGCGTCCACAAACGTTGTCCCAAGCGATTCAATAAACTGGGTTTATTCTCACTGCGGGTAAAGGTAGGACTGGGAATAAATTCCAGTACAACGCCTGTAAAATCGGTATCAAATTCTTGTGCGGTGATTGTGCGCCGTCCGCTGGCGGGATCGTTGAGATACACGCAATGGTTGCCAAAACCTTCGATCACCAAAAAATGGTTAAATCGCCAAAAAGCGATCAATGGCAAGTGCATTTGCTGTAATTGTGCGGGTTCACGGCGATAACCTTTGGCGCGTAGTCCGTAGCTTCGGGCGACGTGGATTAAATGACTGGCTTTGCTGCCGTCGCGGTTAATACCACATTCATTGCGTAACGTTTCGATGGGAACATGTCGCCCGTGATAAGCCAACACAATAGCCAACGCCACCGCGCCACATTCGGCCGTTTCCATTTGCAATAAAGTGGGCGTTTGAACGCGATCTTTTCGCCCAATCTCTGGCATCTTCGGCAACAAAATCCGCCACCAATGACGGGGGGCAGTGACGATGAGTGGTTGATCCAACGGTTCTGGAGCGTGATGATGACGTAGAGCGGATGGACGGAATAGGGAGTGCAACGGCACAGGATCAGCCTTTAAAAATAAGGGAAGAGTATTATTTTTGCGTAACGATTTACAAGCGCAATTTTCTCATTTCTTCTTGCAAGCGCACACTGACTTTTAAGGCAGTCTCTAATAATGCGCTATATTCGCTTGTTTTTTCATCGACTTGCAGAGCTTCTAAGCTGCTTAAATCGATTTCAAAATGCGCAGGGTCAAATTCAGGATTTTCTCGAAAAATACGTTCCGTACTTAAAGCCCGCACCAAATCACGGCGAGTTAAATGCAAGGCTTGAATAATACGAGTGCGATCCGTCAAATGTACCGAATGTCCCACCGCTTTTAATTGATCTAAGACGCGAATGTGTTGAATAATTTGATTATAATTCTTTACTTCTTTTAATAATCCAATCAGGGTCGCATAACGAATAATTTGTTTATCTTGCTTAATCTGTAATAACGCTAAAATTAAACTACTCAATAATGGTAAAACAATATAAAGCCAATTGTCCATACTGAAATAATCCGTGATTCCTAAGCACACCATCAGCAAGGTACTCATAATAATGGCTTGTTTCCAATAATAATTTTTGGGATATAATAAATGATCAGGATTTTTAATGGCGGTGAGCGTGGCTAATTCTTCGCGGCGGATTAATAATTCCTCTGTGTCGGGCAAGGCGTTATCGTAAGAAGCATAAATAATAGGCTGTTCTTCATGTGGATGACTTGCCGTCGATGGATTGGATTTTTGCATCAGCGTCATTAATCCGCGATGCAATAAAACCCCTAATGCGCCACCCACTGCCACAGAAATAATAATAATTTCAATGATTCTTAGCATAAAAAATACCTTGTATTTTCTGAATGTATTAAGTTTTTGAACATGCTATGCTTGCTCTTTGTGAACATATTTATACCGCCAATGGGATTCAAGCTATGGGACGTTATTCTGGCATTATATTACATCCAACCTCTCTGCCCGGACGGTATGGAATCGGAGAGTTAGGCGATCAAGCCTTTCAATTTGTTGATTTTTTAGCCAAATCAGGGCAAACATTATGGCAAGTTTTACCTCTGGGTCCAACGTCATTTGGTAATTCACCTTATCAATGTTTATCGGCTTTTGCGGGTAATCCATTGCTGATCAGTATCCAGCGTTTACAACAACAAGGCTTTCTACCCGAATTCAGTGACGCAGTCGATGGCCTTACAAACGCACATCAAGTTGATTTTGCCCGTGTCATTGAGCAAAAAATGCGCTGGCTGCGCCAAGCCTATCAAGGATTTTTGCAACATGCCACCCCAGAACAACACACCGCTTTCGCCACTTTTGCCCAAAAACAACCGTGGTTAGACACTTACACCTTATTTGCCGCACTAAAATCCGTCCATCAAGAAAAAAGTTGGCACGAATGGCCACGTGCTTTTGCACAACGCGACCCCGCTGCCTTGCAACAATTTCGACACGATCATTCCAATGAAATCGAATTTCATGCCTTTTTACAATTCCAATTTTTTCAACAATGGACAGCCTTAAAACAATACGCTAACGAAAATCATATTGATATTATTGGTGATTTACCCATTTTTGTGGCTTATGACAGTGCGGATGTGTGGGCAAATCCAGAATTGTTCAAACTAGACGCAGGCGGTCAACCCACAGTGATTGCGGGTGTTCCTCCCGATTATTTTAGTGAAACGGGACAACGTTGGGGGAATCCGATTTATGATTGGGCGCGCATGGCACAAGATGATTATGCGTGGTGGCGCGCTCGTTTTAGCAGCTTATTTGAGTTGGCGGATTGGGTGCGTATTGATCATTTTCGCGGTTTTGAGCAGCACTGGGAAATTCCCGCCTCAGAAGAGACGGCTGTCAATGGCTGTTGGGTAGATGGGCCGAAAGCGGATTTTTTCGATACCGTGGCGCGTTATTTGGGTCAATTACCGATCATTGCCGAGGATTTAGGCGTGATTACGCCCGAAGTGGAAGCATTGCGCCGTCATTGTGGTTTTCCCGGTATGAAAGTATTGCAATTTGCTTTTTTTGATGATGAAGCCACCGATTTCTTACCGCATAATTATGAAGTCAATGCCGTAGTTTACACGGGAACGCATGATAATAATACAACAAGAGCATGGTTTGAAAGTGAATTATCCGAACCTGACCGCGCCCGTTTACGTCGTTATACTGGGCGTTTTTTTATGGGCGATGCGGCCAGTGGGGAATTGATGCGTTTGGCATGGGCTTCTGTGGCGCGTATAGCGATTGTGCCGTTGCAAGATGTGCTGAATTTGGGCGAAGACGCACGAATGAATCGCCCCGGCACCACCACGTCACAGCAGTGGGGCTGGCGATTCACCGCCGCGGCGTTGACCCCTGAAGTGGCTCAACATTTGTCCCTGTTGTCAAAAACCTATGAACGATTCGGACGCAAAAAACACAAAAAAGTTAAAACCGAATAAGCCCCTATTGTTTTATATTGTATCACCATAACATTTGACTTTGGGTTTGCGGCGGTGAACTGGTGCCACTGCCTTGACCGCTGCTCCAAGTCGAAGAACTGGCCGCTGCGGGTGCACGGCGTTTTGGCACGGCTTCGGTAAAAAATGTTTCTGATCGAGACCCTGCTTGCCCCGGACGAGCGAGCAGTCCCGTGCGGGGATCGATCTGGACAGTGACCAGCCCCGCAGGTTTTTCTACGGGACGCTCTGGCCATTGTTGCAGGGCTGTTTTCATAAACTCAATCCACATGGGCAGTGCAGCACGTCCACCAGTCTCCGTTTTTCCCAGCGGACGGGGTTGATCAAAGCCTACCCATGCCGTAGCGACGATGTCGGGCATGTAACCTGAAAACCACGCATCATTTGGCCCATTGGTTGTTCCCGTTTTGCCGGCCAAATCGCTGCGCTCAGTGAAGGTGCGTTTAGCTTGGGCGGCTGTGCCTTGTGAAATCACATCTTGCAAAATCGATGTCATTAGCCAAGCGTTTTGAGGACGAATCGCCCGCGGTGCATAACGGGTTGTGGGGGATGTTCCGCTTTCGGTGGGAACAGAAAATTCAGCCAACGCATTTAATTCTGCTTCTTCCCGACTGACTGGTTTAGTGCTGGGCGGGGGAGATGTGGAGGGTTCTGCTTCTTGTGTGACTTGTACCGCCTCCACCTCGCAACTGTGACAGACCACTAAGGGATTGGCCTGATAAACCACTTTACCATTGTAATCTTCAATGTGCGACACCACGTAAGGCTCAATTAAAAATCCCCCATTGGCAAACACCGCATAAGCCCGCGCTAACTCCATCGGCGTAATTTCTCCCGTGCCTAAAGCAATGGTTAAATTCTTAGGAATGCGCTCGCGTTTAAAACCGAAATTCACCACGTAATCGATAGCCGTGTCCACACCTATTTTTTCTAAAATACGAATAGACACCAAATTGCGGGAATAAGTTAAGGCCTTACGAAAACTGGTTGGGCCATAGAAACGATGACTATAATTTTCAGGTTTCCAAATTTTATTGCCCACTTTGTATACCAACGGCGAGTCATTGATCATGGTGGCAGGGTGATAACCGTTTTCCAAAGCCGCCGAATAGATAAACGGTTTAAAATTGGAACCGGGTTGACGTAGGGCTTGTACCACGCGATTGAACTTACTGTGATAAAAATCAAAACCACCCACCAACGCAATCACTGCGCCATCATTGGGATTGAGGGCAACCAATGCGCCTTGAATACGCGGCACTTCGGCCAATCGCCATGTTACCGGGTCTGTGGGTTGGGCTTCTTCTACTTCTACTTCGTCGGCTTCGCGTAAGGCCGGCGGTGCCACTTTCCCCTTCACCGGCCGCACATAAATCACATCGCCCACATTGACTACATCTGTCACACGACGCGGAGAGGGATTAATGCGATTTTCGCCCGCGTAACGTCGCGCCCAATTCAAATTGTCCCACGATAAAGTAAAACGTCCCGCTTGGGCGTGATAGGCTGTGGCTGTATTATTTTCCACGGCCAACACTAAACTGGGATATAAATCGGCATAACGCGGGTAATTGGCCAAGGTTTTTTCAGCGAAGGCTTCCACATTTTCCGCAGGCAGCGTCACTTTATCCAGTACGCCCCCATAACCGTAACGTTCGGTGTACGTGTACAGAGACTTGCGCAGGGCTTGATTGGCGGCTTCTTGCAGCGGGGTGGTGATGGTCGTGTAAACACGATACCCGCCCGTATAAGCATCTTCGTAATGCGTTTGCATGTAAGCGCGCACCATTTCAGCCACGTAAGAAGATTCTGATTCCATCACCGTGCGACGTAAACTCGCGGTCATGGGAGCTTTTATGGCGTTTTCATACTCTGCTTGAGTAATATATTCCAATTCCATCATGCGCCGCAAAATGTAATTGCGCCGCTGCATGGCACGTTCTGGATTACTAACGGGGTTATTGCTGGAGGGTGCTTTTGGAATACCCGCCAACATGGCATATTCGGGCAAACTCAAGTCCTCAATCGAACGTCCATAATACACTTGAGCGGCCGCGCCAATCCCATAAGCCCGATGACCGAAAAAGATTTTATTTAAATACAGTTCTAAAATATCTTCTTTGCTTAATTCAGTTTCAATTTTAATGGCTAATAAGATTTCTCTTATTTTACGCACGAATTTTTTTTCAGGCGTTAAAAAAAAGTTTCGTGCCACCTGCATGGTGATGGTACTTCCACCTTGCGACAATTCGCCCGTAGAAAGTAGATTAACCGCGGCACGGGTTAAGCCTTTGACATCGACTCCGCGATGTTCAAAAAAACGACTGTCCTCTGCGGCCAATACGGCATTAATCATGGTTTGAGGAATTTGCTGGGCTTGCAATGGCATACGCCGTTGTTCCCCAAATTCGGCAATTAACTTTTTATCCTTAGTGTAAACACGCAACGGCACTTGCAATTGCACCTCGCGCAAGCTGTCTGTCGAAGGCAATTGCGGCATAAAATGCACGTAAATCACCGCAACACCCACCGCCACCAGCAGCACCATCAACAAGGCCATGTAAAAACTGAGCCGAACCAATCTCAGAAAATGTCGTTTCACACTCATCCCTTAATACCCGCCAAAAAACAAGTCAATATTAATTAATATTAATTTCGATTAAAAAAATAATAAATAGATTCAACACGATTGTCCCTGTTTACTGTGAGGGACAGGCGTTTGGTTATTATAACACTGATTAAGTGACCCTTTTTAACCTTTTTAGGCGATCATCTGAAATAATCAAGGAAAAAATACATTGTGTTTTGCACCCCCCAAGGGCGCGTAAAAAAGAAATACTAAAAATTTTTCACCCAACGACTCTTGACATCTCACCAAGCGACACTATTATTAGCAACCGATAGAGGTGAGTGCTAATCAAATTTTCTGAATCAGGGACGATCAAAATTGACCGCATTCACCCTAGATATGGATATTCCATATTTGTTAATTAAACCAATAAGTTATCAAAAACTTTTTTGTCCCAATCGCACAGAACCAAAACTGAGGAGAAAACCGCGATGCACATTCGTCCTTTACATGATCGTGTCGTTATCAAACGCATGGAAGAAGAACAAACCACACCCGGCGGTATCTTGATTCCTGACACCGCCAAAGAAAAACCCGCCCGTGGTAAAGTCTTGGCCGTCGGCAATGGCAAAATCATGGAAAACGGCCAAGTCCGTCCCTTAGATGTCAAGGTGGGCGACGTTGTTTTATTCGGTAAATACTCAGGCACCGAAGTCAAAGTCAATGGTGAAGAAGTCTTAGTGATGCGCGAAGACGACATTATGGGCGTATTAGCCAATTAATCTCTCCCAAGACCTTTATTTTTAACCCTTATTGACTGTTTTTAAAATTTTAAAAGGAAGGATACTATGGCTGCTAAAGAAGTCCGCTTTTCCGATGATGCCCGTCAACGTATGATTAAAGGCGTGAATATTCTCGCCAATGCGGTGAAAGTCACTTTAGGCCCCAAAGGTCGTAATGTCGTATTAGACAAAGCCTTTGGCGCGCCCACCGTCACCAAAGACGGCGTTTCTGTGGCAAAAGAAATCGAATTAGAAAACAAATTTGAGAACATGGGCGCGCAAATGGTGAAAGAAGTCGCCTCACAAACTTCTGACACCGCAGGCGACGGCACCACCACCGCCACCGTATTGGCACAGTCTATTCTGACAGAAGGCTTAAAAGCCGTTGCCGCTGGCATGAATCCTATGGATTTAAAACGCGGTATTGATAAAGCCGTTTCTGTCGCGGTACAAGAATTAAAAAATCTGTCTAAGCCCTGTGCAGATGACAAAGCCATCGCCCAAGTCGGTACGATTTCCGCTAACTCTGACGACAGCATCGGTAATATTATCGCCGAAGCCATGAAAAAAGTCGGCAAAGAAGGCGTGATTACCGTTGAAGAAGGCTCTGGTTTAGAAAATGAACTGGATGTAGTAGAAGGGATGCAATTTGATCGCGGTTACTTGTCTCCCTATTTCATCAATAACCAACAAACCATGAGCGCGGAATTAGAAAATCCTTTAATTCTGCTTTATGACAAAAAGATTTCTAACATCCGTGATTTGTTACAAATTCTGGAAGGCGTGGCTAAACAAGGTCGTTCTTTGTTAATTATCGCTGAAGATGTGGAAGGCGAAGCTTTAGCGACTTTGGTGGTTAATACAATTCGTGGTATCGTCAAAGTAGCCGCCGTGAAAGCCCCCGGTTTCGGCGACCGTCGCAAAGCCATGTTACAAGACATCGCGGTCTTAACAGGCGGACAAGTGATTTCTGATGAAGTGGGCTTGAGCTTAGAAAAAGCTTCTTTAGATGACTTAGGTCATGCCAAGAAAATCACAGTCACCAAAGAAAACACCACGATTGTTGACGGTTCAGGCAACCAAGCCGATATTAAAGCGCGTGTTGACCAAATTCGTGCGCAAATCGAAGAAGCCACTTCTGACTACGACCGCGAAAAATTACAAGAGCGTGTGGCCAAATTGGCTGGCGGTGTAGCCGTAATCAAAGTCGGCGCAGCCACCGAAGTGGAAATGAAAGAGAAGAAAGCCCGCGTTGAAGACGCATTACACGCCACCCGTGCTGCGGTAGAAGAAGGTGTGGTTCCCGGTGGTGGTGTGGCTTTAGTACGTGCGATCAAAGCGTTGGAAGGCTTAAAAGGCATCAACAGCGATCAAGACGCAGGTATTGAAATTGCGCGTCGTGCGATGGAGTCCCCTTTACGTCAAATCGTTGCCAATGCAGGCGGTGAGCCTTCTGTGGTGTTAAACCGAGTACGCGAAGGCGAAGGCAACTTCGGTTACAACGCCAGCACAGAAGAATACGGTGACATGGTGGCAATGGGTATTCTTGATCCCACCAAAGTGACTCGTTCAGCATTACAAAATGCGGCTTCTGTAGCAGGTCTGATGATCACCACAGAAGCGATGGTTGCTGAATTACCTAAGAAAGATGAGCCAATGCCTGCTGGCGGCGGTATGGGTGGCATGGGCGACATGGGCATGATGTAATTATCTGCTGCTGAGTCCTGTTTTCATCAAAATTAAAGCCTCGTTTCTAAGTATTATTTGGAAACGAGGCTTTTTTTGGGGTGAGAATTTACACCCTTCTACCTGTTATTCTCCTCCCAACAACAGCACGTACAAGACTGTGCCAATATTTATCAAAGCGCATAAAAACCCATACCGTGCTGAGAACAAACACAAAGGGAGGAGGTTTACCATTTTTTAGTGAGTGTGAAGCTACAACGCTCAGGAGTAGCGTTACTCCAACCACTCCAACCACACCCCTCATAATCGCTCTTGACCCAACCTTCCACATTAAGCCCAACACTTGAATACAAGTCAGCTCTAACTTTAGTGCCAATCGGTGCTCGAGAATAGTTAAATAGGATTTCCTTCCATATCTTCCCCGATTTGCCGTTGGCTATGAAATTTTCGGACATTACTGATTGTAATGCCCATCCTTTTTTCGGATAAGTATCGCCTGAGTTTATCTTCATACGAGCGTAATAAAAATGTGCAGTTACATATTGATTCTGATTATTTGGAGTAATAACACATTGGTGGCCGTTTCCACTGCACGCACCTTCCCATCTATCAAGCTCATATTCGTTGTAAGATAGCAGTCTACCATCTTGCCACCCTCCAACTTGTGTGCTATGAGCGTAGAGAGTCACTGGAGAGTTAATTGTGTAACTACAAGAGGTTTTACAATAATCATGTTTATTATTCACCTTTGTGTATATCTGTATCCAACTATCAGCACCATTAGAACCGACAATTGTAATATTTAACTGCGTAACAGGTGCTGCATTTTGTGTTTGCGCAGAGGAGTGAGTGCTTTTATTTTCTCCAGCATTGTTATAAGAAGCAACATAGTATGAGTAAATAGTGTTTGTTTTTAAGCCACTATCGGAGTAGGAAGTTATGTTTGTTCCCAACACAGCAATTTTTGTCCAATTTGTTGGTGCTGCACCTTCACCGCGATAAATATAAAATCCTGTTTCATTACTATACCAAAATTATGTGAGATATAAAAACAAATTAAGTTTTAATATCTAGCTAGATATTAGGTATAAGATACTGTTTAATTTTATTAAACTTAAACACTTTACCTGACAAAAAGGTCTCAAACATACTAGTGACTTCTTTAAAGCTTGATAGACGATGAAAATTCTTTCTGACCCAATTCTTACCTTGAAGCCAAATATCCTCGACTGGATTTTGCTCTGGGGCATTGGGCGCAAATCTTAATAAACGAACTTTCCATTCTGATTCTGGAAGTCCCCCATTTAATTTCTCTAAATAAGTTCTTAAACCTTCAGAACGATGATAACTTGCACCATCCCAAATAATCACATGACGGGCTTCTTTATATCTGTAAATGAGCCAGTTAATAAAGTCTATCGTATATTTTGTATCAGCTTTCTTTGCCCTATCTAAAATAAATTCTCCCGTATAAATATTCACCGCTCCATACCACGTTTGAGAAGTGCGATAATTACTCATCTTTATTGACGTTCTTTCTCCTTTTTTCGACCAAACATAACCACAAATATCTCCCCACAACTGATGGCTTTCGTCTTGCATCCAGTACATTACCTCTCCACTTTCTATCTGTTCACGCTCCTTATCTATTAAATCCTTAATCTCTTTTTTTTTAGCTTCTACTTTTACCTCATCTTTTGCCGAATTCTCTTTGTGTGTCTTCTTATAACTTAAATTCGCTTCTTCTAATAATTTAGTATAAGAAGTATTTGAAGAATAGAAAACATCATACTCCTCTTTTAAGTATCTCTTTAGTTCCTCTATTGTTATTGTCTTCTTTTCTTGTATCCAATTAATCACATCTTCTCGTTCACGCGGCTTTAAATACCCTGGCGAGCCTTTATACGCTAACTTTAATCCTTCCACCCCTGACGCTAAATAAATGGCTTTCCATTTATCCACAAATTGCACACTGACACAACACGCTAAAGCCGCTTCCGCACGCACAAAACCAAGCAAAGACATTCTTACTGCCATCGCTCGCTTCACTTCTCTCGCTTCACCTGTTGACATTAACTCTTCTAAATCTTCATATCTCTTGTTCATTATTCTCTCCTATTTGAAAAGTATTATTATACGACTCTGAAAAAATTGGTATAGAATTATCCGTCCATGCAAGCTTGATACTGCTACTTGACAGTGGATTTATCGATAAGTTGCTTGGCTTGTTTGGCAAAGTTACAGGATTTGTAGCCGCCTTTTGTGTGACGTAAAAATGTTTATCTGCTACTGTGATAATACCATTTCTCATCCCGTTACTTGTATTAACAGCCACATCATAGCTAATTTTTGTAGTTCCATTTCCGCTACTAACATTTAATGTGATCCATTTTACATTGCTTGTAACTTTCCATGCACAATCAGTTCTGGTCGTGATTATAGAAATTGTGCTATTTTTTTGTCCTGTAGCAAGAATATCAGCACTTGTTGGAGAGATAGTGTAATTACATGGTGAAGTAACCGTATTAGTTTGATTGCTCTGACAACTGAAATTATTGCCAGGAATTTTTAATTCGGACAACCAAGGGATATCCAACTGTGGTATTTTTATGTTTGACTTACATTTTCCATTAACACAGTTAATGGAAACATCTCCGATACTGGTAGTACCATTATATAAAATACCTCCACACTGCTTGCTTTTTAAATTACACCACTGGCAACTAGTGCTATTGCAGGCAATATTTATAAGACCATTATATGTAACATTAGCTCTCCCACTTGTACAAACAGGAGATGCCTCTGCTCTTCTGGATTGTTTCCGAGAAAATTCTTCTACATCAATACCATCCACGCTAGTTACTTTCCACTGAGGCACTTCTACAAAATTAGAACTTACCTGTTCCATAACGACTTGATGAAAGCTCTCTGTTTGCTCTGGCGGATTCACAACATCGACACAAGGCAGTAAGAGTTTATTATCTTCGGGAAGATAGGCGGCACGACAAGCAAAATCTGCCCCCATGTCGGTATCATAGGGAATCAATGACCACTCTTTGACCATAAATTGCAGTGGATCAGCAATAGACGATTGTTCCAGTGTCGCTGTGTAGCTCTGAATATCGCCAGTAGTGCCGTAATCTACACACGGAATTAGAAATTTTCCATTTTCTGGAAAATAAATTGCGTGGCATTGGTTACTTTTCGGTATTAGCACATCGGGATTTAATTCCGCAGAATGTGACGTATTTATGAGTAAGATCATCGCAGCGAAAAGCCACGATAAATATCTGATAGATAGCTTCTTCATAGAGATTTCCTCAATTAAATTTCCATTGAATTAAGAGGCGAAACATACACAATCAAGTATACACAAAATCTTCTCCACATTACAACAGAGATTTCATAGTAAAACACAAAAATAATGTAATTCGCAAAACATTCTTTGTCTAAATCAAAATTGACAGAATTGAGGAGTTGGCGAAATTGATGCGTTCTGGAAAAGAAAAAATAGATAACCTATACCAAAAAGATAGGGTTCGTAGAATCCTTATTTTGTCAGAATCAGAATTTACAGACACAAGAATTTTCAAAATTTATTCTTGCAAGTCATTTATTTTAAACATGTTTTTTATTATTTAATTCTGAAAATCCTAAAATTCTGTAAATTCTGATTCTGACAGAAAAATTTTATGAATGACTTAATTTTGGTATATTATTTATAAAATTTTTTTACAGAAAAAATAAATGATAAGCAAGCGTAGGGTGTATAAACGCAGTGCCATACACCTTACGACTACCAACTTGGTAGATGACGCTATCGCTTATCCACCCTACTTTAACTACTTTAACTAGGAGGAGTAAACTGACAATCTAACTCCCAATCACCCCACCATCATCTTTCACAATCACCACCGTCGCCGAACGGGGACGTTGTCCGTTGGGCCAAGAACTGACTTTAGTGGGATTGGCGGGATTGGCATCTGTTTCAGTTTCGCCGGGGTGCTGAATGTTGACAAACATCGTCTTCATGTCAGGCGTAGCAATAACGCCCGTCACTTCGCAGCCTTTCGGTCCCGTTAAAAAACGACGCACTTCGCCCGTTGTCGGATCAGAAGCCAACATCTGATTGTTACCAAAAGGAGCCAATGCACCCTTGCCAATAGAATCTGAACTCATGTCCGTCTGAATCCATAACAACCCATTGGAATCCATCCACAACCCATCTGGACAAGCAAAAATATCACCCTTCACATTCCCCTTATGTTGGGCTGAAGGTAAGTCCGGTGAACCCGCAAACACATAAATATCCCACGTAAAACGTGTATCCGTAGGATTGCCGCCCGTCTCGCGCCAACGGAGAATATGACCCATTTGATTATCCGCACGCGGATTTGCAGCATCTTGCTGGGCTTCGGTACGACGATTATTATTCGTGAGCGTCACATAAACGTCTTGTTTCTTCGGATCAGTGGTAATCCATTCAGGGCGATCCATTTTGGTTGCGCCGACTTTATCAGCCGCTAAACGGGTTTTAACCAACACTTCTGCTTGACTACGAAAACCATTTTCCGCCGTCAACCCCAATTGTCCGTGTACCAAAGGCAACCATTCGCCCGTTTTATCCGCGTTAAACTTGGCAACGTATAATGTCCCTTCGTCTAACAATGTGGCATTGGCAGCGCGGTTATTGGCATCGTAAGGTTTTGCGGTGACAAATTTATAAATGTATTCAAAGCGCGCATCATCCCCCGAATAAAATACAACTCGTTTATCGGGTGCAATTAAAAATGCCACGTTTTCATGCGAAAAACGTCCAAATGCGGTGTGTTTAACGGGTTTACTGCTGGGATCGAACGGATCAAACTCCACCACCCAACCAAAACGATTGGGTTCATTAGGGGTTTTGTCTAAATCGAAACGCTCAAGCTGCGTTTCCCAACCATAACTGCTGGTTTTCGGCACGCCATAGCGTTTATAAGCGTTTAAATCGTTATCAACCAAATCGCTACCGCTTTTTGAGCCGAAATATTGGTGAAAATTCTCTTCACACGTTAAATACGTTCCCCATGGTGTATAACCATGAGCGCAGTTGTTCAGTGTGCCGAGTACTTCGCGGCCAGTGGGATCGGCGGCGGTTTTGAGAAAATCAGAACCCGCCGCAGGGCCAGTTAAAGTCATAGGGGTATTACCTGTGACGCGGCGAGCGTATTGCGAAGGACGCACGACATCCCATTGTCCATTGACTTTTTTAACTTCGATGACAGAAACCCCATGCGCTGCCAATTCTTTATTGGCTTTTTCTACGGAATAAGTGCTGGGAGAGTATCTGTAACCGCCGTCAATATGGATGACCACATCATCGATGTATTCGTGATTCATCACCAATAAGCCATGCGTAGAACTGTTAGAACCATAGGGGAGGGAGAAAAAGTGAATACCGTCGTGGTGCATTCCTGCCTGTTGTGCTTGGTCGGCAGCAGAATTCTGGGCATCAAAAGAAAACGCAGGGCCATTAGACACGGGATCGCCCCAGGCAAATAAAACTTTTCCCGTATAACCTTTGGGAACATGCACCGCATCTTCAAAATTAGTGGCTACAGATTGGAAGCCAATCAATGACTTAGGCGTTGTTGTTGTGCTGGTCGTGGTACTGTCGCCGTCGCTGCTGTTACAACCCACTACACCACCAAACATCGTCACCGCTGCCGCACCCAAACCGCCGCGCAAAACTTGGCGACGAGACAGGTGTTTTTCTAAAATATCAGCAAAAACAGGATTTTGTGAGGAATTATAGATTAAATCATCATCTTTCATGGCTTGTGTTTCTCTTGGGGTTAAAATCAGTAAAGAAACGAAAGATATAACACAAGCAAGTTGCAAAATAATGAGATTCACATGACCGTTTGATGACATTTTAATGAATCGGATTAAAACGCACCAAACGGATGTTTTTAGATGATTACGGTTTATTTTTACGTTTGGCTAAAGCAGACTTATTGTCTCCGCCTAAATCGGATAAAGAAGGAATGTCAATTCCTGCCGCTTCAAAGTGCGATTTGACCCGACGGCGATATTCTCTGGCTAATGGCCATTGTTCGGTGGGTTTGCATTTTAATAACACGGCATAAGTCACGGCTAATTCACCAAATTCTTCAATACCTAAATGCAGCACTTTTTGCAATTTAGAACCATAAGTGGAATCAGCCAATAATTCATCTGTGACCTGTTGCAAACAGGCTAAGACTTCACTGGGGTCTGCTTGATAACTGGCGGGTAAAGTCAATTTAATTGCGCCCCATTCGCGGCTGTTATTGCTGACATGAGAAATACTGCCATTGGGAATATAATGCAGACTGCCTTCAGTTAGGCTGCGCACCAGCGTAATTCTTGGCGTGATTCGTTCCACTTGTCCGCTTAATCCATTAATAATCACACTGTCACCGACACGAAATTGATTTTCTAATAAAATAAAAAATCCTGAGAAGAAATCCCGCACTAATTGTTGCGCACCAAACGCCACCGCCAAACCCAATACCCCAGCCGATGCCAGAATGGGCAGCACGTCAATATTGACCGCTTTAAACATGTAAATAATGGTTAATAAAACCACCAACATTTTCCAACCCACACTAAAGACATGCACCAGCATTTTAACCCGCTCTTCTCGATCTATACTGTGAATTGCGTCTTGTTCGGCTTCTTTGCGGGCTTTCGCCACGGCACGACGACCCATAACGACTACAATACGAATCGCTATAAACGCCATCAATGGAATAATTAATAACCAAATAAAGGTTTTAAACGCTTCCATTTCCATTTCGTCTAAACGCTCTTGTCTTAACAAACCAATTTCGCCCAACAATAGCGTGTCACGAATTTGTTTATTCGCGGGTTGTTCTTCTACGGGCATTGCGGCGATACTTTCTTCAGAATGACCAGCCACGCGATAAATTTGATCCATGATTTCTTTTTGGCTGGCTTCTAAATTGGCGACCAAATCTTTTAGGGTATTAATGCGCGTATCAATACCGCCTAATTTAGCTTGTTGTTGTTTAAACCAATCCAACCATGAACTGTAAACAGTAGTGGCCGCCCACGGTTCTAATAAACCATTGACAAGTTGGTCCAAAGCCGTTTTATAAGCCGCTTCATCAGCCGTAGAAGGCAATTGGGGAATATCGGATGGACTTAGGGTCACCCCTGTTTTTTCTTTTAAACTCGCTAATAAAACAGTACTTTGGACAGGCGATAAGGCTATTTTTACTTTAGCCATTTCAATATCCAAATCCTTTTGTTGTTGATAAACAAAAGGTTGCAAGGTTTCAGTCATGCTAGAAAATAAAGGACGCATTCCTTTTACCAAGCGAATTAAAGCCTCTGTTCTTTCTTTACGGGCTTGGAGATTATTATAACGATATTCTAAGCCTAATAAGCGTTGATAATAGGCTTCTAATAATTGCGTGGTATCTTCGGCTTGTTTAGACACCAATAAAACCAAGAACGTTTCATATAAACTGGTTTCTGTTTGCAACCGATCATTGACTTGCCGATCATAGCGACGCTTTTCAAATTCATCCATATTTTTAGGATCGGGAGGCGTGCTATTTTCTTCCAGTTCTTGCCGTTCTTTTAACTGCGCAATTTGCCGTGTTAAGTTATTTTCCCAATCGCTGAGTAAAGTATAAAAATCAGGGTTCACTTGTTGGGTTAATAACACCGCTTTTTCTTTTTCAATCCGCTCATATTCCAGTTTTAAATCTTCGCCTTGTTTTTGCAGCAGCAATACTTGTTCACGCGAAGTCCATTTTTCGGTTTCTTTAGGTAAGTCGGACAATGTGTTATCGCCATTTCCTTGACGAATTTGTAAAGCAGTGGCACTGCCCCAAGCGCGACGAGCGAGTTCTAATAATTGTTGATTAGCGGCTTGTTGGGTTTGCAAATGGGCTAAAACCATGTCGTAAGTGATTAATAAATCAGCCATCACTTGATTTTGTTTTTGCAAGGTTAATAAATTGCGGGTAGCCATCAAATCGCGGGTTTGTCGTGTTTCTTCAATGACCTGCTCTGTGAGTGCGGCGGCGGTGGGCGTTTGAATTTCAGGAGAATTGGGCGCAGTCGCCGTGTCATTCACTGGAGTTTGCTCTGGTACGGGTTCGGCGGTGGCTTCAGCGGTGGATGGACTCCCCACGCCGTCAAAAATCGCCACACGAACATCTTGTTGTTCGCGCCATTTAATAAAATCCGTTTGTTTTTGGGTCTGTTCCAATACCATTGGATTATGAATAGCATTTAAATCTGTTTTTAACAGATTTAATAGCGTGGCACTAATGTCTACACTGATTTGACCGCCCACCCATTTATCTTTTTCTAATTCATAATCGATTAATGTTTGTCGAAAAGTATCCACCAAAGCAGGACTAGACTGCGAATTCACTTCGCTTAAAAAAGAAGCCCAACGCGCTTCGCTGTCTAAGCGCGCTTGTTGTTGTTCTAAATGTTTGCGGCTTTCTTCCAAAGTCACTGCCGATTCTTCTAATGACACCGTTAATTGTGCTAATCGGTCAGCATCGCGTTGTTTTCGCTGTTTCAATTGCTCATCTTCCTGATGCCAAATTAACAGGGCTTTGGCAATAGGTTCTAAAGAAAAAGCGTCAGGCAATTTATTTTTTTCATCGGCATGACTGAATGTCTCAATGGTTTGCCCTAATACTTCTAACTCAATCGTTTCCTTAACCAGTTTATCGATGTCAGTTTCTCTGGTTTCGATTTGGGTGGTTAAATCCAGCAATTGGCTTTGCAATTGTTGTGTGTCTTGTTGGCGTTGTTCTCTAAATTTTAAGGTGGCTTCAGCTAACAAGGCACTTTCTTTGGCTTCTTTAAGAGAAGTATTGCTTTCTTCAACAATAAATTGATCGGCACTGGGAGATTGAAGTTCACTCAATGCGTTATCTTTTTCATCTAATTCGAGTATTTTTTGCTTGAGCAAATCCAATTGCGCATGATTTAACTGCTCATTATTGCGCCATGCCTCATGGCGTGTGTTGAATAAAGAAATTAAATCAGTAAATTCTCGATTTTCAAATTCTTTTCTCAACTCTAAACGATAATTGGCTTCTTGTAAAATGATGGTTATCTTAGGGATTTCTACTTGAATCGCCTGTTGATCCATTTTAACCGTGGTTAAAGCCGTTTCTAACTCACTGAGCATGAGTTCAATGCGCCCAATACTGGCTTGGAATTGCTGATTTTTTTGCGAAGGATTGCTAAATACTTCCACAATACTGGACGTTAAATTGGCTTCGGGAGTGGTTTCGCCGCTTTCTGTGGTGATTTGCATTTTTTTAAGAAATCTTGCATGGAAGCGGGTAAATTTTCTACCGTGATTTCTTTAGCTTGCCACCGCTTATATAATTCTTCCATTAAGGGTTGTGATTGTTGCTGTGCTTGTTCTACTAACTGATATTCTGCAATCAGTTTTAACATATTTTCTCGCTGTTTATTTGCCAGCAATTGTTGAGATTCTAATAGCGTTTGCAAAGCAGCCAATTGTTGGCCTCTATTTTCCCACGCGCTCAAAGCGAGTTGCACCGTTTCTGCGCCCATTTTCGCATCGACCGCATCGGGAATTTTTGGCAATTCTAAGCTGGCTCTTTCAATGGCGCGAGCTTCTAATTGCTGGTTTATCTCCTGTGATTGTTGATTTAAGGCAACAATGCGCTGATAGATTTCTTCTAAGGAAATCGCCAGTTGTGTACCGCGCTGCATTAATACTTCTGGTGTTAATGCGTTTAATGGAGTATTATCAACAGATGAATCTTGAGCCTGTAATAAATTTACAGACAGAAAAAATAGCCCTATTATGGCTATGAGATAGCGAAATTTAATGTACATGATTGGTTCTCGTAATAACATGGTTTTTTGGCTTAACTTTAGGTTGATTTTAGCATGACCCCATCTGGATTTATTTGTCTTCGTACCCACCACATTGAAAATTTAAAATTACAATTTGAAGAATATCGACATCAAGCCACTGGTGCCATTCATTATCATTTGGCGGGTGAAGATGAAAACAATGTGTTTTTAGTGGCTTTTTTAACCGTGCCTGAAGACTCAACAGGGATTGCTCATATTTTAGAACATACCACTTTGTGTGGCAGCCAACGTTATCCTGTGCGCGATCCATTTTTTATGATGACGCGGCGGTCGCTCAATACTTTTATGAACGCGTTTACAGGAAGCGATTGGACGGCTTATCCTTTTGCCAGTCAAAATGTAAAAGATTTTGATAATTTATTAAGGGTTTATTTAGATGCGGTCTTTTTCCCCTTGCTTGATCCGCTTGATATTGCCCAAGAAGGCTGCCGTTTAGAGTTTGAAACACCTGATGATTCGCATGCTCCATTGGTCTATCGTGGGGTGGTTTTTAACGAAATGAAAGGCGCGATGAGTTCATCTTCGCAAGTTTTAAGCCAAAAATTAAATGAGGCCTTATTTCCCACGATCACTTATCACTATAATAGCGGTGGTGATCCAGAAATCATTCCGCAATTAACCCCGTCCCAATTAAAAGCCTTTCACGCTTCTCATTATCATCCGTCTAATGCGATTTTTATGACGTATGGTTGTTTGCCGGCCAGTCATCATCAAGCCTTATTTCAAGAATGTGTTTTAACTCATTTTCACGCCTTACCGCATCGCATTTTTGTCCCCAATGAACAACGGTTTTCCTCACCCCAAGTGGTACATGCGCGTTATGCCGTAGATAAACCTGAATTAGCGCGCAAAACGCATCTTGTCACCGCGTGGTTATTAAATGAAATTACCGATGCCAGAGCGGTGCTTAATGTACAGTTGTTATCCGATATTTTATTAGATAATAGTGCTTCTCCATTACGCTATGCTTTAGAAAGTTGTGAATTTGCGGATTCTCCGTCTTCTTTGTGTGGTTTTGATGATTCTACGCATGAAATCTTTTTCTCTTGTGGTTTAGAAGGCACGGATGCGGAATATTTAACGGCATTTGAAACTTTAGTGAATGATGTTTTAATGGATGTGGTCGAACACGGTGTGCCGCAAGAGCAAGTAGAAAGCGTGTTGCATCAAATGGAATTGCAACAGCGGGAAATTACGGGCGATGGAATGCCTTATGGCTTGCATGTGTTATTTAATGCCTTAGTGCCTGCTTTACATGGGGCTGATCCGATTCCTTTTTTAGATATTGATCCGTTATTACAGGCGTTACGCGAAGATTGTCAACGACCTGATTTTATTCCTCAATTGGTGAAAGATTTATTGTTAAATAATGCGCATCGCGTGACATTAGTCATGTCTCCCGATCCTGATTTAGCACAGCAACAATTACAAGCGGAAAAAGAGAAATTAGCCCAATTAAAAGCCCAATTATCTCCCGCTGAACGACAGGCAATTATTGAGCAAGCCGCCATTTTAAAAGCACGTCAGGAAAAAATAGATAATCCTGATATTTTGCCCAAAGTCACCGTTGATGATATTCCTGATACGTTAAAATTACCTGAAAGTTATCAGCGTGATATTTTGCATTATCCTGCCACGTGGTTTGCGCAAGGTACTAATGGTTTGGTGTATCAAACGATCATTATGCAATTACCGCAATTACCGCCTGAATTAGTGGATTTATTACCGATTTATTGCGAGTTTATTACGGAGTTGGGTTGTGCGGGAGAATCTTATTTAGATACGGCAGCGCGTCAAGCGGCGGTAACAGGGGGATTAAATGCGCGTTTATCAGTGCGTTGTGGCGTTGACGATGTGCAGCAGACACACCTTTTTTTCGCGTTGGAAGGCAAAGCGTTGGCGCGGCATCAAGCGGATTTAAGTCAATTGTTGCATGACACCTTGATGTCGGTGCGTTTTGATGAATTAGAGCGGTTACAAGAATTAATGGTGCAATTGCGATCCAGCATTGACAGCCATTTAACTCACCGTGGACATCAGTTGGCGATGACGGCAGCCGCGAGTGGTTTTAGTGCAGCGGCGGCATGGCATCACCGTTGGAATGGGATTCCTCACGTGTATTTAGTGCGCGAATTAGAACAAAATATGGCTAATAAAACCGCGCTCATTCATTTCTCGCAACAATTGGCCGCAATTCATGAATTATTACTCAATGCGCCGCGTCAATTTTTAATCATTAGTGAAGAAGAACATCACGCGCCAATTGCCCATGATTTAGCACAAATTTGGCACTCTATTCCTGTTTCTCTCACTGATTTTTCTCCGTTTAAAACCATTCCTGTTAAGCAGAAAATGGAGAAAATTTGGCAGCTTAATACGCAAGTCAATTTCTGTGCTAAGGCGTATCCTGCGGTGGCTATTCAGCATCGAGATGCGCCCGCTTTAACCGTATTAGGTGATTTTTTGCGCAATGGTTTCTTACATCGTGCCATTCGAGAACAAGGTGGGGCTTATGGTGCCAGTGCCAGTTATCATGCGGATGCGGGATGTTTTCGTTTTTTCTCTTTTCGTGATCCGCTATTAATGGAAACATTACAGGCTTTTGATCAATCTTTAATTTGGCTGCAAAATAATACCCATAACGAACAGGCATTAGAAGAAGCGATATTAGGGGTAATTGGGCGCATTGATCAGCCGTTGTCGCCTTCGGGAGAAGCGAATAGTACTTTTTTCGCGCAATTAAACGGTCGTACACCAGAGCAACGCCGAGAATTCAGACGACGTGTGTTAAAAGTCACGATTACCGATTTGCAGCGGGTGGCCATGACCTATTTACAAGCGCATTTTGCCAGTACGGTAGTATTGAGTTCTGCGCATTTTCTTGCGGAAGTTCCTGAATTGACGTTTACGCGAGAGGTTTTGTAAGTAATTTTCTAATTGTCAGAATCAGAATTTACAGAATTTCAGGATTTTCAGAATTAAAGAAAAAGAATAAGAAATCTGCTGAAAATAAACGACTGGCAAAAATCAATTTTGAAAATTCTTGTGTATGTAAATTCTGATTCTGACAAAATAAGGATTCTGCGAATTCTATCTTTTCAGTATATCCAATCCTGAAAAGAAGAAACCATCCCCAGCTATCTTATTTACCCAATCCCCAACTCCCCCCATAATTCATCAATGCGCGTTTTCACCGCCGCGCTCATGGTAATTGGTCGGCCCCATTCTCGTGACGTTTCACCGGGCAATTTATGAGTGGCATCGAAGCCGATTTTTCCACCTAAACCCGACACGGGCGAGGCAAAATCTAAATAATCAATTGGCGTATGTTCCAATAACGTGGTATCGCGGACGGGATCCATGCGCGTGGTCATAGCCCAAATCACATCTTGCCAATTACGAATATCAATATCATCATCGGTAATAATCACAAATTTAGTGTACATAAATTGCCGTAAAAAAGACCAAATCCCCAACATAATGCGCTTGGCATGGCCGGGATAACGTTTTTTAATGCTAATAATCGCCATTCGATAAGAACAACCCTCTGGCGGCAAATAAAAATCACTAATTTCTGGGAATTGTTTTTGTAAAATCGGCACAAAAACTTCATTTAATGCCACGCCTAAAATAGCGGGTTCATCCGGCGGCCGGCCAGTGTAAGTGCTGTGGTAAATGGGCGCATCTCGATGCGTTAATCGTTCAATCGTAAAAACAGGAAATTGATCGATTTCATTATAATAACCCGTGTGATCGCCGAAGGGGCCTTCTGCGGCCATTTCTCCGGGATATAAAAAGCCTTCTAACACGATTTCAGCCCGCGCTGGCACTTGCAAATCATGCGTTAAACAAGGCGTTAATTCCGTGCGGCTGCCGCGCAATAATCCCGCAAACGCATACTCTGATAAACTGTCAGGAATTGGCGTGACTGCGGCTAAAATAGTCGCGGGGTCTGCGCCTAAAACAACCGCGATAGGAAACGGTTGTTGTGGATTAACTTTTTGCCATTCTAAGAAATCCAAAGCCCCGCCGCGATGCGATAACCACCGCATAATCACCTTATTACGCCCAATGACTTGTTGGCGATAAATTCCCATATTTTGCCGTGATTTATGCGGCCCTTTTGTCACCACCAATCCCCAGGTAATTAAAGGCGCAGCATCTTCAGGCCAACAGGTTTGAATCGGCCATTGACTTAAATCGATGTCATTACCTGTTAAAACATGCGTTTGACAGAGGCCGCGTTTAATGATTTTAGGCGGCATATTTAACACTTGTTTTAACATGGGCAATTTATCAAAAAAATCTCGAAAACCTTTTGGGGGTTCAGGTTCTTTTAAATAAGCCAATAATTGGCCAATTTCGCGCAAAGCCGAAACAGACTCCTGTCCCATCCCTAAAGCCACGCGCCGCGTCGTGCCAAATAAATTACCTAATACAGGAACAGTAAAACCCTGTGGATTTTCAAATAATAACGCAGGCCCAGATCGACGTAATGTCCGATCACAAATTTCAGTCATTTCTAAATAAGGATTGACGGGAATAGAAACGCGATGCAACTCTTTTTGTTGTTCTAATAAATGTAAGAAATCACGTAAATCTTGGTAATGTATCATGGGATTAAATTCAGCGAATAATGAAAAAATAAAATTAGCTTTTTTTAACGCAAAAATGAGTAATCGCTTGGCGTAAAATTGCCAGCATGAGTTCAAGGCGATCTAAGGCTAAATATTCATCGGGTTGATGGGCTTGTTCGATATTGCCGGGGCCTAAAATAATCGTATCCATGCCTAATTCCGTTAAATAAGGGGCTTCCGTAGCGAACGCGACGGCTTCAGCAGAATGCGCTGTTAATTGCTCCGCGATTCTCACAATTTCAGCATTGGCGGGCGTTTCTACCGCAGGAATGCCTTCAAATAACGGAATAAATTCTACTGTTAATCCTGTGTCTATTAAAACTTGCCGCACGCGTTGATGTAACAAGGCTTTTAATTCATTTAAGTCCATACCGGGCAACGGCCGCACATCAATATGCAACTCACAATCGCCACAAATACGATTGGGGTTATCTCCACCGTGAATGTGGCCTAGATTTAAAGTGGGAATGGGAACGTTAAAAGCGGCATGATGATAATGGCTTTTCCATTCTTCTCGCCATTGTAATAAATCGCTAATGACACGGTGCATTCCTTCTAAAGCATTATTACCCAAACGCGGATCGCTAGAATGACCAGAAACGCCCGTGATCACAATACTTTCCATAAAAATTCCCTTGTGCATTCGCACGGGACGCAAGCCAGTGGGTTCGCCGATAATCGCGTGGCGGGCTTTAGGTTTTCCCTCTTTAATCAACGCTTTAGCACCGTGCATACTCGATTCTTCGTCGGCCGTGGCGAGAATAATCAAAGGATGTTGCAGCGGAGTGTGGCAAAATTCACGGGCTGCGTGTAAACATAAGGCAAAAAACGCCTTCATGTCCGACGTTCCCAAGCCGTACAAGCGGTGATCGCGTTCAGTGAGGCTAAACGGGTCACATTGCCAGCGTTCGAGATTGTACGGCACGGTGTCGGTGTGTCCTGACAGCACCAAACCCCCCGATCCCGTTCCCAATGTAGCGATTAAATTCCATTTGGCAATGTCGGGATGCGGCGTAGAAACGGGCATTAATTCACAACGAAATCCCAAATTCTCCGCCCATTCGGCTAATTGTTCAATCACCGCTAAATTACTCTGATCCAAGCGCGTATCTACACAACTGACCGATGGAATCGCAATGAGTTGTTTAATTAAATGCAATAAGGGAGGCAGCGGTTTTGTCATGGTAAATACCTTTAAAATAAAGCAAAATAAGTTTAACTCAGGGCTATAAAAGCAGCAATTCTCAATTTAAGCCCTACCAATCAAGTCGTCAAAAAAAATAGTGCTGACTTTTTTGGAAAAATACTTCAAGTTTATTCATCATCTTTACTTTCAATCTGTTATAAAAACATTATTAGTTGTAAAGGTCTAAATTGAGAATTGCCTCAAGCAACAATGGCTTACTGCGAATGATAAAAAGCGGTATAATCACTTGTTTTGGTCATGTTTTTTGACCCAAAATCACCCGAATCGAGGTGTCTCACAATTGCTTATCTATTGTGAGAGTAAACGGGAAGTTGGTGCAAAACCAACACTGCCCCCGCAACGGTAATTCAGTCAACATCTTGTCATTACGCCACTGCATACGTGCGGGAAGGCGACAATATGGGCATTTTATACGCCGCTGATCAGTCCGGAGACCGGCCTCTTTTCATTCCCTGTCGTGTTGCGGAGGGCAACAGATGGCGGAGTGTGCTTGTTTGTTATTTTTCACAACTCCGTTTCTTTTCACCTTCGGAACACTTTTTACGTTTTTTGTTATTTTGTAGGAAAGTGTCCATGTTTTCGTTTCAAACTCGTTTTTCCTTATTATTTTGCGTAGGATTTGGTGCGGGCGTTCAAGCACAACCCATTGTTTTACCTGAAATTTTAATTACCGCCAATCGCACCAGTCGAGCCGTAGATCAAACAATCGCCGCTGTCACCGTATTAGATAGACCCGCAATTGAACGCAGTCAAGCCATTGATTTACCTAGTTTATTAAAAACATTACCCGGTATCCAAATCAGCCGAAATGGTGGCTCAGGACAAAATAACAGTATTTTTATGCGTGGCCAAGAATCGGATCATGTTTTGGTCTTAATTGACGGGGTCAAAGTGGGATCGGCTACGGCAGGGTTGACCGCATGGCAATTTTTACCCTTATCCCAAATTGAGCGCATCGAAGTGATCCGTGGCCCCCGTGCCAGTTTATATGGTTCGGAGGCAGTAGGCGGCGTGATTCAACTGTTTACTCGTCGCACTGGCGAAAAAAACCAAACCTTTTCCGTTGGGATTGGCAGCGAACAAACCGCACAACTCACCGCCAATTATGCCAATCTCACCGAACGCACCCAATATCAAATCGGATTAGAACACACCCAAACCGCAGGCTACAACGCCTGTTCAACCCGCAATCAAGGCATAGGCGGTTGTTTTACCATTGAACCCGACAACGACGCACATCGCCAACACGCACTAAGCGCACAAGTGAAACACGAATTTGATCCCCTCACTGTCAGCGCACAAGTGTTGCGTAGTCAAGGACGCACTGACTACGATTCATCTTTCAACAATCAAGTTGATTTTGTGCAACAAGTAATCGGGATTTCCGCTGAAATTCCATTTCACGATCACCAAATCAGCCGTTTACAATTGGGAGAAAGTCGAGATGAGGCAGAAAATTTTGGCCGCGCCGAATTGCCAAAAAATCAATATGATACCCGCTTATACACCTTCAGTTGGCAGCATGATTGGACACTGTCCGCCGCACAATTAGCCACATTTGGTTACGATTTTCACCGCGCCACTATTGACAGCGATTCGCCTTATGCAATGACCCGTCGGGATAATCACGGCGTTTTCGCGCAGTATCAAGTTGATTTTCAACCGCTACACTTTCAAATCAGTGGCCGTTTTGATGACAATGAGCAGTTTGGTGATTATTGGACGGGACATCTTGGTTTAGGTTATGAATGGTCGCCGATGATACGGGGTTTTGCATCGTGGGGACGGGCGTTTAAAGCCCCTAGTTTTAATGAACTTTATTTTCCTCATTTTGGCAATCCCCATTTAGAACCCGAACAAGCCCAAAGTTGGGAGGTGGGGTTGCGTGGACATTATGCCGCATTCGCTTGGGAATTAAGCGGTTTTTATACGGAAACAACGCAATTAATTGCGACTTATTTTGATGCCAATACGGGGGCTTTTTTTCCTAAAAATATTGCCGAAACCACCGCAAAAGGTATTGAATTCGCAGCGACGTGGGCTTTATCGCCTCGATGGTCGTTAGAAGGGCAAATTGATGTGTTGCGGGCAGAGGATCAACAAACGGGCTTAGATTTGCCGCGTCGTGCGGATTATACGGGGCGTTTTGGGGTCACGGGACATTTTGACCGCTGGCAAATCACCACGCAAGGCATCGCACAATCAGCCCGTCATGATGATGTTTTGAATCAGGTTCATTTACCCGGTTATTTAACGCTTGATCTATTGACCGAATATCGTTGGTCGTCCGAATGGACTTTTAAAGGGCGATTAAGCAATCTTTTAGACAAAGATTATGAAGAAGCGCGCTATTTTCCCGCACAAGGACGAGCGATTTTTCTTAGCGTGCATTATCGTCAGTAATCATGCGGCGATAAAAACCTACATTAAAAAAAACCGTCTCCAGAAAATGAAGGAGACGGTTTTTTTCGGCTAAGGCAGTTGCGGAATCACTACAGAGCAAAATACAATTTGTGTAATGGATTGGTGGTTGCCGTGTAGTTCGTCTGATCACTTTGAATTGCGCCTTTTTTCACCTCGTTGTCGTCAATTCGAGACTCCAAAATGATGGCAATTTCCTGCGGAATTCGGGTATAGCCGACAAATAAGCCGGGCATGGTCGTTGCGCCGCCTGTGAATGGATCAGTACTCACGCCAACAATCCCACCAAAAGCATTAAGCGGTTGGGAACACGACTCTGGCAACTTTGTTACATCCGCTATCCCAGAAACTAATCCTGCCGAACGGAGATGCAACCAAAATAGGCGACTTTCCTTTGTGTTGTCTGATGGCTCGTCAAAGTTTCCCGTAATAACTCCATCACCACCACCTGCTTGCGTCGTGATTCCCGATACAGACGCAAAACGAGTGGCACCGGGATCATCCCCCGGCAAACGCCGATAGCGATCTTGGTAACTGTAAATTGCGGCTGAGATGCCGTTAAAATCATTTTCTAAATTTTTAATGCGAGCGTTGGTAATAATTTCTTGCCCTTTTAATACCCCGCCCAATAACAAACCTACAATCACTAATACGATTGCAATTTCTACCAGAGTAAATCCTGCCTGTTGCCGTTTCATTTCTAAATCCTCCGCAATTTATTGCGTTTACTTGCGAGAATGCCATTACCAAAATCATACCACAAACGGACAATAGTTAAAGTCAATTTAACGATAATTGTCGTAAACGTTCTTCAAAAAAACGTATCTCATTAGGATCGGTCAAGCGGCCACTCGCCAATAGCCCACCAATCTCTAAACGCATCCGTTCCAATTCGCCCATGTCTTCTAAAATAAACACGTGCATCTGTTGTACCCAATGGGGCATATCGGCTGTTGCGTGGTTGGCGACGATTTGCGCATAACGCAAAGCGCGAGGCAAATCGTGTAAACGATGTTTAGCCAAAATTGCCGCATGTGCCAACCATCGCCATCGTGTGGCAATATCCACAACTGATTGATTAACAATAAAGTTTAGCAGTTGTCTTAGGCGTTCGTCATCTCGCACCGAAGAATAAAGATAACTGGCTGCGAACAAGGGATATTCGGCTTTAGGGTCTAAGTCCAAAATCGCACCAAGCCATTGTGTCAACGCCATATAATCCAATTGGCGATAGCTTAAAAACTGCCCTTGTTGTACTTCTTGCGTTTGTAACCATAGCGTTAAGCCTTTGGCCGCGGCCACGGGATCACCAAAACTCAGTACCCGTAAAACGCCCTGCGGCGGCGGTGGTTGCAAGGGCGTTATACTTGCCTGATCGCGCCCTTGATGCCATCGCCAAGTCATTTGTAATAATAGTGCGATTAATAAGCCTAGAATAATCCAGCGCGGCACATCGGTTAATGGACGAGAAAGCATGTTCACCAATTTTTCCGATATAAGTCAAATAATGCAGCACTTAAAATAACTGCTAAATAAATTAAAGTTTGCAGGAATAATAAACTTAATTCATCGAAGGCAAAAGTATTATCAAGCAACCAATCCGTTTTAGTAAATCGTGCCAAATCGGGTAATAACAAGGCCAACACCTGTATAAATCCTGCAATCCATTGATCCACGACGGTTTGCGTAATATTAGGTAAAATGCCTGTGGCCATCAATTCAATGGTGTGAATGCTGCGTGCCAACAGATAAAACGCCGCGACTGCACTAAACGCTAAAACAGTATGCGGTAAAGTCAACACACACAACAGGCTAATGCTCAATAAAATAAGCAGTTCAAACCACAGCGATAAAGCCCAAAATAACACGCCTTTTATGGGCGCAAAGGCAAGCAAAAAAACAGCCAAAAAAATCACCATAATGGCCGCTAATCCCGCATAACCTAACCAACGCCCCAGTAAGTATTGCCAGCGTGCCACAGGCAGAGAAAACCACAATAAAACTGTGGTTTGCTGTTGTTCTCTCACCATACTGCTGATGACGAATAGACAAAGTAAATAAATTCCCGTCAAGCGTAGAAAAGCAGCCGATAAAGCCACCTGCATGGCTTGTGTTTCGGTCAAGGTGATGTGGCTGAGGAAAACGGTTAAAAAATACGCCAATCCCAACACGGCAAATAACAACGCTGGAGTACGTGTGTGCCATGCTTCTAACAGGGTATAATGGCTGAAACTTAGAATGGTTTTTAGCATAAAAAATATTCGTATTGATTTAGAAAAATAAGGTGATTATTTCCATGTCGGTTTCAACACAATGGGCTTTTTTGCGCCAAGCCAAATATGAACATCGCAATTTAAGTTTATTATTGATCAGTTTGCATATTGTGCTGTGGTGGATGCCTGCTGATCCGTGGTTGCAATTATTGATGTTGGTGCATATTGGATTATTTCTACTGTGGCAACCATTTTGGTTAGAGCGCGATTTACCTGATCCAATGGTATTAATAGGTTTAGGATTAATGGCATTAGTGGCATTGGTTTTTTTTAGTGATTGGTTTATTGCTGCGTGGCAAATTTTATTGATTAGTTTATTAGGCGGGCGTGATTTAGTCAAACCACGCGATAGAATGGTGAACATCGTAGCGATTCTATTTTTAACGGTCAATTTATTCGTGGTGAGCATTCATCATTTGTTTGTGATTACCGAACCGATTATTATTGAATGGTTGGTTTTAGAAAGTCGGGAATGGTTAAAATATTTTTTGTTATTTATTCCTGCGACATTTTGGTTTATTGCGACGCAAGAGGATGAAGAATATCGGCATCATTTCGATTTTTTTCATGGTTTAATTTTGGTGTTATTATTGATTATTATTGCGCTGGGCAGTTTGGTGATGATGTATGAAACGCGGGTGAGTTATCCTTTGGCGGTGTTTCAAATGTCATTAATGACGGCTTTATCGATGTTATTATTAAGTTGGATTTGGGTGACATTTGTTGGAGATGGCGGAATTGAGCAATTATGGTTGCGTCATTTAATTAATTTCGGAGTCACATTTGAACAATGGTTAGATAAGTTGGCGAAACCTGATAATTATTCCCAATTATCTCCCGAACAATTTTTACAAGCGGGTTTAGAACAATTAAATACTTTGACGTGGATCAGTGGTTTACGCGCCCATACTTTATATGGGGAAAAACAATTGGGATTTGTGGATCAGGCTTATTACATTACCATTGCTTTTGGCTCGTTAGAAATCACGGCATTTTCGACACATCGTATTAGTGGTAGCCATTATTTGCATTTAAAATTATTGGTGCAATTATTAGAATATTTTCATCAAATTAAACGCCGCGAAACCGATTTTTCGCAACAAGCGCGTTTAAAAGTGATTCATGAAACAGGGGCAAAATTAACGCATGATATTAAGAATATTTTGCAAACCTTGTGCAATATCAGTGCAACCATTGAATCTTCGCAACCCAAGCAGTTTGGCGATACCCAACGTTTATTACAAGGTCAAGTGCCACAATTAACCTATCGTTTAAAGCGGATTTTAGATAAATTAGAGAATCCGATTAAACAAAGTGGAGACAGTGTGGGGAGAATTAATGATTTAACCCAAACGAATATTGCGATTGGATCGTGGTGGGACAGTTTAAAAGCGCGTTATCACAATGAAGATATTCAGTTTATTAGCCGCATTGAAGAACCAAAGCCGCTTGTTTTTGAGAATTTATTTAATCATGTGGCTGAGAATTTATTGCAAAATGCTTTAAAAAAGCGCATGAAAGAACCTGAATTAAAAATTGAGGTGAGTTTATTTGTGCATCGTGGAATTATTGAGTTAAATGTCTGTGATAATGGCAGTCCGATAGCAGAGGAGGTATTGCGCCATTTATTCACGCAGCCCGTCACTTCGCAACATAACGGTTATGGGACGGGTTTATTTCACGCCGCGACTCAGGCAAGAAACAACGGTTATGTGTTATCGGTGACGGAGAATGATTTGCAGGTGTGTTTTTGTTTTACTAATCAGATGGTGGGGTGAGGTTTTTTTTCAATTGTCACTTTTCTGTTACGTTTTCTTCACATTGGATTGTTAGAATGCGCGCTCATTTAAATTAATAGAAAATAGTTTTCTATTTCTAAAACGGGATACTTTATAATGAAGCGCGTTTTTCTTTTACCCATTCAATGGGTTGTGGTTTTGGTTGGGTGCGTTTTAATGTTTAGAACACCTAAGTATGTTGGATTGGTTTCTGTGCGTCAGATGCTGGCGGCTCTGGTTTTGATGTTTTCAAGTCATGCTGCATTAGCTCAATTGCCTTTTTCAGAAAATTTCCAGAATTTTACTGGCAGCGGTTTCTCTCCTACACCAGCCGCTGGGCAACTGGATTCTGATATATGGAGTATTGCTGGTTTTGATACCAATGTGGCATTCGGTGGGACAGAAACAACAACAAGTACCGACCCCACGCGAGGTAGTTCTACTGGTGGAGTTAGTACAGGCGGAGTTTACGCTTTCAATACGGGGAGTAGTATAGCTCTAGGTGTGCAACCTGGTGGTTCTGATTTCACGCCAGGCGATTTTATTTTGAGAATTAACAATAACACTGGCTCTACTGTAGACAGTCTTGATGTTTCTTACAAAATTTGGGTACGAAATGATCAAGCACGCGCTAATAGCTTTAACTTTTCTTATTCTGTTAATGGTGGAGCATTCACTAATGTTTCAGCATTGAACTTCACTTCAGCAGCGACTGCTGATGCAACACCCAGTTGGCAATCAAATGATCGTAGTGCAACTCTAACTAGCTTAGGATTAGCATCAGGTCACAATATCGAACTGAAATGGACGGGTAATGATGCCAGTGGCAGTGGTTCTCGTGATGAATTTGCATTAGATGATGTCAGTGTGAGTGTCAGTAGTGGTTCTCCCACCGTCACCCTCTCCGTCTCTTCCAATTCAGGCACAGAAGCTACTCCAGCTACCGACATCACCGTCACTGCTACCGCATCGAGTGCCGTTTCAGGCGACCAAACCGTTAATTTAGCCGTCACTGGAACAGACATTACTGCGGGCGATTACAGTTTAACTAACACGACAATCACCATTTTAAGTGGACAAACCACTGGTTCAGTCACTTTCACTATCGCAGATGATACAGACGTTGAAAGTGCCGAAACCGCTACTCTAACTATTAGCACGCCTTCTGCTGGTATTTCATTAAGTAGCACAACCAGTCAAGCGATTGCCATTACCGATAATGACGCGGGCGGCACACTCAGTTACAGCCCCACCTCACTATCAGAAACACGCACATTAGATGGCGTAATTGCCGATAAAATCACCATTACTTTGAGTGGCGATACTTTCACGGGCAGCGATGGCGATAATTTTGTCACTGCCAGCAAAGTGGCTGTAAGCAATGTTCCCGCTGGTTTAACTGCTACCGTGACGCGCACCAGTGCAACCACCGCAGAATTAAGTTTCAGTGGCACAGCAAGCAGTCATGCGAATAGCAATGATGTAAATACGCTTACGCTTGTTTTTGCGAACAGTGCATTCACCAGTGGCAATGCCGTGCTGAATTCTACAAAAAATGATTTAAATCTTGATTTTGGAGATGCAGGTGCAGCAGGTTCAACGCAAACTTTCACGCCTAATACTGGGACAACCCTAGATAATTCTGATGCTTCAACCGCGTTAGCGTTAGATGCAAATTGGATGGTAGTTGCCGATGACGAAGCCAGCGTGTTGCGCGTGTATCCGCGTGCGGGCGGGGCGGCGGTCATGGAATGGAGTTTTGCGACAGGATTAGGAACGGGGACAAGTGAAATTGATTTAGAAGCCAGCACGCGCATTGGGAATTCTTTGTATTTCATTGGTTCACATAGCAATAAAAAAGACGGCACGGCACAATCTAGTCGTGAGCATTTGTTTGAAGTCACCGTCACGGGGACGGGCGCGAATACCCAATTTACTTATGTCGGCAAACAAACTGGCTTAGAAACAGCTCTAAAAACTTGGGATAATGGCAATACACACGGTAAAGGCGCGGATTATTTCGGTTTCACGGCTTCTGCGGGAGCGGGTGTGATTCCTGAAAATGTCAATGGCTTTTCTATTGAGGGCATGACTGCAACCCAAGATGGTACACAATTATTGTTAGCCTTCCGTGCGCCGATGGCGAATACCACTGTGCGCGATAAGGCAGTGATTGTGCCGGTGAGTGTGACGGGTTTAATTGGTGGAAGTCCTACTTTTGGAACGCCTTTTGAACTCAATTTAGGCGGGCGTGGTGTTCGTTCTATCGAAAAAGCAGTAACAGGGAGCGATTATTTAATTCTTGCAGGACCTTCAGTATCGGCAACAACGGAAGTGACTCACGATTTTCGTTTGTATCGCTGGGATGGGAGCAGCAGCACGCCAACGGAGTTAGATGTTGATTTAGATACTTTATTAGTCAGCACGGGGGGTAGTTTTGAAACTTTAGTAGATGTGCTTTCTACTGCTCAAGGTACATTAATTCAGTTGTTACAAGACAATGGCGATACAATCTGGTCTGGTCAAACTCAACCTTCCAAAAATTTAGCCGCTGCTGCACAGAAATTTCAAGGCAATTGGGTGAGTTTAGATGCTGATGTTGTAACAGATACAACTCCACCAACGCTTGTCAGTTCCTCTCCCATTAATAGCACGACGAATGCAACTGTTAATGCGGATATGGTGTTGAAATTTAACAAAGCGGTGAAAGCGGGAACGGGTAATTTTGTTATTAAAAAAGCAAGTGATAACAGCACAGTAGAAACATTAGCATTGGGCAGTGCGAATGTCAGCATTGCCTACAATACCGTGACCCTTAATCCCACCACAAACCTTGACTACAACACGGCTTATTATGTTGAAGCAAGCAATACCGTTATTACCGATACCGCTAATAATGAATGGGGTGGGTTATCAGGCAGCACGGCTTATAGTTTTACAACGGCTATCGCTACATCGCTTCCCAGTGTATTAATCACTGAAGTCAACTCTAATGCTACGGGTGGAGATTTCTTTGAACTGTACAATTATGGTTCAACAGCGATTGATTTAACGGGTTGGAAATGGAATGACGATTCGGCTGACTCCAGCATTGCCACAGCATTCCCCGCGACTGCTACCACGTTAGCGGCTGGCGCAAGACTGGTTATCGTCGCCAGTGCTGATACCAGCGCATTCTTGCCAGCTTGGAATCTACCTGCCAGCGCACCGATTCATGCCAACGGTGGACCCGGATTAGGCGGTGGCGATGCGGTAGTGGTTTTTGACAGTGCGGGTAAAGTAGTCGCCTTCTTTAATTACGGTACAGCAACGCTTAACGCTACGGACAGTACAGTCATTGCGCCCGCAACACGCAGCGATGCTACAACTTCTGTCGGTGGTCATACGGGGCTTGCAATGGGCGGAGGTGATGCTAAAGCCTCAGCAATTTGGGATGAGCAATCCACCAGCACACCCAAATATACCTATGCACAAGCAGGACAACGCGGCGCATTTAGTCAAGCAACGGCTGCAAATGGCACAGGTTCGCCAACAGTCATTCCAATTCACACCATTCAAGGCACGGGTACAACCGCCGCATTGACGGGCGTACAAACCATTTCAGGGATTGTCACTAAAAAATTCTCAGGTTTAACGGGCTTTTTCGTGCAAGAAGAAAACACAGACGCGGACAATGACCCCGCCGCTTCTGAAGGCATTTTCATTTATGATAACAGTAACTTATTCACTGGTAATGTCGGTGATTTAGTGCGTATCACGGGGACTGTCGCAGAATACACTAGCGGAAGCAGTAGCAGCACACAACTGAGTAGCCTAACCAATGTCACCGTGATTAGCACGGGTAATACGTTACCCACAGCCGCTACGGTACAAATTCCTGTGACTAATGTCAGCGATTTAGAACGCTTTGAAGGAATGCTGGTGAATGTCAGCTCAACCAACGGCAATCTAGTCGTGACAGAAACGTATCGTTTAGGTCAATATGGACAAGCCACTCTTGCAGACAGCCGTTTGCAACAATTCACCCATGCCAACTTACCCAGCACCAGCGGCTATCCTACCCATTTAGCCAATATTGCTAAACGTATCATTTACTTAGATGATGGCAGTAGTGCGCAAAATCCCGACCCTGAAATTTTCGCACGCGGCGGTAATCCGCTCAGCGCAAGCAACACGCTCCGCAGTGGCGACACCGTAAGCAGCGTAACAGGCATTTTAGACCACCGTTACGAAGGCTATCGCGTCCAAACGACGAGCGGAGTCAATTTCACCGCCGCGAATACACGTCCCGCCTCCGCGCCATCCGTCGGTGCAGCAAATGTGAAAGTGGCGAGTTTTAATTTACTTAATTATTTCAATACCTTTGATGGACTTCCTAACACGGTTGATAATTGCAACAATGGTGTCGGTGGCACAGCCGCCGATTGTCGCGGGGCAGATGATGCCACCGAGTTCACTCGCCAAAAAGACAAGCATAAACAGGTGTTTGTTGGTTTAAATGCGGATGTGATTGGTTTGATGGAATTGGAAAACGATGGCTACGATAGTACGAGTGCACAGCAAGATTTGCTGAATTTAATCAACGGCGCGAGCTTGAGTGGCAGAAATTACAAAATGGTTGATGCCGATACTTTGATTGGTAGCACCAACGCACTCGGCACCGATGCGATTAAGATTGGCTTGATTTATGACGACAATGCAGTGGAATTAGTTGCCGGTTCAGTGAAAACCAGTAACGATGCCATTTTTGATCGCCGTCCGTTAGCTGCCACATTTAAGCATAAAACCAGCAATGAAAAATTCACCGTCGTGGTTAATCATCTAAAATCAAAAGGTTCTGCGGGTTCACTCGCTGGCGATACCGATCAAAACGATGGGCAGGGCAATTCAAATGCGACACGAGTTGCTCAAGCGCAAGCATTGGTGACATTTTTGGCGACGTTGACCGACGATCCGGACATTTTGGTGATGGGCGATATGAATGCTTATGCTCAAGAAAACCCCATTACCACGATCAAAAACGCGGGCTATACCGATTTGCTCGGCAGCAGCAAGTATTCGTATGTGTTCGATGGTCAAATAGGCTATTTAGATCATGCACTTGCAAGCAGTTCTCTTGTACCCCAAGTGACAGGCACGGATGATTGGCATATTAACAGCGATGAACCCAGCGTTTTGGATTACAACACCAATTTCAAATCCACAGGGCAACAAACCAGTTTCTACAATGCTGACCCTTACCGCTCCTCTGATCATGACCCTGTATTGATAGGATTAAAACTGTCTCCGTTTTACAACATAACCCTGACCGCAGCAGGCAATGGCAGTGGTACAATCAGCAGTAATGGCACGCCTGCGGGAGTTGCTTGTGGGACAAATTGCTTGCGTTATACCAGTTCTACAGCCGTTCAACTTCAGGCTTCGGCAAATGCAGGATCGACTTTTACGGGGTGGTCATGTAGTCCTGCGTTCACTTCCGGCCAAACCCTGAATGCTGACACCGTTTGCACGGCAACATTTATACAAAATACACCGCAAACGCAGTATTTTGATTTAACCTTACAGAAAACGGGAACCGGTCAAGGCACATTCACAGGCACACCCGCAGGAAGTTATCCGATAGGAACGTGGGTTAATTTAACCGCAGTAGCATCTACAGATTCCCTATTTAAAAACTGGAATCCGAGTTACTGTGGCAGTGGTTTTCCACTTAATACAGACACCGTTTGTACTGCGGAATTTGTCCAACGTGAAACTGCGCCACAACCAACACCCGATCCTGAAGAACCGATAACGCCGCCCGTTGTTGAGCCGCCTGTTATCGTTCCTGTTGAACCGCCCGTTGTCCCTGTCGATCCACAACTTCCTGAAAAGGAAAAAGAACCAGAGTTGCCAACAACCCCGACGACTCCAGTGACTCCACAACCGCCAACGCCCAGCCCAGAAGAGCCAACGCCTAGCGTTCCTGATGTACCTCATGCGGGTGTTCAATCCACTGCCGTATGTGTGCCACACTCTGTACAACGTACTGTTTGTAATGCCCGTTGGCAAGACATTCAAAGCGAACTCATTACAGAAACAGGCGTGATTGCCGATGCGGTATTAAGCACGACAGTAGAAAATCGGGGCTGGTTAATTAACGCTCAATTAACTGAAACGGCAGTATTAATAGGCGGGAAATTATCAGGGACAATTCATAATCGAGGTGTGATTCGTGATATTGAATTTGTCGGCAAACAAATACAGGGCGGTTATTTGGGGGGAATCATAAAAAATAACAGTTCTGTTTCTGCGGTTATTATGGACATTATTTTTGAACCCAATAGCGTTTTATGGGGCGGCTATTTAACTGGAATCATTCAAGGTGATCCCGTTGCGCCTGTTGTGTTGAGAAACGTAAAAGTTTTACCCAAAACCCAACTTTCTCACGTCATTATTGGCGAAAATGTCAGCCTTTCTCCAGATGTTTTTATGGGGATTGGCGTGCGCTTCGCCCATGAACTGAGCTGCCACCCACACAAGCCACGCGGTCAATCCTTATTCGGCGTGCCTAACGTAGACAGTTGCTTAGAACAGACGGCGCGTCGTCTGCGCATCACCACAGCATCAGAACATCGTGGCAAATCCGCAGACCTTATTTTTGCCGCAGCCGATAAATCCGAACGTGCCTATACTTTTGATGGCGAAAATTGGCAAGTCATTCCTGTTGAAATCAGCGCAATCATGAGCGCACAGCACCTTAAACAATTGCCATTAACAGTAGAGTTAGATTTACCTGCAACGCATTATTTTAATGCTGTTTATTTTGGCTATCGTTTAGAAGACGGTGAAATTATTTATTGGCAATTAGAGTAATAAGTAGTTAAATAAAAATATTAAGGTATTAAAAGCGTTCAGAATTTTCACATTTCTACCGCCCCCCAGCCCCCTCCTGCAAAGGTATCTACACAAGTGAAAATCAAGTGAAAATAGAGTATAAATCATCGGTATGAATTTAACTTACCTAATCTTGAAAGTCGGCTTCAGGGACGCTACTGGCGTTTGGTCATGGAGCATCTTCACGTGAGCGAGAAACTGGCTGCGGGTTTACGTTCTCTTCCTGATGCCAAGAGCAGTTTCGCCAGTACCCAGGCGGCGTGGAGATTTTACCGAAACGAGCGAACCTGTGTGGCGACCTTAGCGCAACCCTTATTGATGGAAGCGCATAAAGGGATAGCAGAACGTTGCGACAAGTACGCATTATGTGTGCATGATTGGTCGATGGTGAATTTTGGCAAGCACCAAAGTAAGCTCGACCGTAAGCAGCGCACGCATAAAAACGACATCGGTTACGAGTTGCAAACGGCATTGTTATTGTTGAGTAATGTTTGGGATGTTGACGCGAAAACGACGGCGTTATGGTATTACTGGCGTTGGCGTATTGAATCGTTTTTCAAGTTGCTCAAGCAAGCAGGGCATCAACTAGAGAGTTGGCAACAAGAAAGTGGTCTGGCATTAGCCAAACGTCTGTTAATTGCGAGTATGGCCTGTGTTGTTGTTTGGCAAGTGGCACACTCGGAATTGCCCGCTGCCAAAGAGATTCAGAGCTTTTTAGTCAAGCTCAGTGGTCGACAGATGAAACGGAGCAAGCCTGTCACCTGGTCTGCGTTGCTGGCAGGTTTTTGGAGCTTGCTCTCCATGTTGGAAGTCATTGAAAATTACAGCGTTGACGAGTTGCATCAATTCCGCAACCTACTCCGAAAAACCTCCTCCGCATTCGCTAAATTAGTACCTGAATAGACTTGTGTAGATACCTTTGCAGGAGGGGGTAGGGGCGGTAGAAATATTGATATGCCAGATTATTTTCCGTTAGGTACTTATGTTTTAAATTCAATTTACGGGGAGTTTTTCGCGGCGTTTTTCACATTGGCTTTGTTTTTCAGCCGAACAAACACAGCTTGAAGCCTCTCCCAAATGATTCAACCCACCACAACTGCCTTTAATACTCGGTCTGCCCCAAATCACACCAATCGCCATACCCAGCACAACCAGAGACAACACCACAAAACTCATAAAAAAAATTTCCATAAGCCACTCCTGAAAACAGGGCAGACAGACAAGTCTGCCCTATTGTATTGTATTTACCCCGTCAAGCCCGCAAAAATCGCAGGTAAACGCTCAGGCAAACGCTCCACTTGATCCACAATCGCATAGCGATTGGCACCGAAAATACGAGACACATACTGATCCGCCAACGGATCAAGCGTCAAACAATAGGTGAAAATACCTTGTTTCATCAACTCTTCAACCGCTTTTTTCGTATCTTGACGCAAATATTGGGGATCGCGCTCATCAATATCCGCAGGTTCACCGTCGGTAATAAGTAGCACAAGTCGTTTTTGCGCGGGCTGTTGACTCAAATGCCAACCCGCATGCCGTAACGCGCTCCCCATTCGCGTGGACAAGCCCCCTTTCATACCCGCCAAACGAGCTTTAGGCGTTTCATCATAAGATTGATGAAAATCTTTAAAACGATAATACTGCACATCATGCCGACTGTCCGACGCAAAACCATGAATTGCAAAAGGATCACCAATCGAATCAATCGCCCACGCCAACAATCCCGTCGCTTCGCGGGTTAATTGCAAAATACTAGGGCTGTCTGCATCATCTTTGCGAATTTTCTCATTGGTCGATTCGGACAAATCCAACAAAATAATGACCGCCAAATCCCGAATATGCCGAGTAATGCGAATGCTAATGCGCGGATCGGGCATAATTCCTCGCCGAATATCAATCATAGCACGAACGGCTGCATTTAAATCAATTTCCTCACCTTCCTCATAACCGCGTCGCCGCACAATACCTTGTGGTTGTAAAGCATCAATTAAGTGACGAATGCGAGAAGCCAATGGACGGTATTTAATCAAAATATCATCCATCAATTGCGGGTCTGCTACATTTTGACGACGCTCATAAACCGTTGCCCAATCAGGGCGATGCAATTGCACTTGATAATCCCATTCATGATAATGAAAAGGATCAGAAACAGGCTCTTTACCTTCCATTTCATTAAAAGAAACGCCCTCATCTTCATAAGGGAACAATTCCGTTCCTAATACCCAAATTTCTTGCGCATCATCCCCTGCGGTTTCTACATCCGTTTCATTAACAAATTCCATGAGAGAAACATGTTTTCTTACCTGTTTTTGACTGAGCGGAATATAATCAGGGCCACCACGTTCTAAAAAGTCTTTTTCGCTAAACGACCAAACAAAACGATTATCATCCCGATAAGCCACTTGATATTGACTTAAAACGCGGACATTCGGCAAACGGACATTTTTCTGTAAAGCATTATAAAAAGTCACGCCAGCATCCCAACTGATTTGATTGCGATGTGGATGCTTAACCAATTCTGCATTAAAACTATCAATAGTTTGGTTAATCAGCGGTAAATCATCTCGATAATTAGGATCAATTAAACCGCGAGCCAACCGCTGTAATAAAGCAACACCTTGTTCAACCGTTTCAGTGTTCTCTGTGGTAGCTTGAATATGAAAAGGCAACCATAATTTGCGCAGACCAGGGAATTCTTGCAATGCTAAATATTCAATGCGTGCATCTTCAAATAATTCAATAAATTGCATTTGTGCGGGTGACAATTGTTCAGCACTAATCGCTTGGCGCGTATAAACCAAATGTGCGGCTGAATGCGTGACGGCTGCGCGATAAACACTGACTCCATCGATTCCTGTTATATCGTCAAACGCATCAGGCAGATACAACTGCCAATCCGCAATAAAAGGGCGCAAACCTTGACGATTTTCATAATCGCCTGCTGTCGGTCGCATAAAAAAACTACGTCCCCACAACGCCCGTAAATAAAAGTTTAATTTGCGTTGATTATCGACCAATAAAGTGCCACGCCGTTCTTTTTGCAAAACAGCTTTAGAAGATTCTGTTTTTAAACCAAAATAAGCAATCTGTCCATCTAAATCACGTTGATGCGCCTGTACCCCCCACATCGCCCAACGTCGCAATCCACCTAAAGTCAGTTTATGCAATAATTCATCTAAATTTTCTAACATCGGGCGCAAACCGCGAGGAGCTTTTCCTGCTAATTGATGCACTAAATTTAAATAACCGCGCACCACTTCCACATCACCTAATCGTTGTGCGGCTAAAGGCAAATTAGCCATCATTAATGCCAAAACTGTTCCAGAGGTATGCGAAGAAAGTTTCATTAAAAACTGCGCAATATCAGGAATAATATCTTCACCAATTTCTTTAACCACACCTGACATTTCTTGCAAATAAGTCAACACCAAATCCTCCCCGCGTCCCAACATACAGACAGCCCGCGCCCCTTCCAAATAATTTTGTACGCCTCGTGGTGACATGAGACGGCACGCTTCTTGACAAGTGGCGGTCAAAACGGCGATCTGCTCAGGATCATTTAGCTTTAAACAGGGAACATAGTCAGCAAATTCAATACTCATGGCTTTCTCCTATGGCGGTTGAACTTAAAAAGGTTGCGATCTCATTGTCATCTGCTCTATTTATAAATGCAACTTAATCTTTTTTAAGAAAATAATTAGTTTTTTTAATTGTTATGGCGAGAAATCTAATGATAACCAAAAAGAAAAGATAAATACATTTCTAATTGACTTTACTTGACGAATTTTAGTTTAACTCCTACACTTAGGGCGTTTTTATAAAGAACAATAAATAACGCATTTTAAATTTAAAAATGCGGGCTATTATTGCTACAATTAAAAGAGAGATTAACTATTTTATGTCTAAGTCCCATTTTTTCTCATCTTCTTTTTCTCGTCGTCAATTTCTCAAATATGCTTTACACAGTAGCGTAGCGATGGCTTTGCCTACGAGTTTATGCCGTGCAGAAAATAATTATTTTGCCAATTCTTCCGTACCATTAGACATTAAAATAGGACAAATGTTTGTGGTTGGATTTCGTGGTTTAATCGCCACTGCTAAAGAAAAAATTGTAAAAGATATACAACAATACCATTTAGGTGGCGTAATTTTTTTTGATTATGATACTGAATTAAGACGCAATAAACGCAATATTGAATCTTTTACGCAATTAAAAAATCTAATTGCTGATTTACAGTCTTTTAGTCAAATTCCTCTGCTGACGTGTATTGATTACGAAGGAGGAAGAGTGGATCGCTTAAAACCCCGTTATGCGTTTCCGCCTACTTATTCGGCACAATCTTTGGGGAATAAACCGATTGAATTTACTTTTAATGCAGCCAGCGAAATGGCAAAATTACTCAGTGAATTAGGGATTAAACTTAACTTTGCGCCTGTGGTGGATTTAAACCTTTATCCGAATAATCCAATTATTGGCAAATTAGAACGTAGCTTTTCTCCCGATCCAGAACAAGTGATTCACCATGCTTTAGCCTTTATTAATGCCCACCATCAATATGGCATTAAATGCACATTAAAACATTTCCCTGGTCATGGCAGCTCTACGGAAGATTCTCATTTACAATTAGTGGACATTACTGAAACTTGGTCAGAACAAGAATTAAACCCCTTTAGCAGCATTATTAATGCAGGCAAGGCCGATGCCATTATGACAGCTCATTTAATTCATCGTAAACTCGATCCTGATTATCCTGCCACCTTATCCCCAGCGATCATTAATGGACTATTACGCCAAAAATTACACTATAATGGGGTTATTTTCTCAGACGATATTCAAATGGGCGCAATCCGCAAACAGTACACGTTAGAGACGGCTTTAAAAAAAGCCATTCATGCCGGTGTCGATATAATTATTATGGGAAATAATATTGGAAAATTCGATCCCGATGTCGCCAGTAAAGGCATAGAAATCATTAAAAAAGCAGTCGCAGAAGGAGAAATTTCTCCCCAACGCATAGAACAATCTTTTCAACGCATTCAACGCTTAAAAGGTTGGGTGATATAATATTTTTACGGCTTAATAGAGAGTTTATCATAATGCAATGGCATGAAGTTATTGAATATCCTTCTTCAAATTATCACGGTCGATTGCAAATGCAAATCGGTCAAAAGTTAGCGCATTATTTGCCTCATGGCGAAGTGATTGCCGAATGTTCTATTCAAACAGATGATAATGTTAAAGTGGCTGATTTAGTTTGGGCATCGAATGCGTTTATTCAAGATTATGCGTATAAAACCCTTTATCCCAAAGCTCCTGAAATTTGTATAGAAATTATTTTGCCTTCCAATTCTCAACAAGAAATGCAGCAAAAGATAAAACTTTATTTAGATCGCGGTGCATTAGAAGTATGGATAATTCACGAAGATAAAACCATAGATATTTATTCATCGCACGGCAAAATAGAGCGGAGCCAATTGGTTGCTAATTGGGCAGAAATGACAATATAATATGACTTATTTTTTCTTTTTCTCAATCTACATTTACTAAAATTACGGATCGTGCCATCATGTTCAATCCAACGGGTTTAGTTATTGATGCTTTCGTTGAACAATTAGAGCAGGCTTATCGTCGCAATTATGGTGCCTCAGAGGCAGCTAGTGGCTCTATTATTGCGTGGGCAGGTCGCATGGCTTTAGAACATTTTGCCAACAGCGATGCACTCTATCATAATATGGAACATACCATTATGGTCACCTGTGTGGGGCAAGAAATTTTACGCGGAAAACATATCCGAGATGGAGGTGTTTCTCACCGTGATTGGCTGAATTTTATTATTTCTTTATTATGCCATGATATTGGTCACATTCGGGGAATTTGTCGGGCTGATAGTCATGGTCGTTATGCGACGGGATTAGGGGGAGAATTTGTCACTTTACCCGAAGGAGCGACTGATGCTGCGATGTCTCCTTACCATGTGGATCGCGGTAAATTATTTGTGCGAGAACGCTTTGGTGGGCATCCCATTATCGATGCAGAAATTATTGCGGCGAATATTGAATTAACCCGTTTTCCTGTGCCAGATAATCGCGATCATCAAAGCACTCATTCTTATCCTGCTTTGATTCGTGCTGCGGATTTAATTGGACAATTGGCCGATCCACATTATTTGCGTAAATTACCTGCTTTATTTTACGAATTTGAAGAGACAGGTATTAATAAACATTTAGACTATCATTCTCCTGCGGATTTAAGAAAAAGTTACCCTGCATTTTATTGGGGAATGGTCAGTCATTATATTCAAGATGGTTTAAATTATTTACGAATTACGCAAGAAGGGCGACAATGGATTGCTAATTTATACGCTCATGTTTTTGCCTCAGAACACCGCGAATTTTCTGGCGTTATTTATTAACTTTTATTTGTAAAAATTATGCCGAACAAAAAACAACAAGGAATGGTTTTAATTATTGTTCTTTGGTTTATCATATTAGTGACCATTTTGGTGTTCACTTTAGCCAGTGAAACGCGCTTGTCGGCCACGATGGTTTCTCATCATCAACAGGCAGTGATGCAACGTGCTGATTTGTTAAAAGCCTTGCGTTTGGCGGAAATGGAATTATTATTGTCCAGAATGCCAGAGCCACCCAAAAAAGATAATGAAGAAGAATTGGAAGATCGTAAAAACCCTTATTATCGTTTTGATGGCCGTCCTTTAACCTTATCTTATCCCAATCAACCCGAAAACATTGTTATCCGCATTTATGATCATGCAGGACGTTTAAATTTACGTCGATTAGCACCGCACCAAATGCAGGCTTTATTAACGCGCTATATTGGCACGGAGGATAAAGAACGTTTAAATCAATTAATGGACGCATGGCAAGATTGGATTGATCCTGATGATTTAGAACGCCTAAATGGCGCAGAATCAAAATATTATCAGGATTTAGAAAATCCTTATGAGCCGCGTCAAGGTTTATTAGAAACAGTGGAAGAATTATTATTAATTCGGGGTTTTGCAGAAATCTTTACGTTGCGGGATTTAAATTCTGCATTTACCATTTACGGTAATAATAATGGTATTAATCCCAATTTAGCCAGCCGAGAAATTTTAGAAACTGTCCCCGGTCTTTCTGCGGAAAGCATCGAAAAAATTTTACAAGCACGGCAAGAAAAAGAATTTAAAAATAATCAAGATTTAAACGAAATTATGGAAGCCACAGAATTAAACGAATTCATCCCTTGGATTCATTTTACTAACAGCTCATTTTACACCATTGCTTTGCAAATCATTGACCCCAATATCACTACACCTCCTGATCCCGATGAAGTCCAACAGGCTTTTATGGTGACGGTGCAGGTCATGGGAACATCGCGGCCGCCGCAAGTTTTGCGGGTTGATCCTTATGGTGTTTTACCCGATTCGGGATATGCTTTTTTACCCGCTATAGATAAAGCAGAAGATAATATTAATTAAAACCATTACGGGCATATTAAATGCGTCAACTTTACCCTGCCATTGAACCTTATTATCAAGGTCAATTAAAAGTCTCTGAATTGCACAACTTATATTATGAACAAGTCGGCAATCCAAATGGCAAACCGATTGTTTTTTTACACGGTGGCCCTGGAGCAAGAATAGAATCTATACATCGCCAATTATTTAACCCTGAATTATGGCGAATTATTTTATTCGATCAACGCGGTTGTGGGCGCAGCACGCCTTATGCTGAATTGCGCGACAATACCACGTGGGATTTAGTCGCCGATATGGAAAAATTACGCGAACATTTAGGCATTGCGCAATGGGTAGTTTTTGGAGGCAGTTGGGGCAGCACATTAGCCCTCGCCTATAGCCAAACACATCCTGATCGGTGTCGTGGTTTAATTTTGCGCGGCATTTTTATGTTACGCCGCGAAGAATTGCATTGGTTTTATCAACAAGGATGCAGCTTTTTATTCCCCGATATTTGGGAACAATATCTTGCGCCCATTCCCGTTTCAGAACGCCATGATTTAATTCAAGCCTATCACCGTTATTTAAATAGTTCTGATCCAGAAATTCGTCGAGTGGCCGCAAAAGCATGGAGCTTATGGGAAGCCGCAACGTGTCGTTTATTGCCTGATCCAGAATTAATTGCGCATTTTACGGAAGATGAATTTACCGCGGCTTTTGCGCGTATTGAAAATCATTATTTTGTTCATCATGGTTTTTTTGAAAGCGACACGCAATTATTAGATAATGTAGGAAAAATTCGCCATATTCCCGCGGTGATTGTGCATGGGCGATATGATGTGGTGTGTCCGTTTAAATCCGCGTGGGACTTGCATCAAGCGTGGCCAGAATCCAAATTGGTGATTGTCCCTGATGCGGGACATGCCGTTATGGAAACAGGTATTGTTAATGCCTTATTGACGGCAACGGACGAATTTGCTTTATTATAAGAAAACCCGTCACATTTCCAATTAAAATAGGAGAGAAAAATCATGACGTTACATTGGCGTATTGGCTTATTGTGCGGCTTAATGATGAGCGCGTCACCGTTATGGGCGCAAGAAATTCGTTGCTGGACTGACGAAGATGGCATGACCCAATGTGGCAATTCCGTCCCCCCTCAATACAGCCAAAAAGAACATACCCAATACAACGATCAAGCGGTGAGAATTAAAGAATTTGAACGCGCTAAAACAGAAGAAGAATTAGCCGAAGAACGCCGCCAATCCCGTCTCGCTCTAGAGGCTGAAAAAGCCCGAGAATTAAAACTGGCCGAAGATCAGAAATTACTGGATTTATTCGGCAATGAAGACGATATTAAAACCACTTTGGATGCCCGCTTAAATAACACTGATTTGGCCATTGAACGGATTAAAACCTTTATTTTTAATACCGAGAAGAATTTAGCCGATTTGAGAAACAGTTTGGAAGTGGAATCCAGTCGCCATTTAACCGAAGAGCAAAAAGCCCAAATTCGTCGAGATATTTCCGATGTCAGCCACCGCATTGAGAAACAAAAAGAAATTCTAAATGCAAAATTGCGGGAAAAAGAAGATTTACGCCGAGAATTTGAAGGCTATTTAACCCGTTATCGCGAAATTATGGCTGATCGCGCCGCCACCAAAGCCAAAGAAGTGCAGCCCGTGGAAGTGGAAGAAAAAGCACAAACCGATTAATTCAGACACCATGCGCACCTCACTTTTTCTACGCCTACCCACATCGACCACCGCCCATTACCTATGGACGCACGCCACGCAAGAGGGCGAGTTATTAGCCACAGGATGCAGCGAAATCAATGAAATCAATCAGTTGCCTGCTGCGGACACGCTAATTGCCCTCGCGCCCACTTCCTCGCTGCTTTTGACACAAGCCCACATTCCCACCCGTCAATGGCAGCGCGTATTGCAGGCTGTGCCTTACGCCTTAGAAGACGATCTGGCTGCCGACGTGGACACCCTGCACGTTGCCGTCGCGCCCCACCGTCACGCAGAAACCCAAGTCACAGCCGCCGTCCTTTCTCGTGATTTGCTGCAACATTGGCTCAATACATTAAATCCATTAAAAATAACACAATTACTGCCCGATGTATTGGCCGTGCCTTATGTGGCGGAATCGTGGAGCTTTATGTTACTCTCCGATCAACTGCTAATTCGCACGGGCTATTATCAAGGATTTGCTATTGAATTAGAGCAGGTTTCTGTTGCGCTTTCTCTGGCATTAGCCGAACAAGAAAATAATCCACCTCAATCTTTAACGCTTTATTGCAATGCAGCGGACTCTCATCCTGAATTAATCGACCAATTAAAAGCATTAAATATTCCCTTAACGGTACAGGTGGTGCAGCCGCATGTCACTGCGTTATGGGCGGCTTTTCCACTCAAAATGCCTACCCTTAATTTATTGCAAGGCGATTATCGACAACATACATCGCATCCGTTGTTTATGTGGCGAGCATGGCGCATGACGGCCACGCTAATGGGTTTACTGATAATGGTTTATTTGGGTTCAGAATGGCAGGGGTATCAACAACAAAAAAATTATCATCAACAATTAACCCAAGACATAGAAACGTTATATAAAAATACCTTTCCCGATGCCCAAAGAATCGTTAATCCCCGCGTACAAATGGAACAACGATTGCGACAATTACAAGCCAGTTACGGTCAACAGCAAACTCAGACCCATTTTCTGCCTTGGTTGGTGCGATTAAGCCCTTTTATTAAAGCAGTTTCTGGATTTTTATTAACGCGCTTAGAATATCGCAATAATCAGCTAGAATTGCAATTAGAATTGGCCAGTTTTGAAGCCTTAGAAACGTTAAAACAACAGTGGCAACAACAAAATATGCACATCGAAATCGCCTCCGCCGCCAGCAATCGCCAACAACGGGTTGAAGCGCGTTTAATTTTGCGAATGCAATAACATGGGCAGCCAAATACTAAACACCGCACCAGAGGCTTCACGATTGTTTTGAGCGCGCACAATGCCCTCATGATAATCCACAATTAAACGCACAATATATAATCCTAAACCCAAATGCGGTTCTTTTTTAGAACTGGGTTGGGAGCGTACGGATACCATCGATTCAAATAAACGCTCCTGCATTTCTATTGGTAATAACGCACCACGATTTATAATTTCTAAACGCGCCATATTTTTTTCTCGACTTAATTGAATGCGAATAGGTGTATCTTTTTCTGCAAAATCCACCGCATTAGCAACCAATTTATCCAGCATTTGCGCAATTAAATCGGGAGAACCTTCCATCATTAAAGGCGCGTGTAAAATATCGCATCGAAATATATTGTCAGGATAAATCAAACGATAACCCGCCACACAACTGCTGATCACTTCCACTAAATCAAAAATTTCTTTTTCGGCATGTTGTAAAGCCTGCTCTAAACGAGTGGCTTCGCTAAGGCGCGTAATAATGGTATTGAGCCGATGAATGCCTGCTTTTGCGCGCTCAATATAAATTTGCGATTCATTGGAATCTTCGGCAATAGGTTCTTGCTCCAAATTCTCTAAAGAAGAGCGCACCACCGCTAATGGCGTTCTTAATTCGTGCGAAAGCCGACTGGCCATACTGGCTAAATAAATATTGTAATGTTGCAATTTATCTAAAATGCTAGAAAAACTGCGCGCTAAATCACCAATTTCATCGCTCGCTGAACAATCAATATGCGACACATTGACACGCCCATTACTATCAATCGCTTTTTCGGCTTGATTTCTTAAATTGCGCAAGCGAAAAGAAAGCCAATTAGAAAATAAAAGCAGCATAATAGTCACGATTAAAAAAAGCACAATCGTACGATTAAATAAACTGGCAATGGCTTGGCGTTGTACTGTTTGAATGCTATTACTGGTTTCTTCCACCACCACCGCGCCCATCACCTGATCTCCTACCCATATTGGATGCGCCGCCGAGACGATTACGGCTTGATCGTCCGAAGTCGAACGCCAGCGTGTCATCGGCTCGCCAAGCAAGGCACGATTCACCTCTTCTCCCCCCAAATGCGACACACCCGCTTGATCGTCTCGGAAATTTTCCGAAGCGGGCGGCAATAAAAAAGTATATAACTTATTTAATGGATGTAGCGGAATGTTTTGGCGTAAATCACCCGTGCGACTGAGGACGCGATGTTGTTTATCTAAAACCCAAATGCGCCGCCCTGTTGTCGTGCCTAATCCTTGCATAATTTGTTCTATATCGGGTGATGGAATAAAGACATTACCCAAAGTGTCAATGTTATGAATGGCTGAAGTGCCAATGAGCGTTTTAACTTCTCGCGTTTCTACATCATCCACATCCGCAATCGCAAAACCTAATTTATCGCCAATCATATTTAATGGAATGCGAATTTCTAAAAGATAACCATCCGTTTGTTCTAACCACATTCCATGAATGCGCGGCTCAATAACACTGGTTAAATCGCCCATAAAATTATCGACTTTATAAGCATTCACCCAACCCGAATTTGAAGGGGCAATTAAGTAGCGACCAAACATTTCATCAGGCTGTTGCATCATGATTTGTATATGATCGCTGCGATCTAAACGCAATGCACGCGCATCACGGTAAATAAGACGCTGATCTTTGATGATAAAAAGTGCATATAAATATTGGCGATATTTCCCTAAAATATGTCTAAATGATAAGGAATTGGGATCGTAAATACCTTGATTTTTTAAAATATGCTTGTCCGCATAATATTCTGCCTGTTCTAAATAATCTGTCCATTCATCTACCACACCATCTAGCTTAATCGGGTTTTTAAAAGAATGCGCAAATAATAAACTTTCTTCGCTTAATGTATCGACTAAGCTACGGTTAAATAATTCTACGCGCCCATTTAAAACGCTGGCGTGGGTGCGCGCTGCTTCGCGTAAAGCATCTTCTAAATTATTGCGCAAATAAGTCTCCATTTCTCGGATATATTCATAACCGACATAAGGAATGCTAAATAACGTAAAAGATAATAACAGCACTTTACTGCGTATGGTTAAACTCATGAATTGGTTTTCCAACGATACCCCATGCCATAAACCGTATCAATGGCTTTAAATTGAGGGTCAATGGCCATGAATTTTTTACGAATGCGCTTAATATGTGAAGTAATGGTACTGTCGTCTACCAATACATTGGCTTCGTGCATTAATTGATCGCGATCTTTGACATGTCCAGGATGTTTAGCTAACGCATAAACAATCCAGAATTCTGTCAGTGTTAATTCCACTAATGTACCGCGCCAAGTGGTGGTTAAACGGTGGCTATCCATTAATAATGGGCCACGTTCCATTATGCTTTCTTCGCTGGGTGGATTGCGCAGGGCATCAACGCGCCGAAATAAAGCCGCAATTCGTGCTAATAAATGGTGCGAACTAATGTCTTTTGTGAGGTAATCATCTGCGCCTAAACGCAAGCCTGAAACCATGTCAAATTCACTGTCACGCGCTGTTAAAAATATAATCGGTAAATAATGGGATAAACTGCGCACTTCTCGACATAAATCAAATCCCCCTTCCGCTTCATCTTCCAACACAATATCTAATAAAACCAATTCAGGTAATCGAATGCGAAAAGTGTGCATCGCTTCCCGCCGATTAGAATAGGTATTAACTTCATAACCCTGACGACGCAGCACCGCTGCATAATTCTCTCGAATGGCTAATTCATCTTCAACAATCGCAATGCGCTTTCCCATGAGAAAAACTCCTTCTAAGCTGATGTGGCTCGTTAGTCATTAACGCTTTAAGTGGATTGATTTCTTTATTTTCTGAATTTGCATTGATGACAGAAATGTTGTATTTTTGCAAGCGGTTCACGAGATAATTGCCCCAATTGGAATAATAACAAGGCACTGTTTGCCCTTGTTGCGCTTTAACAATAGTCATATTTAAAGGGTGGGGTTTATTTTTGTTTGATTTATTATAGCAAAATAATGATAGCGGTTGATTCTAGCCTATGGATTGATTATTTTAATGGCAAAATAACTGCATCAACTGAGATGCTTGATAGTTTTCTTAGTCATCAACTTGCCATAAAAAGTGCAAATAATTATCGTCTCTGACGTAAACAAAGCATCACCATTAGAAAAACTATAAATTCGCAAGATTTACCCCGATAATGAACAGCGCGAAGAGGCGATTATTATTGATGATGATAAATAGTCTATTTGGATATTTTTGGATGATATTGATCACTTTGTTCCTATACCAAAATTAAGTCATTCATAAAATTTTTCTGTCAGAATCAGAATTTACATAATTTTAGGATTTTCAGAATTAAAGAATAAAAAAATCTGTTTAAAATAAACGACTTGCAAGAATAAATTTTGAAAATTTTTGTGTCTGTAAATTCTGATTCTGACAAATTAAGGATTCTATGAATCATATCTTTTTGGTATAGGAGTGATAGCAATCTTTTATACCTTTCTTACACTCCTTAATGTACTCAAATTATTTGGATTATTTGAATATTCAAGAACACTACCAATTTGGTATGAATATTTTCTTCATAACCCGCTGATAACATCTGCAATTACAATTATTGCTTACTTTCTTCTTAGAAACACCATTGGTGTATGGCGTATAGGTTTTTTACGACGCTATTATCATAATGCTATGCGAGCTATTGGTGCAAAATATCAATTACCTTGGTATGTTGGGCAGGGAAAATTATCTTTAGCAAGATGATGTGATTTATAAAACCTTTATTTTGTCAGAATCAGAATTTACAGAATTAAATAATTTTCAAAATTTATTCTTGCAAGTCATTTATTTTAAACAGATTTTTTATTCTTTAATTCTGAAAATCCTAAAATTCTGTAAATTCTGATTCTGACAGAAAAATTTTATGAATGACTTAATTTTGGTATTGTACAGAACTTGAAGAGCGTTATAAAGCATTGCCACAAGAAGTGCGTGATAATTCTGAAAAAGAAATGATAGAACTTGACCGATATTGTGCAGAAAAGAATAATGAAATCCATAAGCAAATGGAAGCTGGAATAATTTACGCATTTTTAGCAGGTATTTTTTTGATTATAAGTGTTCTTAGCTATTATGCAGTTTTATAAATCAATATAAACACTATTTACATCCAAGTGCCGAGATTAAAAAAACTCCCAAAAAATACCATTTTTTTGTTCGTAACTTATTGATTTATCTTTGTCGAACGCTGAGAAATGAGGCTTTTACAGCCTCAGCATTTGGAAATGAGAAAAAATCTTTTAATTTTGAGAGTTAGAGTTCAGGCAAAATTTTTATGAATAATTTCATAATGACTTGCACTAAATCAAGGAAATGGTGCAGACACTGGATATTCAAAAACTATCCGCTTCAAATACTGAGTTACTTAAAAACACGCAGAAAGGGTGTTATTTTAGTGATAAAGTTGTTGCTAAACTTGCTTCTAAGAAAATCGAATTTTATCCAAAAAACGCATCTTGATTGAAATCGCAATCGATGGAGGTGCTTTGCTTTACGTTTTAACTTGATATCCGCTATCCTTAATTTTGAAATTCAATACTCAGCATGACTTCTGCAGGAGGTCTATTATGCAGTTTTTAGAGGATAACCCGCAGGGCAAATAAGGTGCGTTTTTAAATTGCGCCATCACGCAATCAACACAATATCATATTGTTCTTGAGTGTAGGAATGTTCGGCTTGAAAGCGAATGGGTCGCCCGATAAACACTTCCAATTCGGCGACATTATCAGATTCTTCGTCGGTCATCATATCCACTACCTCTTGCGAGGCGATGACTAAAAAGCGTTGATTTTCAAATTGCCGTGCTTCGCGTAAAATTTCTCGAAACACCTCATAACAAACCGTTTCTGCCGTTTTAATCGTACCGCGGCCGCCACACGTGGGACAAGTTTGACATAAAACGTGTTCCAAACTCTCCCGTGTACGTTTACGGGTCATTTGCACCAAACCCAAAGACGACACCTCACTGATATGACTCTTGGTATGATCTTTTTCTAAACATTTCTCTAATGTTTTTAACACTTGGCGACGATGTTCCGCATCAATCATATCGATAAAATCTAAAATAATAATGCCACCCAAATTACGCAAACGCAATTGACGCGCAATTGCTTGAGCCGCTTCTAAATTCGTTTTAAAAATCGTTTCTTCCAAATTACGACTGCCCACATAAGCCCCAGTATTTACATCAATCGTCGTCATGGCTTCGGTTTGATCAATGACCAAATAACCGCCTGATTTAAGCTGCACTTTGCGCTCTAAAGCACGACCAATTTCATCTTCAATCGAATATAAATCAAAAATCGGCCGCTCACCGGGATAATGACTGATTTGCGGGGTTAAATCGGTTAAAAATTTCTCAGTAAATTTAATCACTTCCTGATACATCTCACGAGAATCAATACGCACTTTTTCCACACTACTGCCCACTAAATCCCGAATGGTGCGAAATATTAAAGAAAAATCCTCGTAAATCAAAGCAGGTGCTTGAACTTTATCACTTTTTTCACAAACATCTTTCCACAAACGACACAAAAAATTCATATCACTGACCAACATCGCTTCATCCGCGCCCTCAGCCGCCGTGCGAATAATAAAACCATAACGACCACAAGGTGCGGTTTGATTGGCTGGAACTTCGATGGTTTGCACCACAACAAATTCATTATCACTGCTGGTTTCTGTTTTGGGGGGATTTGGGGTTTCGGTGGCCATTAGCGTTTCGGTGTTTTGAATATCGCTGGGAATCATCCCCATTTGCCGCATCACAATCGTTTTTAATCGTCGCCGTTCTTCTTCATTTTCAATACGGGTAGAAATGCCAATCGTATTAGCTGAATAAGGAATAAACACCAAATAACGCGACGGAATAGAAATATGCGTGGTTAAACGTGCGCCTTTTGTACCTAAGGGGTCTTTAATCACTTGAACGACAATATGCTGCCCTTCGTACAACAAATCACTAATCGATAAATCCGCCTTACGCACAGATTCATTGGGATTTAACGACAACACAATATCCGACGCATGTAAAAACGCTGCCCGCTCCAACCCAATATCAACAAATGCCGCCTGCATTCCCGGTAAAACGCGACACACTTTTCCCTTATAAATATTGCTCACCAAACCACGTTTACTGCGTCGTTCAATAAAAACTTCTTGCAATACACCATTTTCCACCACAGCCACCCGCGTTTCTCTGGGGGTGACATTGATTAAAATTTCTTCACTCATGTTAAAAACACATCATGGAATAATAACCCGACAGTAAATTGAATTCTAAGAAAATACAATAGAGTCATCTTACTGTCATTAATCGATTGAATAATGGCAATCATTTACGTACCGCGTCGCATTTTTGGGAGAATTCCACGCTGTGGATCGTAGCCCAAAACAGCCAGTAAAAAAAAGCCCATTAAACTGCCTAAAATCACCATAAAAGCCACGCCATTCCACTCAGCATAGAGGCTATAACGAATGAACTCAACCGCATGAGTAAAAGGGTTATAATAAGCCAGCCAATAAATCCAAATCGCTCCCGATTCTTCCAATCGCCACAAAGGATAAAGCGCAGAGGAAATAAAAAACATCGGAAAAATCACAAAATTCATTGTTCCTGCAAAGTTTTCTAATTGTTGAATATAAACCGATAACAATAAACCCAAAGCCCCTAACATTAATGCCGATAATAATAAAACAGGCAATAAAGTCATAAAACCAGAAAGCGGTAAATCAATATCCAATAACACACAAATGAATAAAAATAAATAAGCCTGCATCACCGACAATAAACTCCCTGCCATTAATTTACAACCCAATAAATACCAACGCGGCAATGGAGCGGTTAATAATAAGCGCATAATCCCCATTTCCCGATCATAAACCATGGATAACGAAGATTGCATTCCGTTAAACAATAAGATCATGGCTAATAAGCCCGGCACAATATACACTTGGTAAGTGACATAAGTTTGGTAGGGAGGCGTGATTGAAATACCGAAAATATTTTGAAAACCCGCCGCAAAAACGATTAACCACAAACTAGGGCGAACTAATGCTGCGAATAATCGCCCTGTTTGGGTGATAAATTTTAAAAATTCTCGATGACTCACTGCGATAAAGGCTTGTAAGGCATGGGCAAGGCGCATAAACTATTTCACTCTCCTAAAAATATCGACAATTTTATGCCAACACATCGCAATATCATAACATAAAATAGCGCGAATTTCGGATTTTATTGCAATATCCTAATTTTCTTGAGATTGCTGTTTCTCAAGGGTTAATATTTTCAACATTTTTTTATTTTCTATCTTCTGCTTAGGGGACAAACGCATGTCAGAATGCACCTGGAATTATGAAAAATCACGTGCTTTATATCATCTGGAATATTGGGGAGGGGGTTATTTCGACATTAATGCGGAAGGTGAAATGATTGTTTATCCAAAGCCCGGTAAACAAGCGATTAATCTGCAAGAACTCGCCCAAAGTTTTGCGGCACACGGCTTATCTTTACCGGTATTGGTGCGTTTTCCTGATATTTTACATCATCGGATTCAATTATTATGCGAAGCCTTTGATGAAGCCATGCACGCAGAGAACTACAGCGCACGCTACACGGCCGTTTACCCCATCAAAGTCAATCAACAACACCACGTGGTCGAAGAAATTTTACACGCCGGACGAGATCGCGTGGGCTTAGAAGCCGGCAGTAAATCAGAATTGATGGCCGTCCTCGCTTTAGCTCCCGCCAACGGTGGCACGGTGATTTGTAACGGTTATAAAGACCGCGAATATATTCGTCTCGCCTTAATCGGGCAGCAATTGGGCATGAAACCCTGTTTGGTGATTGAAAAATTATCCGAAGTGAATTTGATTATTGAAGAATCCCGTAATTTGGGGATTCGACCCCGTTTGGGGATTCGCATTCGTATGGCTTCGGTGGGACGCGGTTTGTGGGAAGATACCGGCGGAGAAAAAGCAAAATTCGGTTTATCTGCTGCGCAAATTTTACAATTAATTGAGCATTTAAAATCTGTTGATTTATTATCATGTTTGCATTTAATGCACTTCCATTTAGGCTCACAAATTGGCAATGTGCGCGATATTCAAAAAGCCATCCGCGAAGCCGGTCGTTATTATGCTGAATTGCGCACTTTGGGTGTGGAAATTAATACCCTAGATGTGGGCGGCGGATTAGGGGTTGATTATGATGGTTCTCGCTCGCGCAATAGCTTTTCTATTAATTACAATGTGCGAGAATATGCCAGAGTCATTGTGCATGAATTTAATAAAATATGCACGCAAGCTAATTTGCCTTTTCCAGATATTATTACCGAATCCGGCCGCGCCATGACCGCTCATCATGCGGTATTAATTACCAATGTGATTGATACCGAACTCGCGCCCGGTGTGCAAGATCCCACCCCTGTGGATGAGCAGCAACCTGAAATATTGCAAAGTTTGTGGCAGGGTTTAAATCGTTTAAATCAACGTTCGGCATTAGAAATTTATTATGATGCGTGTTATTCTCTCACCGAAGCCCACACCGAATTTGCGCAAGGTCATTTAAGCCTAGCCCAGCGCGCTCACGCCGAACAACTTTATCATATTACCTGTCAGAAAGTGCAAGTCGCTTTGCAAAGTAAAGCCCGCTTGCATCGTGAAGCCTCTGATGAACTCAGTGAGAAATTGGCGGATAAGTTTTTTTGCAATTTTTCTTTATTCCAATCGGTGCCGGATGCGTGGGGAATTAAGCAAGTTTTCCCTATTATGCCGTTGCATCGTTTGAATGAACGCCCCTCAAGACGTGCCAAAATCCAAGATTTAACCTGTGATTCGGACGGTCAATTTCGTCATTATGTGGACAGTGAGGGCATTGGCACCAGTTTGCCGGTGCATTTACCCGACAATGATCAGCCTTATTTGCTGGGCATTTTTTTGGTGGGCGCGTATCAGGAAATTTTAGGCGATATGCACAATTTATTTGGCGATACTTTTTCGGTCAACGTGCATTTAACCGACGACGGCGGCTATGAATTGGTTGAACCCGTAGAAGGCGATACGGTGCAAAAATTGTTGCAATATGTCAATATTGACACGGATCAAGTGCGTAATATTTACCGCAAACGCCTGCAAGCCGCCAAACATTTGACCGCAGAACAGCGTTTATCCTATTCGCGGGAATTAGATGCGGGCTTAATGGGTTATTCTTATTTAGAAGAACATTAAGCGCGTTATTATTTTTTCTATTAAGGGTGACATTTGATATTTATTGAATGTTATCCTTAATTTTTAATCCAGTTTTAATTAAAGAGGATTTAACCATGTCTATTCCCAGTGATGTCACCATTTTTTTAGTGGCACCCAATGTTTCTGAACAAATGGGCGGAGAGGGGATGAAAGCCTTACAAATATTTCAAGAATTAAAAAAATTACATCCCAACACCATTCAAGTGACTCATGAACGCACAGAAGCAGAAATTGTCAATCAATTAAAATTACCTGACGTATTATTTGTCAGAGACGATGCCAAAGCGATATTTTTATGGCGTTCTAAAGCCTTGCAATGGTTTGTGAATATATGGTTTTGTCAATCGGCGATTAAATTAATTGAAAATTATGTCAAAGAAAAAGGCTTAAATCCCGCTAAAGTGATTGTACATCAGACTGAACCCAATTCTCCTGTGATGCCTAGGGTCATTGCGCGATCATTTTATAATGTTTTTGGCCCTATTAACGGCAATATTTATTATCCTAAAATGTTTCGTCAGCATGAAGTATTAAGTGCTAAATTACGGCGCATTTTTCACATTCCTTTTCAAAAAATAAACCGTTTATTTTTTCGGGGTGCGACCAAAGCTGATTTATTGTTAATTGCGGGCGGAGATCGCACGTGGTCTTCAATGCGTATTGGGGGCGTGCCAGAGGCAAAAATGGTGGAATGTCTGGATTGCGGTGTGAAAGATGACATTTTAAATCGCCCTAGGGTGCAACATCAGGGGCAAAATATGCGTTTTGTCCATTTTGGGCGTTTGGTGTTTCACAAGGGAACGGCACTGATTATTGAAAGTTTAGCCCACACGCAACATCCGATTACGCTTGATGTGGTCGGTAGAGGGCCAGAATTAGCGCATTGCAAAGCATTAGCGAAACAATTAAATGTTGAAGATCGGGTTCATTTTTTAGATTGGTATCCGCAGCACAGCGATTTATTAGATTCTTTTACTCATTATCGCGGTTTTATTTTGCCCAGTATTGAAGATGCTAATGGGATTGTGGTGCAAGAAGGAATGGCGTTGGGATTACCGGGCATTTGTTTAGATTGGGGGGGGCCGCAATTATTGGTTGAAGAAGGCGTGACAGGGTATTTAATTAAACCCACCAGTCGAGAATTTATTGTGACGCAAATGGCACAGCATTTAGACAGATTAGCAATGGATGGCGAATTGGCAGAAAAAATGTCGATTAAAGCCCGCGCTAAAGCCGAAGAATGGCGATGGTCAAAAGTAATGGCCGAATGGATCACCCATTATCAAAAAATTATCGCATCGCGTTCGTTGTCTTAATAAAACGAAAATAAAACGGAATGAGTCTATGGATTTGCCTTTAATTTCGGTGATTATTCCTACCCATAATCGTCCGCATTTATTGCCTGTCGCTGTGCAAAGCGTGTTAGCGCAAACTTATCCCCATGTAGAAGTGATTATTATTGATGACGGCTCGCAGCCTGCGCTGGACGCGGCGACATTGCCCGTAGATGCCCGCGTGCGCGTGTGGCGACAGGAAACGGCGCATGGCGCAGCCGCTGCCCGCAATCTGGGAATGCAACAGGCACACGGGGAATTTTTCGCGTTTTTAGATGACGACGATTATTATTTTCCGCATAAATTACAGGTGCAGTTAAATTATTTATTAGCACATCCTGAAATAGACATGGTTTTTTCTCGTGTCGAATATCATTATGGCAACGGACAAAAAGAATGTTATGAAAACAGTTATGATGGCTGGTTTAATAATTTTATTAATTTAAATACCATTCATACTAATTCTAGTTTATTTCGACGGCGAATTTTTCCACGCCTGCAATTTGATGAACGATTAAGTAAATACGATGACATGCACTTTTATTTATCGGCTTCATTGTCCTGTCAAATTGCTTATTTATCCGATATTGTCGCGGTGTGGAATATGGATAATCGTCCTGATCAATTAACCCATAAAGGGCATTATTGTCGCAATTATCATAATTTTCGTTTAGTCTGCGAACATTTTGAAACGCAAGTTGATCCTTATCCGATATTAAGACGGGTTTTTTATAAGAAATTACTGGTTTATAGTGTATTGTGTTTAAAATGGTTGACCAGCGTGCGTTTATTATTCAAATTACTGGGATATGGGCAATTACATCGCACTGATTAAATCTCGCCAATTTTCCAAATATCTTGAGCATATTCTTTAATCGTGCGATCAGAAGAAAATTTGCCCATATTTGCGGTATTTAAAATGGCGCGGCGCGTCCATTCCTCACTGTCACGGTAAAGCTGCGTGACTTCATTTTGACAACGAATATAATCCGCATAATCCGCTAATAAACAATAATAATCCCCACCGCTTAATAACGCATCAATTAAAGGTTGAAAACGATCCGGCGCGTCTGGAGAAAAATATCCCCCCGCAATCATATCTAATACCATTCTTAATTCAGCCTGAGCATGGTAATAAAAAAGAGGAGAATAAGCATTGCGTTTTAACGCGCTAATTTCCTCCGCATTCATACCGAAAATAAAGAAGTTATCCGCGCCCACTTCTTCTCGAATTTCAATATTCGCACCATCTAAAGTCCCAATGGTTAATGCGCCATTTAAAGCCAATTTCATATTGCCTGTGCCAGAGGCTTCTGTGCCTGCGGTAGAAATTTGCTGAGATAATTCAGCCGCAGGAATAATTTTTAACGCGGTAGATACGTCATAATTCGGAATAAAAATAACTTTTAACCGATCACCAATACGCGGATCATGATTCACCACATCAGCAATATCATTAATGAGCTTAATAATTAATTTCGCCTGCGCATAACCCGGTGCCGCTTTACCCGCAAAAATCACCGTGCGCGCCACTGTATCTATCTGCGGATTATCGCGTAAGCGCACATAATGCGTCACCACGTGCAGTAAATTTAATAATTGCCGTTTATATTCGTGAATGCGCTTAATCTGCACATCAAATAAACTGTGAGGATTTAAAATAATGCCACATCTCTGCTGCACAAAATGCGCTAACTGCACTTTATTGTGTTGCTTAACGGCACGAAATTGTTGGCGAAATGCGGCATCATCTGCAAAGGGAATCAGTTGCTTTAATAACGTTAAATCTTTTAACCAATGTTTATGCCCTAATGTGTCGCTAATGAGTTGAGTTAATGGCGGATTGGCTTCATTTAACCAACGACGTGGCGTAATGCCATTGGTTTTATTCACAATGCGTTGCGGAAAAAATTGTTCAAAATCAGCAAAGGTGGTGTCACGCATTAATTGCGTGTGCAATTGCGCCACACCGTTGACGCGATGACTGCCCACAAAAGCCAAATGTCCCATACGCACTTGTTTCGTGCCTTCTTCGCTGATCAAAGACATACGACGCAATCGCTCGCCATCGCCCGGATAACGATGCGCCACATCACGCAAAAAACGGTGATTCATTTCATAAATAATTTGCAAATGACGCGGCAATAACCGTTCTAATAAAGGCACTGGCCATGTTTCTAATGCTTCGGGTAATAAAGTATGATTGGTGTAAGAAAAAGTATTCACCGTTAATTCCCAAGCCCGATCCCAAGTGAGATAAAATTTATCCAGTAATAAACGCATTAATTCAGGAATGGCTAAAGCAGGATGGGTGTCATTTAATTGAATGGCAATTTTGTGCGATAAATTTTCAATCGTGTGATAATGCTGCACATGTTTATGCACAATATCTTGCAGTGAGGCAGAAATAAAGAAATATTCCTGTTTTAACCGCAATTCTCGCCCTAATGAAGTGCTGTCACTGGGATATAAAACTTTGGATAAAGTTTCAGACAAATTTTTATGTTCAACCGCTTTAATATAATCGCCTGCATTAAAAAATTCTAAATCAAAATCACGCGAAGATTTAGCCGACCACAGCCGCAAATTATTGACCGTATCGGTGTCGTAGCCGGGTATTGGCATGTCGTAAGCCATTGCCATCACGTGTTCTGTATCTGTCCACTGATGCGCGGCTTGTCCGTTTTCGTGACGATATTCCACCACACGCCCTCCAAATTCAACGGGATATAAAATTTCAGGGCGCGGAAATTCCCACGGATTGCCATAACGCAACCAATTATCAGGCTGTTCCCGCTGCCAACCTTGATGTAAATGCTGGTGAAACATACCGTATTCGTAGCGAATGCCGTAGCCTTCGCCCGGTAAATCCAAGGTCGCTAATGAATCCAAAAAACACGCAGCTAATCGCCCCAAGCCTCCATTGCCTAAAGCGGCTTCGGCTTCGGTGTCGGCAATTCTGGATTCATTCATTTCAAATTCGGTTAATATTTGCCGAAAATTTTCCGCAATTCCCAAATTTAACGCGCTGTTATTTAAACTGCGTCCAATTAGAAATTCTAAAGATAAATAATAAACCCGTTTCACATCTTTTTCTTGATAACGACGTGTGGTTTTCATCCAACGTTCTGTTAAACGATCTCGAATTGTATGTGCTAATGCCATAAACCAATCTCGGTCTGTCACCTGTTCGGCATCTTTACCCACGGTATAATGCAAATGATTGGCAATTCCGCGACGCAATGCGGGTTTATCTAATAATTGTTCAGTGGGTTTTAAAAGAGAAGAGGAACGTTTAGTCATGGCAATTTAAGCAGTCATTAAAAATCATTAAAAATCGTTAAAAAAAGAATTAAATAGGCTTAATAGGAATTACTTTTGAATCCCCATCAAATTGTGCCACTTGTTGCCGAATGCGACGTTCTAATTCATCGACTAATTCTTCGCTTTTGAGTTTTTTAGCGGGTTTTCCGTTTAAATACAACAAATGATTGGGATCGCCGCCGGTTAAGCCGACATCGGCTTGATGCGCTTCCCCCGGCCCATTCACCACACAACCAATCACAGCGACGGTTAAAGGCGTTAAAATATCTTCTAATCGCTGTTCTAATTCATTGACCGTTTTAATCACATCAAAATTTTGCCGAGAACAAGACGGACAGGCAATTAAATTAATACCTTTTTGGCGTAAATTCAGGCTTTTTAAAATATCAAAACCCACTTTAATTTCTTCTACGGGATCAGCCGCTAAAGAAACCCGTAAAGTATCGCCAATGCCTTCCATTAATAACAGCCCTAATCCGATGGCTGATTTTACCGTTCCTGAACGAAAACTGCCCGCTTCAGTAATGCCTAAATGCAGTGGTTGTTCAATTTGATGGGCAATTTTGCGGTAGGCTTGAATGGTCATAAACACATCGGAGGCTTTTAAACTTAATTTAAAATCAGGAAAATTTAAGCGATCTAAAATCTCAACATGACGCAATGCCGATTCAACCAAAGCATCTGACGTGGGTTCTCCGTATTTCTTTTGTAAATCTTTTTCTAATGATCCCGCATTCACCCCAATACGAATGGGAATACCTTTATCCCGCGCACTTTCAACCACCGCCCGCACCCGATCCTCGCGCCCAATATTGCCGGGATTGATACGCAGGCAATCCACGCCCAATTCTGCCACGCGCAGGGCGATTTTGTGGTCAAAATGAATATCGGCGATTAGGGGAATGGTGACTTGCTTTTTAATCGCGCCAAACGCCTCAGCGGCTTCCGCCGTCGGCACGGAAACGCGAACCAAATCCGCACCGGCTTGCTGTAGGGCTTGAATTTGTTTTACAGTAGCGGCAACATCACAAGTGTCTGTATTTGTCATACTTTGTACCGTGATTGGGGCATCTCCGCCCACCAAGACATTGCCTACTCGAATTTGACGGCTTATGCGTCGTTTAATGGTGATTTCGTTGTGCATAAGAAAAACTTATTTTGTGGATGGGAATGGGTTTTATTTCAATAGAAAATTGGATTGGAATTGAAGCGTCAATTTATCCAATCTCAAAATGCGCAATAAAAATTTCTTTACCTAGCTGAGACATATCCCACTGGTTGTAACCGCCTTTAACCTTTTACACACACAATTTGTTTAAGCGTATGCACTACTTCTACCAAATCTGTTTGTAATTGCATCACTTGATCAATGTCTTTATAAGCACCGGGAATTTCATCAATAATGCCTTCATCTTTACGACATTCCACGCCGCTGGTTTGGGTTTGCACATCTTGTGTGTTAAAACGTTTTTTCGCTTCACTGCGGCTCATGCGCCGACCCGCACCATGAGAACAGGAACAAAACGACTCAGGATTCCCCTTACCTTTCACAATATACGACTTCGCCCCCATACTCCCCGGAATAATCCCTAATTCGCCTTCTCTGGCACTAATTGCGCCTTTACGGGTTAAATAAACTGATTCACCATAATGGGTTTCTTTAGCCACATAATTATGATGACAATTAATCGCTTCTTTAGTGATTTCAAAAGGAGGAAATACCGTTTTTAATGCGGCTAAAATTAAACGCATCATTTCCCGACGATTAATAAGTGCATAATCTTGCGCCCAATGTACTGCATTCACATAATCATCAAAATAAGTTGTTCCTTCTTTAAAATAAGACAAATCTTTATCAGGTAATTGAACAAAATGTTTTTCCATATCTTTTTTTGCCAATTCAATAAAATAACGCCCTATCACATTACCAATGCCACGACTTCCTGAATGCAACATAATCCACACCGCTTGGGCTTCGTCTAAACAAAGTTCAATAAAATGATTGCCGCCGCCTAATGTACCTAATTGTTTTGCCCAAGTGTGGGCAAAATTTTTCTGCATGGAAGCAATACCAGGGTGTTTATTCAAAATCGGCTCTAAACCTTTGTCCAACGGTTTTAACGTCGAATTTAAACTGACACTGCGATCATGTTCATTAAAACCCACCGGCACCGCCGCTTCAATCGCCGAACGAACCCGACGCAAATTATCAGGTAACTCATTGGCGTGTAAGGATAAACGCAACGCATTCATCCCACAACCAATATCCACCCCCACCGCCGCCGGAATGATCGCCCCCTTAGTGGGAATGACAGAACCTACCGTAGCACCAATACCCAAATGCACATCCGGCATCGCCGCAATATGGTGATGCACAAAAGGCAATTTTGAAATATTAACCAGTTGATCAATCGCTTGTGATTCGATTTCTTGCGTGTAAATCTTAACAGGAACGTGTCCCTTATTTAACGTCATTTGTACAGGCATTTTTCTCTCCTTAATCATCAAGAAAATAACACAGCAAAAAAGCAAATATTATAAGGATTCACTTTTTATATCTTGGTGTTACCTGCGCTTAAAATAAAAAGGACAACACAGCACTGACAGCGTTGTCCTTTTATTTTATCTTAGGATCAATTTGACTGTTTTGCTGAATGAATTATTGCGCTGTTTCTACTTTTTTCAATGCAACCTCTTTGGCTTGCATAATCAAAAATGCCCCGCGCAAATCACCCACCGCATAGCCTACCGCTTTATCTTCAGGATACAGCTCGCTTAATTTTGCCTGTACTTCTGGCTTGACATCCGCACCATGACAGGTTAAACACAAATCAGGCGTAGGAATCGCTTTCATATAAGCATAAGTTTCTACACCATTAATCACTTGAGTCGCTGCATAATCAATTTGCATGGGGTCTTCACCGGCGGCCTTGCGTTGCTCAAATTGTTGCAATACGCTCTCTTGCCAAGAACCGGCCACCACCTCATTATTCGGATTACGATTTTTTAAACTCACTCGTGATAAGTGCATGTTTTCCGCTTGCGAGGCTTCTTCAGCAATTTTTGGCGCGCTTGAATGACAAACAGAAATCGCATTGGTTGGGCCACCAGACTCAATTGCGCCTTTCAATTCACCTTGTAAGGTTTTGGTGAAAGACATTAAAGTCTTTTTATAATACTTAATCACCGCCTCTGGCACGGCCTCATCACTGGCCTCTACCGAAGGCGCAGCCACCGCAGCATTTAAGCCATAAGAAAAACTGGCCAAAAGAAGCCCCAAAGGTAACAAAACACGTACTTGCATTGCTCATTCTCCTTGCGTTAAATATCCGCTGTGATTGGGTTAGATTAGACATGATACTGAAATTTCTTTAACAGTTCAATTCTAATTTTTAGATAAATTTTTTTTTGGTAAACAAAAAGAAATTTTAATTCACATTTATAAAACTAAATTGAGTTAAATAATAAAATTCGTCCAGTCACACGATGAATATTCATTTCTCGTTTATTATTAACACTCATCGTTCCCACATATTGAGTTTCGTAATAATTAGCCAATAGCGTCAATGTGGTGTCTCCAATGAAAATGCGATAACCACTTTGTCCGTCTAATTGGGGATTAAAATCACTGATGTGCATGGCCACATTAATTGTATCGCCTAAAATGGCGTAATGGGATTTTTGTCCATCGGATAATAGCCCCGTCGTCAATGCGCCCGTGTAAACTCCCATACGCACCCGAGCCGCGCTCATGCCTTGCATGATAGCCTGTTGTCGCCACGCTTCCAAATCACGCCGCATCGCCAAAGCACAATCCACAGCGCGACGCGCATCGCAAGCGATTTGTTCGGCAGAATCGCTGGCTATTGGCACGCCGAAAGCCACAATAAGCGTATTTGCCGCACATCGCAGCACCTGCCCTTCATAACGCGCCACAATATTGACCACAATCATGTTATAATCGTTTAATAATTCCATGAGTAGCGTTGGGTCAAGTGTATCAAAATTCTTTTTCAAATCATATAGTTGAACAAATAAAATGGTCGCCGTTAAACGCTGTGCTAACCATTGATCTTGAGTTTGTTGCCGTTCAATGTGTTTTAACTGATTTTCTGACAATTGGGGATAAAATAATTGAGCCAAATATTTTTGTTGCAAGGCACTTAAATAAGAAAAATAAATAAAGGCTATCCCTGCCGTTCCACACAAAGCCAATAAAAATAATACCACAGGCCATTGCCACGCATAAAATAAAATGCTTTGTATTAAACTTAATCCGCTTAATAAAATAAAAGCCAATAGCCGTAATGACATTTTTTTGCGGGAAAAAATAAACCCCAATATCCCACCCAATAAACACACTCCCCAAAGCAATAATAACATTTGCCATGGTGTGAATGCGGATAACTCATGTAATCCATTTAATAATTCTTTTTCCAAAATGGCACTATTTAAAAAGACAGCAAACCACCCCACTTGAGACCCTAATAACGCATAGCCATATTGTTCTAATGTCGTTAAACTGTGGCTCAATTGTAGCGTTAATAATAACAAAAAAATACATTGCATCAGGAGCAATGCCAACAGCAATGAGAATATTAGCCATTGACGATTTTTAACCTGAAATAAAACAGAAAGAAAATCTAACATGATCACTTCTCGATTCGGTTATTGATAATGTGTTTTTTTTAAGGATGTCCTCAGCCATTACGTCTTACGTAATCACACTGGCAAAATATGTTCCGAATGGGAAGCAAACAGTTAAAAATTAAACAAAATCAAATAGGTACTTGCTAAATTTCCCCGTACTGCCACACTATACCCAGCATGTCACCGGTTCTGACGTGTTATCTTTTCGTCAAATGAAGCAGAAAAAGGGTGACGGGCGCATAAAAACGCCATTTGACAGGCGCAATGCAGACGAGATTTTGACAAAACCTTGTGTAAACAGGCAACATTGCACAATACTATGGACAATGTAGATTTTATTCACGGATGGCACAGAAATCGCTGCATGGTGTCCATATCTCGCGCCGCCTCCGTTTTCCCGATAAAACCCGACATCACCTCTTAGGATATACTGCGATCATCACGCCTTTATTAAACTATTTCTGATAAAAATCACGCTTTAATCGAGCTTACTGATTTTATAAAGTGAGCTTATTGATATTGAAATAAAGGGCTTAATCAATTGATAGATAAGCAGGTATCAAGCCACGTTTCTGAGGACATCGTGCATGAATTATAGTGCATTGAGCATAAAGACTATTACACTCACTTTTACTGGCTTAATTATGCTGGTATTGGCGGTGTTTTTGACGCTATTTGTGAATCAATATATTAGCTTACAAAATCAGTTGGCGTATGTTGGTATTCAAGATAAAGTTGCCGAACAAGTCAAGCGATTAAATCAAGAAATTGAAAAAGCAGAAGAAAGCACTCGTCGTTTAAAAACCTTTGTTGATTTATTAGAAAGTGGGCAAATTAATCCTGATGAAAATCTAAATTTTTTACAACAAATGATGACGGAAAATTTACAATTTTCTCGTTCTTTATACAGCAGTTTTGTGGCTTTTGAACCCAATTACGCCCGTCGTTTTTTTAAACAACGAGGGCAGTTAATTATGGCGCATAAAAATATTGGATTACGCGACAGTACCCGTTACAATCTTCCCGCAGCGATGGGGATTATTACGCGCTTGGAGCCGGGTTATGCCAATGATCCGCGTAATTTTTGGTATCATAAGGGTAAAAATACCCGTGATTTACAAATCACGGAAATTTATTATGATGATGAATTTTTAAAAATGCAATTATTCAGTTTAACGCAAGGTTTATATGATAATCGTCAATTTTTAGGTTCAGTGGGCGTGAGCATTTTATTAGAGTTATTTTTAGAAGAAATTGAAGGGTTAAAATTAGGAAAAAGTGGTGGATTATTTTTAGCCAATTACCAAGATGGAACGGTCATTAGTGCAATTGGTAGAAGCAATCCGCAACAATTGGCATTTTTAAATGTGCCTGATCGTTTATCTGCCAGTTTATTTGGCAATCAGCAACTTGGTTTTTGGCGAGAAATCTTGTCTGAAAGTACGCCTTTTCGTGAAATTAAAATTGGTAATAACAATATTGATTATACCGTTTCTTCACAAAAATTAAACGCTGTCCCTTGGACTGTGGTGGCTTATCAGCGCACCGATGAATTAAAACAAATTAGCATTAAACAATATGTGATCAGTTTTACACTGGTTTCTGTTTTATTATTCTTATTATTTTTTAGTTTATATTATTTGTTGTTACGCCCGTTAAAGAAATTGGCCATTATTTTTGAATCCATTCGGGGACATCCGGGTGAATTATTACCGACACTTAAAAGTATTCGGGAATTGCAGCCGATTAATTACGTTTTTCAACAATTGGGTAATCGAATTGGTGAACTCAGTCAAGAAAAAAATGATTGTCAAAAACGTTTGCAAAATAGCCAAATTCAAATTTTAGAACAAGGGCGTTTGCTGGAGCGTTATCAAACGGATTTGGATAAGGTCAGTTTGCAAGCGCAAAACACCAAAGCCGAAGCGCAAAAAGCCCGCTTACAAGTGCAAAAAGCCCGCGTAGAAATTCAGAAATATAAACTGGAAGCCCAACGCGCCAAAGTGCAGTCTCAAGCCGCCAATCAAGCTAAGGCGCAATTTTTGGCTAATATGAGCCATGAATTGCGTACGCCAATGAATGCGATTATTGGCTATACCGAAATTTTACAAGAGGATGCCAGAGAACGGCATCAAGATGAATTTATCCCTGATTTACAAAAAATTCACGGTGCCAGTTATCATTTATTAGATTTGATCAATAATCTGTTTGATATGTCGCGCATTGAATCCAGTCGCATGGATTTATATTTAGAAACTTTTGATATTGCTCCCATGATTCAAGATGTGGCCGCAACCGCTGCGCCTTTATTAGAAAAACAATCCAATATTTTAAAAGTCGATTGCGACAGCGCATTGGGGACTATGTCGGCTGATTTAGCCAAAGTGAGACAGAATTTATTGAATTTATTAAGCAATGCCAATAAATTTTCTCAACAAAGTACCATTACTCTGGTGGTAATGCGAGAAACTCGAGATGCGATGGATTGGATTTTATTTAAAGTCAGCGATCAAGGCATTGGCATTACCTCTGAGCAAATTAAAAAATTATTCCAAGCCTTTACTCAAGCCGATTCTTCGCCAACTCGCCGTTATGGGGGCAGTGGTTTAGGGCTGGCTATTACCAAACAATTTTGTGAAATTATGGGAGGAGATATTAGTGTAGAAAGCCAATTCGGTAAAGGCAGCACTTTTATTATGCGCTTACCGGCCAAAGTAAATCCTGTGACTTAATCTTGAAAATCATTATTTTTTTACCTGCCATCTTTTCTTATCCCGCCACTCTTAAAAAGACAAAAAAATAATTTATATCATAATTTATCTCATTTATTGAGCGTGATTAGGGTATGAATCCGTAGGATTTCAGGCAAAAACTGGCTAAATATAGCCAAAATAAGCTAGAATGACCCGCCCAACAGCAATCATACCTCATCCACCAAAACCACCACCAACATTCCAAGCCCAATAACTTAATATAAATTTTAAGGAGATGTTTTGGTGTCTTTCATTAAAGAACTTCTTATTAAACGCTTTTTGCCCTTTTTAAAATGGCTACCAGAACTAAAAGAGGGAAAAGTTCTGCGGGCTGATTTTCTAGCGGGGCTGACTGTGGCTTTAGTGTTAATTCCGCAGTCTATGGCGTATGCGCAATTAGCGGGTTTGCCGCCTTACTACGGTTTGTATGCGGCATTTTTACCGCCGATGGTGGCGGCTTTATTTGGTTCATCGCGGCAATTGGCCACAGGGCCTGTGGCGGTGGTGTCTTTGATGACCGCGGCGGCTTTAGAACCGCTGGCCACGGCGGGCAGTGAAACATTTATTGCCTACGCGATTTTGCTCAGTTTTATCGTGGGATTATTCCAATTGTCTTTGGGCTTATTGCGCATGGGGATATTGGTTAATTTTCTTTCGCATCCGGTGGTGGTGGGTTTTACCAATGCGGCGGCGATTATTATTGTCACTTCGCAGCTCAATAAAATTTTTGGGGTCGAAGTGGAAAAAATGGATCACCATTATCAGACCGTTTGGAATACTATAACCGCCGCGCTGGATCACACGCATTGGCCGACATTCTTCATGGCGGTGTTGGCTTTTTCCATTATGATGGGGTTAAGACGTTACCGTCCGCGCTGGCCAAACGTGCTTATTGCGGTGGTGGTCACGACGGGATTGGCGTGGGGATTGGATTATCAAAAACTACATTGGATTACGAACGAGCAAGTTGTGAGTGAGTCTGTAAAACAAAATATTGAAAAACAATTGCGATTGCGTCAACATCTCGTCACGTTGGATCAAGAGATTACAGAAGCACAAGAAATATACAAGGACATGATTGTGCAATTTGGTGCTTATGATTTGTCGGCGTTGCAAGCGCGTTTTATTGTAGAAAATTTGAAATTACAGCGCGATGCGATGAAAAACGATATAAAGCAGCTTTTTAAACAATTACAAGCCAAAACACTGTATTTTGTTCCAGAGCCAAACAGTGAAGTGACTTATCCCCTAGCCGATAAACAAGTGCGTCATCAAGCGGGTAGCGTGTATTTAACCAATGAAATGAATCCCTCCGAATCCACCTTAACTGTATGGAAAGTCAAGCAATTGGATGCCCAAGGGAATTTATTATTGCATTCTGGGGGCGCGGTGGTGGGTACGGTGCCGTCGGGTTTGCCGAGTTTTCAATGGCCGCATTTTGACTTAGGTGTTATTTTACAATTGATTTCGGCAGCGATTGTGATTTCACTGATTGGGTTTATGGAGGCGATTTCGATTGCCAAAGCGATGGCAGAACGTACCCGACAACGTCTTGATGCCAATCAGGAATTAATCGGACAAGGTTTGGCCAATATCGCGGGGAGTTTATTTCAAAGTTATCCCACATCGGGTTCTTTTTCCCGTTCTGCCGTTAATATTGGTGCGGGGGCGGTGACGGGCTTTTCTGCGGTGATTACCAGTATTGTGGTGGTGATGACGTTGTGGTGGTTTACGCCGCTATTATACAATTTGCCCCAAGCCACCTTAGCCGCGGTGATTATGATTGCTGTCGTCAGTTTGATTAACGTTAAAGCCGTAGAACATGCGTGGCACGCCAATAAACATGATGGCAGCGTGGCCATTATCACTTTTGTGTTGACTTTGGTGTTTGCGCCGCATTTGGATTTGGGAATTTTGGCCGGTGTGGCCTTGTCGTTGGGCTTGTTTTTGTATCGTCGTATGGAGCCACGAGTTGTATTTTTACAACGCAATGACAGCAGCGGTGAATTGGAAAATTTAGGCCAGCTCAAAGAAGCCAATAAAGAAAATGATGTGGGCATTTTACGCTTTGAAGGTTCTTTATACTTCGCCAGCGTGAATTATTTTGAGGAAAAAGTGCAAGAATTGTTAGTTAAACTCCCGAAAATGCGCTATTTGGTGGTGGAAGCGGTGTCAATTAACGAAGTCGATGCCAGTGGGGAAGAAATGTTACGCGCTGTGGTTTCCAGTTTGAAACAAGCGGGCGTAGAAGTGTTATTTAATCGGGTGAAAGCACCGATTAAGGACATGTTAGGGCGTACTGGTTTTGTGGCATGGCACGGCGAGGAAAAATTTTTTCGCCATCCCATTGCATTGTATGATTACATTACAGCCCAGCAAAGCCAAGGGCGCGTAGATTCATAAAACGCTTATTTTTCTCAAGACAAACATCCATCCCCTGTTAGCGCATGGGGATGGAAAAGTTATCTTAATTAAGAGGTACAATTGATTAAAAATTATGACCAGATCACACAATTCCCCCTTAGAAGAACATAAACCACAATTCGCTTCTGCATTAAGGGAAAGTTTTCAACAGGGATACCGTTTAAATCACCTGCACAATGATGTTTTATCGGGCATTACTGTGGGCATTATTGCCATTCCATTATCAATGGCATTAGCGATTGCCACTGGTGTTCCGCCTCAACATGGTTTATACACTGCCATTGTGGCGGGAATTATTATTGCGTTAGCGGGTGGATCGCGGGTTAATATTTCTGGCCCTACGGCTGCATTTGTGGTAATTTTATTACCGATTGTTCATGAATACGGTTTAGGCGGTTTGCTTATCGCGTCGATAATGGCGGGAATTATGCTCATTATCATGGGCTTGGCGCGAATGGGGAAACTCATGGAATATATTCCCTATACCGTGATTATGGGATTTACTGCGGGCATTGGGGTGGTGATTGCGACCATTCAGGTTAAGGATTTTCTTGGTTTGACCGTGGAAAATTTACAGGGACATTATACGGAAAAATTAATGTCTCTTATCGCGGCATTGCCGAGTTTTCGTATTGAAGATTTTTTGATTGGTTGCTTAACCTTATTTGTGTTATTAACGTGGTCGAGAATTACCACTAAAATTCCCAGTCATTTGGTGGCGTTAATTGCTGGCACATTGGCGGCGTTATTATTCGGGACAATATGGACTGATTTTGATGTGGCCACAATTGGTTCTCGTTTTGAATACGATGTGAATGGGCAGCAAGGGACAGGTATTCCACCTTTACCGCCGTTTTTTGTTTTGCCGTGGAATTTGCCAGATGCCAATGGGCAGCCGATTGGCTTATCTTTTGAGTTAATTCGTAATTTATTGGGGCCTGCGTTTGCCATTGCGATGTTGGGGGCGATTGAGTCGTTATTGTGTGCGGTGGTGGCTGATGGGATTGCAGGCACTCGGCATAATCCTAATACAGAATTGGTCAGTCAAGGTTTGGGTAACGTGGTCGCCCCCTTTTTCGGGGGAATTCCTGCCACAGCAGCCATTGCCAGAACCGCAGCCAATATTCGTGCGGGAGGACGTTCTCCGATTTCGGCGATTGTGCATTCTTTGGTGATTTTGTTGGCGGTGGTGAGTTTGGCGGAATGGTTTTCTTATGTGCCGATGGCGGCTTTGGCTGCGCTGTTGTTTATCGTGGCGTGGAATATGAGCGAAGCCAAGCATTTTATGCGTTTGGTACGTACTGCGCCCCGCGGAGATGTGGCTGTTTTATTAACCTGTTTTAGTTTAACCGTATTATTTGATATGGTGTTGGCGGTGGGCGCGGGGTTAATTCTGGCTTCGTTGTTATTTATCCGCCGTATGGCTGAATTGACCGGTACGGAATTGCTCAGTACCCATGAACATGAGCATTTGAAAAATCTGCCCGAACAAATCAGTGTGTATGAAATTAATGGCCCTTTGTTTTTCGGTGCGGCCGAGAAAGCCGTTAAAACTTTACATCAGATTGATCCTAATGTAAAAGTGTTAATTATTGATATGACTGATGTGCCAATGATTGATATGACGGGTATTGTCGCATTAGAATCGTTATTAGATAATTTATTCCGCAATCGAATGGGGGTGGTCATTAGCAATTTGCAACCACGCATATTGGAAAAATTAAAACGAGCCGGTATTAGCGAACAACCCGGACGCTTATTGTTCGGTGCCAGTTTGCCAGAAAGTGCGGATAAGGCGAAACTGCTATTGTCCACGTTGTCGTCATAAATTCCCATAAAAAAACATGCACCTACGTTCAGGTGCATGTTTTATGGGGCGCAAAGATGGAAATAATTACTCAGCAATCAGTTGCGTATAAGCAGCGCGTTGGAAACGAGTCGCTACCGTTTCTAACTCTCGTTTAGGAATGGAGAAGAAATTGCCGGGGGCGTTGTAATAACTTACGCCGTGGTTGCTGTATTTAGCCGTACCGGCACTGTTGTCAAAGTTGACGGTGATAAAGTGATAACCCGCTTCTATGGCATCAATCACTGCAACATATTCGCCATCATTGGCTTTGTGGTCGGGCGCAACGCCATCATCACGGAATGACACGGTTTTTTCGCCATATTCCCCTTCCATCACCGCAGTTAATGGTAATTCGGTAATCGGCAATTTACCCGATAATTTGGCGTGGAGCGTCACTGTGGATCCGGGAGTGACATATTCTTCGTCGTCGCTTGTGGTGACGATGGCAAAATAAGTATTGCTATTGTCTTTGGGCAAACCGTCTACATAGTATTCTACACCAACGGGATTGTCACTGTTGACCTGCAACTGCCACGCGCCTTCCATCGGTAAGGCCACATCAAACCAGCAATAGTAATAATTGTCTGCGTCTTGTCCTTCTTCTTCCGCTTCTATGTCGGCGACTTCACATTGGTCTTCTGGAATTTCAATGACGCTGCCATCGGGTGCGATAAGTTGAGAAGTGACCATAGCACTGCTGCCAAAATAGCTCACAGTAATTTCAGCCGTACTCAATGTGTTGTCCAAAAAGAAGCTAAACGCATCTTGTCCGGTGATTTCTTTGTAACCCATGGCCACAGTAGTGACCACTTCAGGTGACGCTTCGGCTTCGGCTTCGGCAATCAGTTCAGCGAGGCGATTCGTGTCTTCAATTGTCCAATAACCACCGCCTGTGGCGCGACTCAATTCGTCTAATTCTGAATTCACATTTTTTTCGGTGATGAAAGACATTAATAAAATGCCTTCATCTCGATACGAGCGCGTGACGGATTCGGGCGATAAGCCCGTGGTATTTTTGCCGCTGGCAAATAAATACACCAACCAATTGGCCTCATCAGAAAATTGACCCGCTAACAAATCCATTTGCGCCCGATCTAAAGCATTGCCTAATGCGGTGGCTTTAGGTTCTTGTTTAATGGTTTTGATCTGATCAATGAGATGTTGACGTTGTTGTGCCGAGCTGACCCGGGTCGGCGGCACTAACACATTTGGCGTATCGCTAAAAGTCACAATCCCAATCACTTCGTCTGATTCAGCCCGACTCACCAGAGATTGTAAAGTGGCTTTGATCGCCTCTAAGTCTTTGATACTCATGGCTGCCGAGGTGTCAATAACGAATTGACGCACAAGAAAAACCTCATCATTGGCTTGGGTTTCATGTCCGTCGCGGGTGGCGCGTAATTGGGTTCTTTCGGCTTGGGTTGCGCCTTGTTTCCATTCGATTTTTAAATCAGATCGGGCTTTTTGTGTGGCTTCTTCCGTTCCCAATTCGACAGTGGGTAGGCGACCGGGTTCAGGTTTCACCGCGGCCAATTCGGGATAAAACGCACGGCCGATATTTTTACGGTCTGTACTGGGATCGGATAACAGCGTATCCCAGCCGCTTTTGCCGTAAACGTGGGCTTGGGCGGTTTTTCCACCCGATGGGTCAAAGTTTAACGCGGTCGAAAAATTTAACCAAATGGGTGCCACTAAGCTGTTGTTTTCCACATTGACAGCATTATCCGTTTGGTGCATGGCCGATTTATCCACCGGCACATCACTGTCACAAGGAGAAGTGGGACTTTCAGCATCGCAAGCCGTTCCTGATCCCTGATATTCGTCCATGAGACCATAAAAAAAATGTCCCCATTCGTGCAATAGCGTATAACCGCCGATTCGGGTTTTAATCAGTAAATCATTGTCTTGTTGGAAAGTGTCACAATGTTCGACTCGTGAACCTTTGTTGCCGCGGCCAGCCACATGGGCGTTGGGATGGCATTTTAGCACCCAGAGAATATCCGTATTATCCGCATAACCGCCATCCGTATAAATGGTCACTCGTCCTAATTTTTGCGCGCCGTTACTGGCTTCATAGACTCCATCGGCAAAATGCAAAATGTTGTCTTCAATCGCCGCTTTTTGCTGCATCGCTTGAGCGTAAGAACCGTAATAAGAAACCCGTACATCATAGACTTTGTAATTAATTTCACGACTTATCGGGGTGGTGGCGTTGGGATCGGTAATGTCTGTGCTGGTTACTGTGTTACTAGGTGTTTGGGCTTGTTCTGCATAGTGTTTATTGTAAGACCAATAAAGCCCGTTGGGATCGTCGGGATTGGGGGTAAAATTGAGAATAATCCCGTAGGGCGCATTAGCCAGTTGTAAACCGCCAAAAGCCAGTCGTAAATCTTTTCCCACCACAACACAGCCACCAGCGTTAGTGTCACACGTGGGACTTCCTGCGCTGTCAGTGTCCAATTTCCAAGACAGGGCTTGTCCGGGTAACTGGGCTTTTTTCAGATCAAAACGAAAATGCTGCCCTTCATAACTGACACAAGAAAAGCGCAGATCAAAATTACTGGGGTCAAAAACAGGCGCAGTACACGCCTCTTGGGCAAAAACCTGAGGCGCAATGCTGGCATGAAGCAGCAGCGAACCAATCATAAAAGGATACGAATGAGAAAATCGCAATGTGGGCATGATGGTTTCTCAAAAAAGAAAAGCAAAATGGGGAAGGTTTCTGGGATGTTATCGGTCAATAAAGCAAACACAGTGCGTCCCGGTCACAGTCTAGTAGAAAAAATAGATAAGACAGCATTTGTCCACTTGTAAAATAGCATCATTTCAATGATGAATCACATCATTCTGTTATATCGGCTATGCGGCTATCTTTTTGAATTACTTAGTTTTTAATTGGATGCTGATCACTTCTCTTTCTGTCGCATTTTGAGATTGCCGATCTGATGAAGAACGTAAAAAATGATTCTTATTCGTGCAAAAGTCTCACAAAATATCTATAATGAGTAAGACAATAAAGTCGTCCCATGGATATTTTTTACCAAGCTACTATTGAGTGAGATTTTAAATGTTGAGTCCTTCTCTAACCAGATTCACTTTACTTTTGGCATTGTCTGCTTTTTCTGTTACCGTTAAAGCACAACTGCCTTTTCCATTCGCACCAACGAACACGCCACAAAACTGTCAGGCTCTATATTATCCTAATACGGGACTATTAAAGCTACCTTGTTTGGTGATTGAACCGAATCATTTACCCAGTTATGAAGTGCGTTTGCGATTTGCAGAAACCAATGGAACGACAGGTTTTTTAGTTGAAGAATTATTAAATGGTCAAGTGGACACTCAATTACCTGAAAATGCAACTTGTTTAAGTCGTTATATGCCCAGTTCTGGAGAATTATTTTTGCCTTGTTTGAATGTGCCTGATGCAATGGATTTAGGTTATTCAGCAACCTTGCAATTAAATCCCAATCTCATGGGTGCGTTTTTTGGGGTCAATCACATTGAAGCGCGTCTTGCTCCAACATCATCTCCATCCCCCACCGAACCCAAGCCAGAACCCACACCTCCTGCCACTCCCACGCAACCTGCCCCTACAATATCCCCGTTGAATGTGCGAATTGTATTTGTTGGGGCGGGAAAAGGCAGTGTAACCTTAGAAAATCATACGTGTCAGCAAGATTGTACGTTGTCCGTTCCTCGAAGTGAAACCTTGCAATTAAGTGCAGTTCCTGCGGCTGGTTCAGAGTTGGTGGGATGGAGCAGCAATTGTTCTGTTGATGCGTCAAAGGAGTGGTGTCAAGTATCACAAAATGATATATCTGGCGATGTACTTGTTTTAACGGTCGATTTTCGTCCTGCTGCCCGTGAAGCCCGCGCCATTGTTTTGCTGCATGGAATGAATTCTGATGAATTGACTTGGGATAATTATTTGGATCAACACGATCAGTTCGACGTGGACAATTGTCCTGTGGTGTTTGATGGGGTATTAACACAACCTAGCCTATTATCATCACGCCAAACTCCCCCAGAGTTGGGCTGTTTTCGGGTACGTTTTGGGGCTTATGACGGCTTTAGTGGACGCATTGGTTTAGAAAATATGCGAACAAGCGGAGTAGAAAAAGGCGATTTTTCTACCTTTGACCAATTAGGGCAAGAAGTGGCCGACGCTGTCACCGCATTACAACAGGCGTATAAGCGGTATTATGGAGAAAATGTGGTGTTAAAAGTGGCCTTAGTAGGACACAGTCGCGGTGGGTTGGCGGCGCGTGCCTTTTTGCAAAACGACAACATCGCAGACAGTACTAAAACCGCTGTCGCCGCTCTGTTGACCACAGGAACACCTCACAATGGCAGTCCATTAGGACGAATTTATGGGTATCTTGAGAGAAATTGTTTGAGTAACAACGTCACTCGCTTGGGTGATTGGGGGTTTTTCTCCAATGATGCCTGTTATGATGATTGGCAAGTGGTTGATACGCTTAGATTTGGTCAGTGTAATGGTTTTAAAGTCGCTGACGAAACGTTAGATGTACGTAAACCCACCGTGGCCGATTTATCTGATAATTCTACGCCAATTAGAACATTAGACGGAAATGTCAACAAGTTGCCTAAAGCAGTGCGCTATGGGTCTTTGCGTTACAGTGGAGTCGAGTTAGGAAAATTAACAGAACTTTATCGAATTTTCGATTTAGCTGGCCCCGATATTTGCGATCAAGTTTCTCGTGATGCCCAGTATGTAATATTAGAGGGTTCACAACCCACAGCCAGCCATCTGATTGGTGATGGCATCGTGCCGTATCTCAATCAAGCCTTTCCAGCAGGTATTGTCAGTTACGATGGCAATCCTAAAAATGGGGTATATCACACTAAACAACCCAAAGAAGAAATTCACATTACTAATGGGTTAAAAGAACTGTTACCGCATTGGTAATAAATCATCAAGGGTGGGTAATGCCCACCCTTATTGTCAAAACGGAATAAATTCTTAGATTCATTATGAAATCATTATCTTCATTTTTCTGGCTGGTATTTATACTGCTTGGGCTTATTGTTTTATTATTTTTACTGACCACAAAAAAAATGCCCGATAAACCATTAAAAACAGATAACCCTATCACCTCATCAGAAAACAATACAATAATTACACCACCAATTTCTTCTAAGCCAATTCTTGATTCATTCGCCACACCTGATACCCATGATTTAAGCACTTTTAATCAGATCGATCTGGCATCCAGTTTACCCAATTTAAGCCAGTTAGAAAATCGTCAACATTATTATGAGAATTTATTAACTCAATCTCCCGCAGTGTTATGGCAACAATGGCAAACCTTACAACACACTCAAAATCCCAACGCCATCAGAGCCAGACAATTAATTGCAATCGCTTTACCCTTGCGTTTACGAGACGAATTTGATGCAGCAGTTTACCACGCTTTAGCTGCCCATTTAACTTTACCAGAAACCACGCCTTACGGCTATGTTTCTCAAATCGCTCAATTACTTGGACAAACCGCTACAGAACCTGCTTTAATTGCGCTTGTTCAACAAGCCTTAATTCTATTGCCAAATAGCGAGCCGCGCATTCCCATTTTACAAGCCATTAGCTACAGCACTCGCCTAAGATGGAATAACCAATTTCATACTGAATTATCACCGCCTTTAGAACAAGCATGGCAACAGTTACAAACCAGCCAAGATATTGCATTGGTTAATACCATTAGTGAAGGACTTGTCTCTATTGGTGCAGAAAATGGATTAAAACAGCTATTTAATAGCTTAGAACCTGTTAATTTTTCTTCTTTAGAAACGTTACAAAAAAATAATCAAATTGTCCCTTTATCTGCCTTTCAAGCCTTTAAAAATCTCAACAATCCTGATGCAATAACGCTACTTACAGAAACACTTTATCACGCGCCTCCAAATAGCTTAACGCAACAAGCTACAGTTCATGGATTAATGGCTTTAGCCATCAATGATAATGATCACGCCGTCCAACAATTACGGAAATGGGAGCAATACGCGCCAGAATCCATGCGAGAACAGCTTATTCATTGGTTAAATGAAATTAATCCGTAAATCTCTGCTCACAACGGAATAAACACCATGTCACGACAACTATTATTATTAATTATAGGGTTAATCTATTATCATGGATTAGCTGCACAAAATTATTATCTTGAAACCAGTCCATTGATAGAATGGAAAGTGAATCAAGGCGGTAATGGTCATTTTTACCAATGGGTTTTATTCAGTGAAAAAGTCAATTGGCGCAATAGTTATGCGCAAATTTATTATAATCCGCCTCATCCCACATTAATCAATGAACGCCATTACACCATTTATCCTGCCACTATAACCCATGTGGCTGAACATGAATTTATTGTTCATCATGTGCTTCCCTTAATTGAGCGTTCTATAGATCATTTTTGGCTTGGTGGAATAAAGGAAAATGAACAAGAATGGCAATGGGTTAATTTAGGAGAATCTTGGCAGTATCATCCTATTTTTTCTAACGCCCAAATGGCTCATTATTTGGCAATGGATCAACAAGGTCATTGGTTAGGATTAGATCGGGAAATGACAGTGGCGGGAGTGATTGTGGAATATGATCCCAAAATTGTGCAGTGGTCAGCGGCAGAAGGAGGACAAGATCATTGGTATGGTATCATGACTTACACGCCTGATCCGTTGGGAGAGACGACACTTAATTTGGAACGACTACAACAACACGCGGCCGCACAATCATGGGCTGGACAACGCGGACGTTTAGTAAGCATCACTTCAGAGGCGGAAAATCAATGGATTACTCAACGTTTATTGCGCAGTTTGTTTGATCGTTGTTTGTATACAATCACGCCCAATCAAGGCATTGGCTGTCAATATGGCAATAGTGTTGCGAGAGAATACTTAATCGGTGCCCGTCGCCATCCCAGTACACACACATGGCAATGGTTAAGCGGCGACACTTGGGATTACAGCAATTGGGCTTCTCCCGACGCAGCAACACAAGGCGATTATGCGAAAATAGTCCATCCACCGCTGCAACGCAGTGATTCTCTTTCATCTCCAGCGACATGGCAGAGTTATACTCCGAATTCTACAATGTATGCACAATCTTACCTGATTGAATACGAAATACCAGAACAGCTTCCAGCACAAGCCAGTTATTTTTGTGATCATACGGAACGCTGTTATTATCGGCGTTATTTTCCACCGGGCTTTTATATCGCACAAATCAGTTCCGATTACGGTTTGAGAGCGGGCGCGTGGGGATTGAGTCTGAATACCAGTAAAGGCACTAATGTTGGCGGATTTAATGCGGGATCGGTGTTGGCTGAGGGCGGAAAAGTACCGGGATTTATTGCTTTTTATCTCACGCAAACGGAACGGGTGTTATTAAAAATTGAAGAATATACGGGGGCGATTTCCCATTTAGCCGTGCAAATTCAACGGGTTCGTTTAGACGGATCGGCACAACGAGAACCTGTATTTTATGCGCCACAGGTGTCGCCCGGTGAATCTGTGTTTACTGAACCATTAACACCGGGCTTTTACGTGGTTGATGTGCGGGCAAATGACACCCAAAAAGCCCGCGGACGATTTGGTTTATCGGTTAATGCGCAAAGTTTAGTGGGTGGTGTGAATGTGGGGGGCAGTATTGATGGTGATTTTGGTGTAAACAGTGATGGTTTTGCGGCTTTTTATCTGGCAGAGGCGCAAAATGTGGAGATGCAATTGTTTTATGGTAAAAATTTCGGACATAACACCCCTGAATACGGAGATGAAGGCGCAGACCCATTGCGTTTAACCTTATGGCAACAATTTGAGGGGGGAGAGCGTGTGTTACTTTGGCAGCCGCAAGCAGAATTGCCCGCGCCCGTAATAGTACAACCATTGCCACAACAAGAAAATCAAGTGGGAATGCGTTTTGTGCGTTTACCTGCGGGAGAGTTTACAATGGGCGATAATGCACCAATTCCGCGCCATCCTGTGCGTTTGACGCAAGATTTTTACTTGCAAACCACGGAAGTTACACATGAACAGTGGCATAAGGTCATGGGAGAATGGCGGGTTTTAGGCGAACAATGCCCGACTTGTCCGGTAGATCGGTTATTTTGGTCAGATATTCAGGCCTTTTTAGCGCGTTTAAATGCCGCAAACGAGGGCATATACCGTTTACCCACCAATGCTGAATGGGAATACGGCGCACGTGCCAGTGGAATCATGGATGCAGAATGGTTGTCTTCTCCGAATCGACGACGCTATGGTTGGTGTGAACAAGAATTAACTTGTTGTGGTCAATCGCAGTTACCTGCCTTATATCCTGTTGCACAAAAATTACCCAATGCGTGGGGATTATACGACATGATCGGCAATGTGCGGGAATGGGTACAAGATTGGTCGGATTGGTCGTATTTTGAAGCGGATAGTCTGAAAATTGACCCGCTTGGCCCATCGGCTTCGGCGGGTGCGTTGGGGAATGAAAAAGTCATTCGCGGTTATCTCTGTTCAGCCACACAATTAACCGCCGGTTGGATCGAAGCTCCACAAGCCGCAGGAGGAGTGGGATTTCGGTTGGTGTGGTTGCCTGTTTTGTGAATTTCATCCGTTATCTGTTGGCGGACTTTTTTAATTAACCAACTTGTTAATTATTGATTAATACTGGTAATTAATTGATAATAAAGTTATTTTAACAAAAAATCATTTGCCTATGTCTTGCAATAAGGCAAGAATAGCCCAAGTGATTTTTTCTTTGTTGTTTCACTGAGGACACTGTGCGATGCGTCAAGAAAACCCATTTATTAATTTGCTGATTAATATTGCCATTCCCGTTGTTATTTTGATGGTTTTAAGTAAAGAAAGTTACTTAGGCCCGGTGTGGGGATTAGTTTTAGCATTAAGTTTTCCTTTGGCTTATGGTGTGTATGATTTATTGAAGAATCGGCATTTTAATGCGTTTTCAATTTTGGGTTTGGTGAGTATTTTACTGACTGGTGGTATTGGGTTATTGCAATTAGACCCGTTTTGGTTGGCGGTGAAAGAAGCCAGCATTCCATTTTTAATTGGTGTGGCTGTTTTAGTGTCATTAAAGACACGCTATCCTTTGGTGAAATTAATTATTTATAATGACAATATCATTGACATTAATGCAGTCAATGAGGCTTTAGAACAGCATCATAATGGTGCTGCATTTCAAGTGCGATTAATGCAGGCTTCATGGTTATTGGCGGGGTCTTTTTTTGTTTCGGCTATTTTAAATTTTGTTTTGGCGCGTATTATTGTTGTGAGTCCACCGGGGACAGAGGCATTTAATGCGGAATTAGGTAAAATGACCGCGTTGAGTTACCCTGTAATTGTTGTACCGTCAATGCTGATTTTAGTCTTTTCTTTATGGTTTTTATTGGCGGGTATTCGTAAATTAACGCAACTAGAATGGGAACAAATTTTTAAAAATTAATCTGTTAGATTCATCTACATTTGTCCACTCATTGACCACTGGATTAAAATTATAAAAAACAGTGAACGACACCCTTCAATAAGCGACAAAATAGCCACTCTTTAACACTACAAAAGCAGGCATAAAACCTGCCTATTTTTATGCGCGTGCCATATTGAATCGGTAAAAAAGAACTATAATTAGATAAGGACTTCTCTCAACCTTGCTCTAGCGTAATAAGTAGGAGAATCGAGGTGTATTTTTCTGTTTTTATTTTAACAATTACACCCCACCATTTTGGCATAAGAATTACGTTTTAATCCACACGCCAAATGATCCACAAATAACTCTTTTTGTAAGGAGAGCAAGTCAATGAACGCCAAACGTAATATTCTGGCTATTAGCTGTGCAGTCGCCATGTTCGGTGCTGCGAATGCTTTTGCAGAAACGATTTCTGTCAGTTTGCCAGACAATAAAAATACAACATTTGCTATCGAATTTGTGTCGAATGTTGGAAACACATGGACTTATAAAATATCTTATGTGGCTGGACGCGATCTCAGTCACTGGATGTTAGTATTACCTAACTGTAAAGACAAGTACGTCAGTTATACAGAAGGCGCGGAAATCGGTAAAAATCCTGCGGTCGCAGGCGATCCCGTGGGGATTAAATGGAATACAAAAGGTGGGACATTTTCTTTCACTTTAGACCAAGCCTATGCCGCAGTGCCTGTGCAAGCCATTGCTAAATCTAGTACAAATCACGGTGCAGGTTCTATCACGGGGCCAAGCTGCGTAGAAACGCCTCCGCCTTGTGAAGACAAAGTTTATGCTGTTCACGATCAAGGTTTGAATGACAGTCAATTCTTTAGCATTGATCCTGCCAGCGGTTTTGCTGTAGAAGCCTTAGGCGCAATGTATCCCGCTTATGACATCGAAGCCTTAGACATTCATCCCACCACGAAAGTCCTGTATGCAGGTTCTGGTGATAACAGTGAACAGCAAGGGCATTTGTATATCGTTGATAAAGATACTGGGGCTTTAACTGATTTAGGTTCTACTGGAGTCAGAGAAATCGACGGGCTGAGTTTTAGAAACGATGGCACGTTGTGGGGTTGGGCGCAAGACAGTGGTTTATTCGTGATTGCTGATCCAGCAACCAGCGTCGCTGCGGAAATTATTGTTCCGTCTAGTGAAGTTGAAGTCGGTGATTTAGCGTGGAGTCTTGACGGCAGCACGCTTTATGCGGCTCAAGTGCCAAAAGATGAAGGCGAAGACCCTGATGAACGCATGGATTCTGGCCCTATGACTTTGTGGAAATATGTCCCTGCAACGGGTCAAATTTCTACCATTTGTGAGGCTTTGACCCATCAATTGGGCGAAATCGAAGGTTTAGAAACTTTGCCTGACGATACCTTAGCGGTTAGTGTTCATGGCAATAGCGGCTTGATGTTGGGTGTGATCAATCCTGCTACTTGCGAATTGGTTGTATCTCAGACTGTTGAAACCAATTACGATGACGTAGAAGGAATTGCATGGCCGGCTTGTGCGGCTGTTCCTGAATAATCAGCGTATGTTAATTTTATTTCGCTGTTGAATTGATGCGATAAAACGGCGACTATTTACAAGGTGACACTAAAGGTTTTGGTGTCACCTTTTTATGTGCGTCTGAATATTATAGAAAAATCAGTAAGTTAGCTGGTATCCACATTTTTTATGTGATGCCAATATTTTGCAGCATTTTCTTCGCTAATTGTGCAAAATCTATATAAGCCTCTTGTGCTGAGAGTGCGTGTGAGCCGATAGCACCGTCTGCGGGTTTTAAAGAAAATATAGGTTTTCTAGCTTCCTGAGCTAATGGTATCAAACTGCGGTAGTGTTTAAGTTGGGCTAAACAATAAGGGTCATTTTCAATTTCCAATGAATTATCTCTCTGTTCTTTAAGTATATTTATGCGATATTCATTAGGTATTTGATTCAACCAACGGTTGTAGGCTTTAACGGGGCGCGAAATTCGCGTACCGTGTTGTTGCGCTACATAGCCTATGGGTTGCATTTCTCCTTTAGGCAATGGAATAGTTGCTTTTTCCCAATTATCAATACGTTTTTTCCACGATTTGCGCCAATGCTGTAATGTTGGTCCCAAATTGCGCAACCCTTGTAGCGAAAATAAATCTGCTCCTAGGGGAATCAAGACATAATCTGAGGCAATTAATGCCGAACGATTGATAGCACCTAGATTAGGACCGACATCTGCGATTATCAATTTTGCGTTGACGCTTTGTGCTGCGTTTTGAATCACTTGCCAGAAAGCAGTGAGTATTTTGAAAGGACGCTCCAAATTTTTATCGTCCATAGATTTAGGCCAATTTTCCGAAAGTTCGTCTTCAAAAGTAGATAAGCTTAATTCTCCTGCTAACAGATAAAGTTTTTGGGTAATCTGTTCTAGCTCAACAGGTTGAATATCTCCTACATTCATTAAAGGTTCAATAGAACGAAATAATGTCGTTATTTTTCCCTCTGGCGCATTCCAGATATTTAATAAACGCTCTTCTTCTAAAAACATCACAGTGAGATTACATTGCGGGTCTATATCTACCGCCAAGATATTTATGTCTAATTCGTGGAACATCCACGCCAGATGGTAGACCAATGTGGTTTTACCCACGCCCCCCTTATTATTGAAGACACTCAGGACGGGAATTGTCATGATGCACTCCGTATTTCGACCAGTACATAATTTGCGTTTACCTCAAAGCGTGCAGGCGGATTGCCATTTTTATTAAGTTCTTGTTGCGCGATTTGAATGCCCATACCAAACTTTTGTACATAACCCAACACTTTCATCGCAGTGGCAATATTAGGATTACGGTAATCTGTAAACCCAGACTTACCAAAATTTTCTACTGTCACCTGTCCAAATGGCCCACCCGGACTGTGTATTTCTATGCGGTCGTTGAACCAAGTTAAGCGCACTGGCGCACGAGTCCCTTCATAGTTGCGGTGCATAACTGCATTACGTGTCAATTGTTGTAATGCCGCTAATGGGTAATTAGGACGACGAGATTCAGTCCTGCCGCTGATGATGTCTATCCCTGTGCGGATATGGGCTTCTAGTTTTTCATCCAAACGGCGCAATATTTCCCCTAGATTTCCACTGATCTCTGCTTCGTCTTGAATTGCGTCAGTCAATTGAGTGCCATTTATACGTAAAAACTGAATGTAATTACCGGGTATTAAATCTTGCGCACGGATGCCCAACACGATACAACCTGATACGGTAGGGCAAGGATTTTCAGGGGATTCGATGAAACGACAAGCAGCCAATCGTTCCTCATAGCTACGTTGGTTTGCTGCGAGAATATCGGGAGCAACCGCATGAATAAGATATTCCTGCTCAAAAGCGAGTCGGTTCAAATCACTCAGTTTAGCGAAGGAAACAGGATGCAAGTCAAAAGGTAAATCTCTATAACGTCGCTTTTCGTTAAGTATCCGCTCATCTTGACGAGAGGCAATATCACGACGGGGACCTGTGCGAATATAAGTACGTCCTTTATATCTGACTGGCGGTGCGTCTGCTGGTTGCACAGTAATTACTGCTATATCCATACTTAGTAAACGCCGTTTTTCCACAGTCATACTAGGCGGCGGCAAAATCTGACCATCTGAACGCATATCTGCAAGTTTCAGCAGTAACTCATCGGTGATAGTGAGACCAGCAGAATGACCATTATCTCTAACACCGACAAAAATTACGCCGGGTTTTTTATGATTAGGTAAATCGTTAGCAAACGCACAAATTGCTTGACGGATTTTTTCGGGCGCATCGCCTTTATCCGATTCTTTACGTTCTACACGATCTGATTCCAAATCACTCAGTAACTCTTCAAGTTCTTCATCTGTTAATCTTTTCATTTTGATGTCGAGTGTGATTAATGCGACTTGCGAATTGCTTGTGTCTCTGACCGTTGAAACCAATCACAATGATGTGGAAGGGATTGCATGGCCAGCTTGTGCGGTTATTGCTGAATAATAAGCGAGAGAATCATTTTTTGTCGCTTTCCTTAAATTACCTCTTTTTCAGACAGAATGGCTATAAAAACCAACGCAAAAAGAATGAGGACTTAATGAAGCTTAGGAATTTTTTAAAAAAGTGGGGATAATATGGTGCCGACGGAGGGAGTTGAACCCCCAACCTACTGATTACAAGTCAGTTGCACTGCCAATTGTGCTACGTCGGCTTTGATTACGAGAAGGGAAAACAGAAAATTGACTGGCTTTTATCTGTGAATCATACGCACCGCCAACCAACCTGTGCTAATATACACCACTTATTGGTTAAATTGCAATAAAAAATAATGAAACTTACATTATACAATGCGTTGGGTCACCTGACCGCTGGGTGATGAAGCGGATTTTTTTATGCTTCTGCTGGTTTATTATGCGTATTGTCACTGCTCTGTGCAAACTGCCATGAAACATTTATTGTCTATTTTTGCTTTATTTTTAATAACTTCGCGGGTTTACGCGCAACCTTTTGTTTTCGACGCACACACGCCCTTAGTTCCCGACGCGCCTACGCAATATGTGGTGCAAGAGGCTGAACAGTGGAGTGACATTTTATCCAAAATTGTCCTTGATCCCGAACCATGGCTGCAACGTTGGCAGGGACGCTTGCCAAAATTGGGGGCGGGCGATGTGATTTTGTTGGAAAAACAAGGCAACTTAGTGAGTTTAACGATCCGACAAGGACGCACGGTTAAATTACAACCCCGTGTCCGTGTGGTGGAAGGAGAAACTGTCCGCAGCGCGCCAATTTTACCCGTTGAAGCCATTCAACAATTTCTTAATCGCCCCTCTCTGCTCACCGAACAAGAAAGAGAAACCGCAGGTTATGTTATCGCTAACAGCAGCAAAAGTCTGATGTCCAGTCTGCATGATCGCATTTTTGTGCGCAATCTAAGTTATCTCAACGAAGAACAATTTATTGTGGTGCGGCCAGGACAGCGTTTTGCCAGTATGGATGGTGAAGTGGTGTACGCTTATGAGGCGATTTATCTTGGGGATGCGGAGTGGATAGAAGACGCTGAAGATGGAGTTAGCACTTTACGTTTGACCCATGTGGTGCGTGAGGTGTTGAAAGGTGACTTAGTCATTCCGGTTGGCACGAGAGAGTTCCGCGAAAACTTTGAGTTAGTGGCTGCGCCTGAAGATTTGGTGGGAGAGAACGCCTATATTGTGGCGGTGGTAGATGGCGTGTCTCAAATTGGTCAGTATAACGTAGTAGTGGTCAATTTGGGTGAAAATGATGGCTTAGTGGTTGGCCATTTGCTTAACGTAAAGCAGCGGGGCGGCTCAATTGTAGACGACTTAACCGATACGCCAGAAATGGTCAGACTTCCCGATCAACAAGCGGGGACATTATTAATCTTTCGTGTTTTTGATACCATCAGCTACGCGCTGGTGATCAAAGCGATATTGCCTATTAATTTATTTGACCCTGTGACTGCGCCTTGAACCACACCGATTCTAATGATTACGAATATTGGCTGGCCTTAGCGCGGATTCCTACGCTGGGCGCGGTGACGTATGCGCGTTTATTGTCTCAATTTGGTAGTCCTAAAGCGGTTTTTCAGGCTTCTTCTGGCGAATGGTTGGCAGCAGGGTTAAAAACATCTGCGATCTCGGCTTTGCAACAGCCTGAATGGGCTAAGGTTAAACAAGATTTGGCTTGGTTGCAGGCGAATCCAAATAATCATCTGTTGACCTTAACCGATCCGAATTATCCGCCTTTGCTGCGGACGATTCACGATCCGCCGCCGATTTTATTTGTGCATGGGGATGTGGCTTTGTTGTCGCAACCACAAATTGCGATGGTGGGGACGCGTCATCCCAGTCGTCAAGGGGAAGAAATTGCCCGCGAATTTGCAGAACATTTGGCACAAGCGGGATTTGTTATTACCAGTGGTATGGCGTTTGGCATTGATGCTGCGGCGCATTTAGGCGCATTACAGGCCACAGGCTATACGCTCGCCGTCACTGGCACCGGGTTGGATCGCGTGTATCCGCGTCAACATCGGGAATTGGCACATCGTATTGCAGAAAAAGGGGCGTTAGTGTCAGAATTATTCCCCGGTACACCGGCGATAGCTGGCCAGTTTCCCCGACGTAATCGTATTATTAGTGGGTTAAGTTTAGGCGTATTGGTGGTAGAAGCTTCGTCCAGCAGTGGTTCTTTGATTACAGCCCACCTTGCCGTAGAACAAGGGCGTGATGTATTTGCCATTCCCGGCTCAATTCGCAACCCGCAATCGCGTGGCTGTCATACTTTGATTAAACAAGGGGCAAAATTGGTTGAAACAGCCAACGATGTCATGGAAGAATTGCTCGCTCATTTGCCGCTTAATGGCCAAACAATAGGTTTTGATTTCCCGTTAAAAACCATTTCTCCACCCACCACGTCCTTTTCTGAAACCCAAACCGTTTCTCACTCCGATTCGATGACCACAGATGATCCGGATTATGCTCGTTTACTGGCGCATTTGGTGGATAAGCCGATTACCGTAGACAGTTTGGTGGAACTCAGTGGATTAACGGTTGAGGCCGTTTCTTCTATGCTGCTCATTCTTGAATTACGTGGAATGGTGGCCTCACAGGCAGGCGGGATGTATTTTAAAACACGTTAAAAAAAATAGGAAACTACAGCACCATCATTATGGGATACCGACTTTCAAAAATTTGCACCCGCACAGGCGATCAAGGCACCACAGGCTTAGGCGATGGCAGCCGAGTTGATAAGGATTCACCGCGCATTGAAGTGATGGGGACAGTGGATGAATTAAACAGTGTTTTAGGCGTTTTATTAAGCGAAACATTACCCGATGCACTGCGGCAAACTTTAGAGCAGATTCAACAGAATTTATTCGATTTAGGGGGAGAATTAAGCATTCCTCATTACCGTTTGCTTCAAGCAGAACACGTCGAATATCTTGAAGACGCATTAACCCAATTAAATAACGCCTTACCGCCACTGAAAGAATTTATTTTACCCAACGGAACTCGCCCTAGCACATTGGCACACGTTGCCCGCACGGTGTGCCGTCGAGCGGAGCGACGTTTGGTCACGCTGATGCGAGAAGAACCCGAAACAATTAACCAAACCGCTTTGCTTTATTTAAATCGTTTATCCGATCTACTGTTCGTCATGGCACGCCACCTCGCAGAAACAGAAACGCTCTGGCATCACGACTAAATTACGCCATACGCAATAACCAAGCATTAGAAAAATTAAAAGTGGGCGATTTATCGTTATTAGCCGGTTCTTTTTTAGGTGGCTGGGGCGGGTCATATTCTTTTAAAATATGTTTTAATGAATCTAGGCTTAATGGCTTACTTAAATAAGCATCCATGCCGGCCGCTTGACAGTGGCATTGCTGCACTGAAGTCAACGCAATAATTGCAGGACGTTGTTGGGCATAACGCGCAATAATATGTCGCGTGGCTTCAAAGCCATCCATTTCTGGCATGTGAACATCCATCAAAATGACATCATAACGCCGCTGCTCCAACGCCAATAAAACTTGTTGCCCCGTTAAAGCCGCATCCGCTTGATGTCCCAATTCTTGCAGTAAAGCCAACGCAATATATCGATTAATTGGCTCATCCTCCGCCACCAATACGCGTAGTGTCATTTTTTTATCCCCATCGTGAAGAAACCAATGATGTTTTATCCATCAGTTTAGTCGAAAACATGAAAAAATACGAATTCTATTTGCAGAAGGATAAAAAACTCCATGAGTACATTAAATGAAAATTTTTACCAAACGCCACAACGAATGCAGCGGCTGCATTTAATTCGCCATTTATTACAAAATAGTGAGCAATTATTATTTGTGATGGCTCCTTTTGGCGCGGGTAAAACCACTTTATTGCAAGAATTGCAACAAATGTCATTTGAACACAGTTGGATTTACACATTAAAAAGCAGCCCTGCTTTATCTCCCATACATTGTTTAACGCTGTTATTAAACCAATTCAATGTGCGGCAAACAGGAAAAAGTATTGAAACATTACAAGAACATTTACGCAGTCATATTGCTGCCAAGCGTTATAACGGACAAATTCCTATTTTATTTGTTGATGATGCCCATTTATTGCCCCTAGCCACGTTAAAACTGGTGATTGAGTGCGCCATACAAGGGGAAAATATCAAACAATTACGTGCAGTATTATTTTGTGAGCCGCAAATAAGCAGCATTCTTGCGACACCTGAATTTAGCCTAGTGCAGCACACGCTCACCCATACGGTGGATTTGCCTTTGCTCACCAAAGCGCAAACGAAAGAATATGTCGAATTTTGTTTAGCCCAACAACAACCCGCATTAGCTCCGTTAATTAGTCACGAATGGATTCGCCATGTTTATTTAGAAACAGAGGGAAATCCTGCCAAAATTAACCGATTTATTGATAGTTTAATTAAAAAACAGCGGCCGCCGCCTTTATTATTAAACAATCCCAGTGGCGTTCCTAATCGTTGGTTGTGGGGATTGCTGTCTTTATTATTAATCATTGGCCTTGCAATTACAATACGTTGGAAATATGCCGATATTTTTATTGAAGAAACCACTGAACAAAGTACGGAAAAAATTATTATTTTACCTTTAATTAATCATAGACCACTGGCTCATTTGCCTGTTGGAAATGAAACGGATTTGCCTGATCTTAATTTACCGTTTATTCCTGATTTAAGAGCCGACTTGGCTCCGCCTTCGGCACTGCCTCCTTCACCGCTCTTAATTGTCTCGCCAGAACTTTTGCAAGACCCCCCGCAAATGTTAGAACAATCTCCTGCGCATCATGGACGGATTGATCCACAAACTTTATTGGGAATAGAAACAGTATATAACGAAGATTGGCTACTCAGTCAACATCCTGATACTTATACGATTCAGGTATTAGGCGCACACGATCCAAGCACGTTAAAAACTTTTTTAAAACACCATTCTTTAAAAAATATTGCGCTCTTTAAAACAGAATATCGGCAACGGGATTGGTACGTGTTATTGTATGGTGTATATCCTGACCAAAGTCAAGCGATGTTGGCTTTACAATCATTGGATATGGATTTACGTCAAGCCACCCGTCCTTGGCCGCGAAGTATGGCGAATATTCAAGCCCAAATTAAAAGACGTTTAGGCGAATAATGGCGTTAATAAACAAAAGGACGAAAGCCATTTTTTGCATTCGTCCTTTATTAAGGATAGTTTTATTTTACCAAACGTCTGTTGGGGCTTGCAAACGGGTGACAATTTCGCCACCGAGCAGATGTTTTTCAAAAATTTCGCTGACATCATCCACAGTGACATTGCCATACATGACATTTTCAGGATACACCAACACGCTTGGCCCAATACTACACGGCCCCAAACAGCCCGAATAAGTCACAGACACTTGCCCAAACGCATTACGCGCCTGCCATTGGCGAAAAAATTCATCCGTCACCGCTTTACAATCTTTTTCCGCACAAGACCCGCGAGGATGCCCCGCAGGACGAGCTTGATTACAAATAAACACATGTTTCTGTGGTCTTGGCATTGACAAAACTCCTTTCGTCAGAGGTAAAGAAAAATTAAATTTATAAAAATTAATTGGTTAATGTAGATTATTTTTATAAAAATTGCAATCGGTATGAAACTTTATTAAAAAAAATCGCTTACCCGCCTAAAGCAATCGTCTTGCAATGACAGATCAAGAACACTATTATGGCTCGGTTAGAAAATGTTATGAATGACTATTTTTAATTTCCAGTCTAATGAGCCAATGAGCCACTCTGCTTTTTTAGGAAAAACCCATGTCCATTCGCGCTGTAGATGCGTTTAAATTACAAGCTGATTATGCGCCCGCGGGCGATCAACCCACGGCGATTCAAGAATTAGTACAAGGTTTAAATCAAGGCATTCCTGAGCAGATTTTATTAGGCGTGACGGGATCGGGAAAAACCTTTACCATTGCCAATGTCATTGAGCAAACGCAACGCCCTACATTAATCCTCGCGCATAATAAAACATTAGCTGCACAATTATACAGTGAAATGCGTGCTTTTTTTCCGTATAATTCAGTCGAATATTTCGTGTCTTATTACGATTATTATCAGCCTGAAGCCTATGTGCCTGCCTCAGATACTTATATCGAAAAAGACGCATCAATTAATCAACACATTGAACAAATGCGATTATCGGCGACTAAAGCGATGTTAGAGCGTGCCGATGCCATTATTATTGCCAGTGTTTCGGCAATTTATGGCTTGGGCGATCCCGAATGGTATATGCAAATGGTGTTGCATTTAATTCGCGGCGAACGTTTAGAACAACGGTTTATTTTGCGCCGTTTAGCCGAATTGCAATATACCCGCAATGATATGGTATTAGAGCGCGGACATTATCGCGTTCGGGGCGATGTCATTGATATTTATCCTGCGGAATCTGAAGAAGAAGCCATTCGTGTTGAATTATTTGATGATGAAATCGAACGATTAAGTTATTTTGACCCTTTAACAGGGCGGGCATTAAGATATGTGTCTCGTTTAACCATTTATCCTAAAACCCATTATGTGACTCCGCGAGATGTGTTATTAAAAGCGGTTGATGATATTAAAGTTGAATTAAAGCAACAATTAGAGCTATTACGCGCTAATAATAAATTACTCGAAGCCCAAAGATTAGCCGAACGCACCCAATTTGATTTAGAAATGATTGTGGAATTGGGTTATTGTTCAGGAATTGAAAATTATTCCCGTTATTTATCGCGCCGACAAGCAGGAGAACCCCCGCCAACATTATTCGATTATTTACCGCCAGAAGCCTTGCTCATTATCGATGAAAGCCATGTGACCATTCCGCAAATTGGAGGCATGTATCATGGGGATCGTTCGCGTAAAGAAAACTTGGTTAATTACGGTTTTCGTTTGCCCTCGGCTTTAGACAATCGTCCTTTAATGTTTAATGAATTTGAAAAATTAGCCCCACAAACGATTTATGTCTCTGCGACTCCGGGGCCTTATGAGATGAAAAAAACCCAGCGCGTGATTGAACAAGTTGTAAGACCAACAGGCTTGCTTGACCCATCAATTGAAGTACGATCAGCTTTATCCCAAGTGGATGATGTGGTGTCTGAAATTCACCGACATGTGGCGCAGAATGAACGCATATTAATCACCACTTTAACCAAAAAAATGGCTGAAGATTTAACCGATTATTTATTAGAACAAAAAATAAAAGTTCGCTACTTACATTCTGATATAGATACGGTAGAGCGAGTGGAAATTATTCGAGATTTGCGTATGGGAATTTTTGATGTATTAGTGGGGATTAATTTATTGCGCGAAGGCTTGGATATGCCTGAGGTGGCTTTAGTCGCCATTTTTGATGCCGATAAAGAAGGCTTTTTGCGTTCGGAACGGTCTTTAATTCAAACCATTGGCCGGGCAGCACGTCATGTCAATGGTCGCGCTATTTTATATGCGGAAAAAATAACCGATTCCATGCGTTTTGCCATTGAAGAAACAGAACGCCGTCGTCATAAACAAATGGCTTATAATGCGCAATGGGGAATTGTGCCAAAAAGCATTAAAAAAGCGGTGGTTGATATTTTAGAAGGGGCGCGTCCCGTGATGGCTACTGATGCGCCTGTGATGTTGCAAGTGGCTGAAGAAATAGCCGAATATACGCATTTACCTTTGGCTAAACAAATTGAGCAATTAGAACGAAAAATGTTGCAACATGCCGAAAATTTAGAATTTGAAATCGCGGCTCAATTACGCGATCAAATTAAGGCATTACGACATCATTTATTAGAAATTGAATAAGAAAATAATTGAGGAAAATTCAGCATGACTTATGTGGTAACAACAGAACCAGAACAACATCGTTTTATGTGCGAAGATCATGAAACGTTATTAGATGCCGCATTGCGCCAAGGTTTAGTGATTCCTTACGGCTGTCGTAGCGGCAGTTGTGGCGCATGTAAAGGGCGGATATTAGAAGGTACATTTGATTATGAACACGCCAATTTATCGGGTTTGAATAAAATCGATCCCGAATCAGGCGATATATTATTGTGCCAAGCACGGGCGAAAAGTGACTTACGCATTGCAGTACGCGAAATTGAACGCGCTGAAGAGATTGAAATTAAACAAATGCCCTGCCGCGTTTCCGAATTACAGAAATTGACCCACGATGTCATGCAAATGTATTTAACTCTGCCTGCCAATGAACGTTTACAGTATTTAGCGGGTCAATATTTGGTGTTTTTATTGCGCGATGGGCGGCGGCGCGCTTTTTCTATCGCCAATGCGCCTGAACATGATGAACGTTTGGAATTGCACATTCGTTATGTGCGCGATGGTGATTTTACGCATTATGTGTTTAATGAATTAAAAGTGCGCGATATTTTGCGCATTGAAGCCCCATTAGGAAATTTTTATTTACGCCATCATGATTTTCCTATTATTTTTGTGGCAGGTGGGACAGGTTTCGCGCCGATTAAAGCCATGATTGAACAGGCTATTATTGAGCAATTAAAACGCCCTATGTTATTGTATTGGGGCGTGCAATCAAAACGCGATTTTTATCAATTGGATTTGATTGAATCGTGGTTAAAACAATCGCCTTATTTGCAATTTATTCCCGTGTTATCAGAACCGAATGCAACGGATAATTGGCAGGGGCGTGTGGGTTGGGTGCATGAAGCGGTTTTGGCTGATGTGCCTGATTTAGCGACTTATGAAATTTACGCCAGCGGGCCACCGATCATGGTGGCGACGGCGCAAGCGGAATTCACTGCACTCGGTTTGCCTGTGGAGCAGTTTTTTTCTGATCCGTTTGAATATGCTTATGATCGGCCGAAAAAAACAGGCTAATTTTTTTAAATGAACTATTTTGCCTGATAGAAAAATAAGTGATTCATAAAAATATCTTTTTATCTAAAAAAATTTTATGAATCACTTCACATGCACCATTTTAGCTACCGCTAACCCACCAATTAATATAATATCACCGATTTTGCCACTCCCTTAGAATAATTAAACCACTATTTTAAAAGGAATAACCCAAAATGTTATTTAACGATTTTGATTTTTCTCAATTAGATTCGCCTGATTTTAAAGAAGACAGTGTGCGCGAAACATTAATTTTACCTTTATTAACCGCATTGGGTTATCAGCAAGAGAATATTGTGCGCAGTAAGGTGTTAAAAGACCCTTTTTTACAAACAGGTTCTAAAAAGCGTCCTATTACCTTAATTCCTGATTATTTGCTGAAAATTGAAAACGCTTATGCGTGGGTATTAGAAGCCAAATCTCCTACGGAAAATATTTTAATGGGGAATGCGGTAAAGCAAGTTTATTCTTACAGTATTCATCCTGAAGTGCGCAGTAAGTTTTTTGCTTTATGCAATGGGCGATCTTTTTCTTTATTTCGTTCGGATGAAACTTCGCCTTTACTTTATTTTGATTTAGCAGAAATTGCGGATTATTGGGAAACTTTACAAGGTTATTTGTCGATTCATTCCTTTCAAATGGGGAAAGTATTTAGTTATCTGCCCTTAAAAACTAATTTTCATGCCCAGCCTTTTGATTATTTAAATCGCCCGTTATTAGAAGAAATTCCTGTTAAAAAACAAGCCGCAAGACGGCATTTTGGCGTGCATGGTTATTTTACGAAACAAGCATGGAATGTGGTGAATCGTTATATCCAGAATTTTTCTCAAAAAGGCGATTTAGTGTTAGACCCTTTTGGCGGCAGTGGTGTGACCGCAATTGAAGCGATGATGTTAGAACGTCGAGCGATTCATCTTGATTTAAATCCGATGTCCGCGTTTTTGGTAGGCAGTTTGATTCGTCCTGTGAAATTAGAAGATTTACAAGCCAGTTTTGAACGGATAAAAGCCGCTTATGAATCCGCTTTGCCTCTTTCTGTTAAACAGGTATTGAAAAAATACCCTTATCCTAAAGATTTTTCTTTACCTAAAGGCTCTGATGTTCGCTTTATTCAGGATTTATTTAGCCCAGAACAATTGGCGCAATTGGCTTTTTTAAAGCATTTAATTTTACAAGAGAAAAATCTGGATATTAGAAAGGCGTTATTATTGGCATTTTCTAGCACAATTACCAAAACAAATTTAACTTATCACAATTCAAGTTCCAGAGATATTAATGCAGGTAATGGCAGCCCTATGAGTTATTACCGCTATCGCATTGCGCCGCGCCCTGTGAGTTTAGATTTAATGAAAACTTATGAGAAAAAATTCTCATCTATGCTTAATGCTAAACGCGAAATTGAACCCAGAATTAACGAGCAAACTGTAGATAATTTGCAAATTATTCGCGGGACGGACACAGATTTATCTTTTCTTAAAAAAGAAAGTGTGGATTATATTTATACTGATCCGCCTTATGGTAAGAAAATTCCTTATTTAGATTTATCGGTGATGTGGAATGCGTGGCTGGATTTGCCTGTTTCTGAAGAAGATTATGCTTTAGAAGCGATTGAAGGCGGCGAGCATGAGAAAACTAAAGATCAATATAATTCGCTCATGGCGAAAAGTATTGAAGAAATGTATCGCGTGTTAAAATTCGACCGTTGGATGTCTTTTGTTTTTGCGCATAAAGACCCTGAATTTTGGCATTTAATTATCGATACTGCCGAGCGATGTGGTTTTGAATATGCGGGCGCAGTGGCGCAAAAGAATGGACAAACCAGTTTTAAGAAACGACAAAATCCATTCACGGTATTGTCAGGGCAATTGATTATTAATTTTAAAAAGGTTCGCCGTCCTAAATATATCATGCGAGCCAGTTTAGGAATGGAAATTGGCGATGTGGTGATGCAAACCATTGAAGGCATTATTGCTAAAAATAATGGCGCAACCTTAGAACAGATTAATGATGAACTGATTATTAAGGGGTTAGAATTGGGATTTTTAGACTTATTGAAAAAGGAATATTCCGATTTAACACCATTCTTATTAGAAACTTTTGATTATCATTCCGAAACGGAACTATTCACCATTAAACAAGATGGACGTTTTAAAACTTATGTCGATTTAAATTTGCGGGTGCGTTATTATTTAATTTCCTGTTTACGCCGCATGGAACGGGAGAATAAAACTGCTTATTTTGATCAAATTGTTCTGCACATTATGCCTTTATTAAAAAACGGCAATACTCCCGAAGAGCAAACTATTCTTAATGTGTTAGAACAAATTGCTTTCCCTGTTGGCGATGGGTGGAAATTGAAAGTGGAAGGGCAGGCGGGATTGTTTTAGCGTTAAAATAACCGATCTTATTTATAATTTTACCCAAAGGAATAACCCAAAATGTTATTTAACGATTTTGATTTTTCTCAATTAGATTCGCCTGATTTTAAAGAAGACAGTGTGCGCGAAACATTAATTTTACCTTTATTAACCGCATTGGGTTATCAGCAAGAGAATATTGTGCGCAGTAAAATGTTGCAACATCCATTTTTAAAAACAGGTTCTAAAAAGCGTCCTATTACCTTAATTCCTGATTATTTATTAAAAATTGAAAATGCTTATGCGTGGGTTTTAGAGGCTAAATCTCCCAGTGAAAATATTTTAATGGGAGATGCAGTAGAACAGGTTTATTCTTACAGTATTCATCCTGAAGTGCGCAGTAAGTTTTTTGCGCTATGTAATGGGCGATCTTTTTCCTTATTTCGTTCGGATGAAATCTCACCGTTGCTTTATTTCGATTTAGCAGAAATTGCGGATTATTGGGAAACTTTACAAGGTTATTTGTCGATTCATTCGTTTCAAATGGGGAAAGTATTTAGTTATCTGCCCTTAAAAACCAATTTTCATGCCCAGCCTTTTGATTATTTAAATCGCCCATTATTAGAAGAAATTGATGTTAAAAAAAGAGCAGCAAGACGACATTTTGGTGTACATGGCTATTTTACGAAACAAGCGTGGAATGTGGTCAATCGTTATATCCAGAATTTTTCTCAAAAAGGTGATTTAGTGTTAGACCCTTTTGGCGGCAGTGGTGTGACCGCTATTGAAGCGATGATGTTAGAGCGTCGAGCGATTCATCTTGACTTAAATCCGATGTCCGCGTTTTTGGTAGACAGTTTGATTCGTCCTGTGAAATTAGAAGATTTACAAGCCAGTTTTGAACGAATAAAAGCCGCTTATGAATCCGCTTTGCCTATTTCTGTTAAACAAGCATTGAAAAAATACCCTTATCCTAAAGATTTTTCTTTGCCCAAAGGTTCTGATGTTCGCTTTATTCAAGATTTATTTAGTCCAGAACAATTGGCGCAATTGGCTTTTTTAAAGAATTTAATTTTACAAGAGAAAAATTTGGATATTAGAAAGGCATTATTATTAGCGTTTTCTAGCAGCATTAATAAATCTAACTTGACTTATCATCATTCAACGTATGCCAGTAAAAATGCAGGCGACAGCGGCCCTATGCGTTATTACCGCTATCGCATTGCGCCGCGCCCTGTGAGTTTAGATTTAATGAAAACTTATGAGAAAAAATTCTCATCTATGCTTAATGCTAAACGCGAAATTGAACCCAGAATTAATGAGCAAACTGTAGATAATTTGCAAATTATTCGTGGGACGGCCACAGATTTATCTTTTCTTAAAAAAGAAAGTGTGGATTATATTTATACTGATCCGCCTTATGGTAAGAAAATTCCTTATTTAGATTTATCGGTGATGTGGAATGCGTGGCTGGATTTACCTGTTTCTGAAGAAGATTATGCTTTAGAAGCGATTGAAGGCGGTGAGCATGAGAAAACTAAAGATCAATATAATTCGCTCATGGCGAAAAGTATTGAAGAAATGTATCGCGTGTTAAAATTCGACCGTTGGATGTCTTTTGTTTTTGCGCATAAAGACCCTGAATTTTGGCATTTAATTATCGATACTGCCGAGCGATGTGGTTTTGAATATGCGGGCGCAGTGGCGCAAAAGAATGGACAAACCAGTTTTAAGAAACGACAAAATCCATTTACGGTATTGTCAGGGCAATTGATTATTAATTTTAAAAAGGTTCGCCGTCCTAAATATATCATGCGAGCCAGTTTAGGAATGGAAATTGGTGATGTGGTTATGCAAACCATTGAAGGCATTATTGCTAAAAATAATGGCGCAACCTTAGAACAGATTAATGATGAGCTGATTATTAAGGGGTTAGAATTGGGATTTTTAGACTTATTGAAAAAGGAATATTCCGATTTAACACCATTCTTATTAGAAACCTTTGATTATCATTCCGAAACGGAATTGTTCACCATTAAACAAGATGGACGTTTTAAAACTTATGTCGATTTAAATTTGCGGGTGCGTTATTATTTAATTTCTTATTTACGCCGCATGGAACGGGAAAATAAAACTGCTTATTTTGATCAAATTGTTCTGCACATTATGCCTTTATTAAAAAATGGCAATACTCCCGAAGAACAAACTATTCTTAATGTGTTAGAACAAATTGCTTTCCCTGTTGGCGATGGGTGGAAATTGAAAGTGGAAGGGCAGGCGGGATTGTTTTAGAAAGTAACGATAGCGTGTTTTTTTACTCATTATTCATTCTCACTTTTTTTGTCGCTTCAACCGTTTTTGCTTTTTCAAAATTAACACCGCTTTGTTATCATAACCCTTGCTGATGCGCACTTGCGCATCATTTTGTCCACTTTTACCAAATCACACGATCATTAAAAAAAACCATGTCATTGAACAATCAACCTTTTTTAACCCCTCTGTTTCTCACTATCCTGCTGCTTGCCACATTAACGGGTTGCGTGACCCAAAGCACCAAACCCGAAGGCGACCCCAGTGCCGTCTTAGAAGGAGGCATACAAACAGAACGCGGCATCTATGTCTCCTACAAAAACGAAGTGTTGTTTCGTCTCAACAGTGCTAGAGTCCTGCCTGCGGGACGAGAATCCATTGAAAAAGTTGCCCTTTATCTCAAAGCCAATCCAGAAAATCCCATTTTGGTCGAAGGTCATACCGATGATCTGGGCGCAGAAGATTACAATGCAGTGCTGTCTAAGCGTCGTGCCGATGCGGTGCGTCAAGTCTTGATAGAATATGGAATTGAACCCGAACGCATCAGCACAATGGGCTATGGCGAAAGTCGCCCAATGGCCGGCAATGACACGCCTGAAGGACGGGCAAAAAATCGTCGCGTAGAAATTATTATTTTAAATCCATAAAGGTTTTCTTTCTCATGCTGATTAAGGCGAATAACAGTTGTTTCTTAATGATTGACGTTCAAGAACGTTTAATCGGTGCAGTGCAAAATCCACAACAGATTGTAGAGCATTGCGCGTGGTTGTTGCGCTTGAGCCAATTCATGGCAATTCCTATTTTAGTGTCAGAACAATATCCGCAAGGATTAGGTCGCACCGTGAGTGCGTTATTGCCATTTATTCCACAAGAATCGTTAATGGAAAAAATTCATTTTTCCTGTGTTTCTTCAGAACCTTGTTTAACGCAAATTGAAGAAACAGGTTGTCATCAATTTATATTAGCAGGAATTGAGAGCCATGTTTGCGTGTTGCAAACGGCTTTAGAATTGCAAGAAATTGGTAAGGAAGTTTTTGTGGTTTCTGAGGCGGTTTCTTCGCGCCATCCGCAGGATAAAGAAATGGCTTTAGCGCGTTTGCGTGACATGGGAATTCACATTGTCACTCGTGAAATGGTGTTATTTGAATGGGCGCACCAAGCAGCTACGGAAAAATTCCGTCAATTAAATCGAGAATTTTTACGTTAATTCATATTTTTTCTATCAAAAATTTGAAAAAACAAGATGATTATTTTATCTTGTTTTATTTTTGATAAAAATAGCAATATTGAGATGACCAAGGATTATTAAAATGAGTGAAGAAATGCGCGACAGTGCTTTACAATATCATTCTTTTCCTCGTGCGGGCAAATTGGCAATTATTCCCACCAAGCCATTAGCCACACAACGCGATTTGGCATTGGCTTATTCTCCAGGGGTGGCTTATGCCTGTGAAGAAATTGTTAAAGACCCTTTAAATGCAGCTAATTATACTGCTCGTGGTAATTTGGTCGGTATCATCACCAATGGCACGGCTGTGCTGGGTTTAGGCGCGATTGGAGGGTTAGCGGCCAAGCCTGTGATGGAAGGTAAAGCGGTTTTATTTAAGAAATTCGCGGGGATTGATGCGTTTGATATTGAAATTAATGAAACCAATGTCGAGCATTTAATTGATACCATTGCGCGTTTAGAACCCACTTTTGGTGGCATTAATTTAGAAGATATTAAAGCTCCTGAATGTTTTGTGGTAGAAAAAGCCTTGCGTTCTCGCATGAATATCCCTGTTTTTCACGATGATCAACACGGAACAGCCATTGTGGTGGCAGCGGCAATTGTGAATGGATTGCGGGTGGTAGAAAAAGATATTCGCCACGTGAAATTAGTCGCTTCAGGCGCAGGCTCGGCCGCATTGGCTTGTCTCAATATGTTAGTGACTTTGGGAATGCCCATTGAAAATATTATTGTCACCGATATTGCAGGTGTGGTTTATCGCGGTAGAACCGCTTCAATGGATGATTATAAAGCCCATTATGCGCAAGAAACTTCAGCGCGAACATTGGCAGAGGTTATGGTGGGCGCGGATATTTTCTTAGGACTTTCAGCAGGCGGGGTTTTAAAACCAGAAATGGTGGAAAAAATGAACCCTAAACCTTTGGTATTTGCTTTAGCCAATCCAACGCCAGAAATTATGCCCGAAGAGGTGAAAAAAGTCCGTTCCGATGCGTTGATTGCCACGGGGCGATCTGATTATCCTAATCAAGTGAATAATGTGCTTTGTTTTCCGTTTTTATTTCGCGGCGCATTAGATGTGGGCGCGACGGAAATTAATGAAGCCATGAAAATTGCTTGCGTTCATGCCATTGCTGAATTGGCAATGGCTGAAACTTCTGATGTGGTGCGTTCGGCTTATGAAGATCAATCGTTGGAATTCGGGGCTGATTATTTAATTCCAAAGCCTTTTGATCCGCGTTTAATTTCCATTATTGCGCCGGCGGTGGCTAAAGCGGCAATGGAAAGTGGTGTAGCCACTCGTCCTATTGAGGATTTTGAAGCGTATATTGAAAAACTCAATCAGTTTGTGTTTCGTTCGGGTTTAATGATGAAACCTGTATTCGAGCGCGCCCGTAAACAGCCCATGCGCTTAGTTTTCGCTGAGGGAGAAGAAGAACGGGTTTTACAAACCGTACAACAAATTGTGGCTGAACGTTTGGCGTATCCGTTGGTGATCGGTCGCCCTGATGTGATTGAACGTCGCTTGAAAATTCTGGGGTTAAAGATAAGACCTGATGTTGATTTTGAATTGGTCAATCCATTAAGTGATAAACGCTATAGTAAATATTGGCAAACTTATCATACACTTACAGAACGATGTGGCGTTTCTCCGATGGAAGCCCGCACTGTAGTGCGAACCGATACAACAGCCATTGCATCGTTAATGGTGGAGTTGGGGGATGCAGATGCCATGATTTGCGGCACGATTGGGCGTTATCATCAGCACTTGGAACAAGTGATGAATGTGATCGGTAAGGCGGATGGAATTCATAAAATGTATTCGCTCAATGCGTTGATTTTGCCCGCCGGAACGCTGTTTATTTGTGATACTCAAGTCTGCATTGAACCCACCGCCGAAGAATTGACCGAAATGACGTTATTATGTGCAGAGGAAATTCGACAATTCGGAATTACGCCTAAAGTGGCCTTATTGTCCCATTCTAATTTCGGCACGCGCCCTGCGGAAAGTGTGACGCGAATTCGGCAGGCATTGCAATTATTAGCGCAACGTGCGCCAGAATTAGAAGTAGAAGGCGAAATGCACGCCGATTCAGCCTTGTCAGAAACAATTCGCTCGCGTCGTTTTCCTAATTCTCGCTTAAAAGGACGCGCTAATTTGTTGGTAATGCCCAATTTAGATGCGGCGAATATTAGCTTTAATTTGTTAAAAATGGCCGTGGACAGCGCGGTGGCTATTGGGCCTATTTTAGTCGGCGCAAATCGCTCCGTACACGTGGTCACGCCTTCGATTACGGTACGGGGATTGCTCAACATGAGTGCCATCGCCACGGCGAAAGCCCAACGCGCCGCCAGAATTCGCGGCAACGATTAGTTCCATGCGTTATCCAATGGATTTGTGTAACAGAATGCTTTTGATTGCGGGACTTTTTTCATGAGCCAGTCCACTTTTATCGCCAAATCTTTGCAACATACTTTATGGCAATACAGTATTCAAGGAATATTGTTGATTGAATTAAGCGAGCTAAAAATTCGTTATGCAAATCCTGCGGTGTCGGTATTAACAGGTTATTCTAATGCTGAATTAGTTGCGCAATCATTGGCGCATTTTGCGATTAATGTGGAGGCTAAAAAAAGTTATCCTGATATTTCTCAACAAGTGCAAATGGCTGGAGCTTGGGAAGGGGATTTGTGGTTGCGTCATGCGTCGGGTGCGATTTGTCATTATTTTACGCGCTGGGTGCGTTATCAAGACGCTAATAGTGTAGAACAAGGGCTGGTGTTGTTAAATCAAAAACAAGCCCATTCTGAATTGTTAATTGATCCCTTAACGCAATTACCGACTCGCCATTTATTACGCTATTTCTTACAAAAAACTTATACTTTTGCACAACGGTATGGACGGCGTTTTGGATTGCTGATGATTGCGGTGGGAGATATGAGAGAATTTAACCATAATTATAGTTATGAATTAGGTGATGAGTTTTTAAAAACATTAGGAGAAATTATTCGCAGTACTGTGCGTGACAGTGATTCGGTGTCGCGTTATGGTGGGGATGTGTTTTGTGTGAGTTTGGATGAATTGGCGCAATTGCGGGATGTGGCTTTGGTGGCTAATATGCTGTTATTTAAATTAACGCAAAAGATGGTTTTATCTCGTCCCACACATTCTATTACCGTCCAACCTTTAATTCACATTGGCGTGGCAGTTTATCCTGAAGATGGTATGTCATTAGATGTTTTATTTGAGTTGTCGGAATCGGCTATGCAGCGGGCAGTTGAAGCAAAAGATTCTCGTTGTGAGTTTTGTCATGCTTGGTTGCGCAATCAATTTGGGGGAATTAGGGATTAAAATATGAGTACTCCAATAGAAATAATTTGGATTGTCGGTATTTCTATCAACTGCTCCCCTAATACTGGTCAATCAAAATTGGTTGTAAGCGTTTAAATTGAGAACGGCTAACATAGCGTAGTATTGTCACAAAAATAGTCGATTTGTGATAGGATAGCCCACTTGGTTATTTTTAATTCATTCTCAATGGGTTGTTATGGTTATGGATAAAACAGAATCCCATCCAGTTGATGGTACGGCTAATATTTTAATTGTTGATGATGTGCCTGATAATTTAAGTGTGTTATTTGATTTTTTACTTAAAAATAATTACCAAGTTTTAATTGCTCAAGATGGCGAAAGTGCTTTGGAGGTGTTGCAAATTGAAGCGGTGGATTTAATTTTATTAGATGTCATGATGCCTGGGTTAGATGGATTTACGGTGTGTCAGCAATTAAAAAATAATGCTAATACTGCGGATATTCCGATTATCTTTATGACGGCATTATCTGACGTTTCGGATAAGGTGAGAGGTTTTGCTTCGGGGGCGGTGGATTATGTGACTAAACCCATCCAACAAGAGGAAGTTTTAGCCCGCATTCACACGCATTTAATGTTGCGTCAATTGCAGAAAAAATTGGCGGCGCAAAATGAGCAATTGTTAGAAAACAATGTCATGTTAGAGAAAAAAAATCGCGCCTTAGCTGAAAAAAATGCGCAATTAGATGCTTTTTCTCACACCGTAGCGCATGATTTAAAAAATCCATTGGGTAATGTATTTGGTTTTGTGACTTTATTAGAAAATTCTGTTTTAAAAAATGTTGATCCTGAATTGAGAGAGAAACAATTAGAGTTTTTGTCTTATATTGAATTATCAGGACGTAAAATTCAAAGCATTATTGAATCGCTTATGTTATTGGCGCAAACGTCAAAATTAGAAAATATAGACATTGAGCCATTAGATATGGATAGAATTATCCAATCGGCACGTTATGCGTTAATGCCTTTGTTAGAAAAAACGCAAGCGGAATTCCATGTTGCCAGCGAATGGCCAACTGTTTATAGCTACGCACCTTGGATTGAGCAAGTGTGGGTGAATTATTTAAGTAACGCCATTAAGTACGGCGCAAAATATCCCGTATTGTATCTTGGATTTGATGTGTATGAATTTGAGGTTAAATTTTGGGTGCGCGATAACGGGAATGGTTTAAGTGAAGAACAGCAAAAACGTTTATTCACTCCTTTTACTCGTTTGCACCGTAAACAAGCGGAAGGCACAGGTTTGGGTTTATGCGTGGTGGAGAGCATTTTGCGGCGTTTGGGCGGGCGTGTTGGGGTAGAAAGTGAATTGGGGCAAGGGAGTTTGTTTTATTTTTATTTGCCTAAATTATCAAAAGCAGATACTTTACAATTATTGGCACAATGGGTGATGGAGCAGGATAAATAATGTTTTTAAGAGTTATCTTAATCGGTGTGTTAATGTTAGCTTATCAGACAACAAATGCTAATGATGCGCCTGCTGTAAATCAAGATGAAATAAAACGGCATTATTATCGTATTCTAGCAGGTTATTTTATTGATACTAAATTGACAGAAATATTGGCGGGTGATTTTGAAATTGATGATCGCCGCACGGGAATTGTTGGATTTGAATATAGTTATTTATTGTGGAATTCTGTTTTTGATTGGCCGCTTGATGTCACGGGAAAAGTGGGCGTTATTCGTCATTTCGAGCGCGGGTGGCAGGACGATTTTAATCAATATACGCTGGGTATTAAAGCCTATTATTCGGGCTTTCCTTGGCAGTCTCGATTGAGAACCCGTTTAGGTTTGGCACAAGGCTTGTCTTATGTGGAAAAGATTCCTTATATTGAATATGAAAGTCTAGTACGAGATCGACAAAAAGAAACCTCTCGTTTATTAAATCATTTAGATTTGACTGTAGATGTCAATGTGGGAGATTTATTCAATTGGCAGGCGGGGAAATCTTGTTATTTTGGCACGGGCATTTATCACCGCTCTGGTGTTTTTGGTAAACTTGCTTTGTTTAATCATGTGGATGGCGGCTCTAATTATTTAACTTTACATCTGGAATGTTTGCGTTAATGTTATCGATAAAGATTATGATTAAGCACGTTGTTTAATGACTAATAAAGTAATGTCGTCTTGCAATTTGCGCGTGCCAATATGGCGACGTAAATCTTCAATAATTGCGTCTTGAATTTCTTTTGCCGAACGTGACCAATGTTGGCTAACCATTTCGCATAAACGATCCAAACCATAGGGCTTTTTCTGCTCATTAAAGGCTTCGGTAATGCCATCAGTATATAACACCACGCCTTCTCCCGCCGTCAAATTCATTTCTCGATACGCCACAAAGTCAGCAATATCAGGCTCAAGCCCAATCATAAAACCCAAAGGAAAGGTGTCAATTCGCTCCACCAATCCCGCTTGATTGACATATAACACATCTTCATGTTGCCCACTTAATGGATAAAGTCATATTTTTATCGCTTTGCATTCTTTTTAAATTTCCATATAAAGTGCGATTTAAAATATTTAAAAAGTCTTTAGGATTATTCACATTAGAAGATAATAAAGTGCGCACCGCCGTTTGCACCATCAGCATTAACACGCCACTTTCTAAACCATGCCCAGTCACATCCCCAATACCAATTTTAATGCGTCCCTCATCCTGCAAAATGTCGTAATAATCGCCACCCACCTCCGTAGCAGGCTCCATAAAACTGGCAATATCTAAACTGCGAATAGCCGCTAATTCTTCATCACGTGGCAACACCATTTGTTGTAATTGGCGGGTAATTTCTAATTCCATACCCATGCGACGATTTTCTTCTTGTAAATATTCATTAAGGGTTTGAATTTCCTCATTGGCTTGTGCTAATTCATGCGTGCGTTCCGCTACCTTATTTTCCAAATTCTCAAATGCGTCTCTCAATTGAACAGCCATGGTAATAAAAGAGCGTCCTAATTGTCCAATTTCATTACGATAACGATCATCAATAGAATATTCCCAATGACCTTGTGCAATAGTTTGTGCTGCTTCATTTAAGCGAGTAATCGGCTTGACAATCCAATTCGCTGTCATTAATCCTATTATAATGGCAATAATTAATGCGATGAATGTCAAAATAATAGTTACTTTCGTGTTTTCATGAATTGACGCTAAAAAGTCTATTTCTGGAATAACCACATAAATTAGCCAATCTAAACCTTTATCATCTCGATACGGTAACACTTGCGTGTACACTCGATTTTCGTTGAATTGAAAATCAAATAATAAGGCATTACGCTCTTTATCTGATGGCATTTGGGAAAAATGAGAATGGGCTGCTTTGGCTGATTCGGCGATAAGCAAGTTTTTATGGGCAAAAGCAGAAATTCGCTTAACATCGCCTGTTTCATCTTTATAAAAAAAGGATTCGTTGGTGGATGTGGCAATTATCTCGTGAGTTGCTTTTTCTACAATAAAAGCTAAACCTGTGGTGGAGATTTTTTGTTGTTGTAAAAATTGGCTAACTCCTTTTAAAGATAAATCTGTAGCCACTAAAGCCACAAATTTTTCTTTTTCAAAATAAGGTGTGCCTAATGTCACTGCTAAATGAGCGTCATCCGCAAAGTAAGAATAAATGCCTGACCAAGTGGGTAATTGTCGTTGTGCTGCGGGCATATACCAAGGGCGAATGTGCAGTTTATAATTAGGGACACTTTTTAATAATTCTTCTGTACGTTTTCCTTTATTATCAATCGGATAGGTGTTATAACTATAATCGGTTTCGGCATCCACTAGCGTTAATTGATAACCTGTTGAAATTCGTTCATAACCAATAAATTGTCCTGTTTCTTCATGTCCCACTTGTATATAATCAATTTCGGGAAAAGCACGTAATGTTTTACCTAATAAATTTTCTAAAGTTCTGACTTGATGCACGTCACCTACACCTAAATTTAACGCATCAATAACCACTTGATTGGTTTTTTCAGTGATTTTTAAATAAGCGTGAATATGATCATGAATTTTTTGTGACATTTCACTGCGAATTTGGTCAATAAAATTTTGTACAGCATAATGACTGTTATTCAGGCATAAATAACTGGTTAAAGTCACTACTAAAATGATTTGTAAGATAAATGGAATAATTAAAATTGTCCGTAAACGGAAAAATCCCATTAAGTAATGTAAATGGGAAAGTTTTGAACTGGACATTATGGCGCACCTGACTCTGTTAGAATGAAAAAGATTTTCCTGTCTTAATGAGTATAGGCAATAGAAATGACAAGGGTGTGATGGTGTTTGTGATTGTCTTCAAAATTATTATTTACCATACAACACCAACTCAGGAATAAATTTAAAATCTTTATGATTTAACGTGTAGAGTTTTAAATCATAAATCAACGCATTAGCAGCAATTAAGGCATCAGCGAGACGTAAACCGTGAGAAAGTGAATAAATTTTAATTAAACTCCGCGCCACTTGAAAATTTTCAAGTGGTATATCCAAACGATAAAATATTTGTAACTTTCTTTCAAGTTGTTGCATTTCTCTTTTATTTCGCGCTCCTTGTAAAATTTCCAATTCAATAATAGAGTTAATGAATAAAAAAATTCCTTTTTTATTTAATTCTATAATCTCATCATTACACCCCTTAAAAAAATCAATCAACACACAAGTATCACAAAGTATTTTCTCACTCATTTCGCCAAGCCTTTGCTCTCAACATTTTTCCGAATGCAGCACTATTTTCTACCTCTTGAAACATCGTTAATTCTTCCTCTAATGCAATCGAGAAAGGTTCTGTAGGCATTTGGGCATGTTGAAGCGGATCAAGTTTTGGAATATTAAGCGGCTGATCAAATTCTTTAGCGTAATAATGTAAAGCAGAAATAACAAGTTCTTGCAAACTTTGTTGATTTTGCTCCGTTAAACGCATCAATTTCTTTTCCAATGCAGGGTCTTGCAGAATAACATGAATATCTTTCATTAGAATACACCTTTAAATACCTAAACAGAAACAATCTGAACTATCCACATTTCTACCGCACCTACCCCTCCTGCTAGAAGGGGCAAAGAAAGTAGAAATGTGAAAATTCTGAACCGTTTTAGCGAGCGATAAAATTATCCCTAATTCCCCGCCTGCCCCGCCAAATAAAGCCAAGTCGAAATCACGGTGTCGGGATTTAACGACACACTGGTAATTCCCTCATCCATTAACCACTTGGCTAAATCGGGATGATCCGATGGCCCTTGACCGCAAATGCCAATATATTTCCCCTGCCGACGACAGGCTTGAATTGATAAATGTAACAACTGCTTTACCGCAGGATTACGCTCATCAAATAAATGCGCAATTAACCCCGAATCCCGATCTAAACCTAAAGTTAACTGGGTCATGTCATTAGAACCAATCGAGAAACCATCAAAATATTGCAAAAAGTCATCCGCTAATAACGCATTAGATGGCAATTCACACATCATAATAATGCGCAAGCCATTTTCTCCGCGTTTTAAGCCATTTTCTTCCAATAAATCAATCACTTGGGCGGCTTCATCGACGGTACGGACAAAAGGAATCATCAATTCAACATTGGTCAATCCCATGTCATTGCGCACTTTTTTCATGGCGCGACATTCTAATTCAAAACAATCTCGAAACGACTCCGCAATATAACGCGAAGCCCCACGAAAGCCAATCATGGGATTTTCTTCATGTGGCTCGAATTGTTTGCCGCCAATTAAATTGGCATATTCGTTGGATTTAAAGTCAGATAAACGCACAATAACAGGTTGCGGATAAAATGCCGCCGCTAAAGTAGAAACGCCCTCCGCTAAACGATCCACATAATAACTCACTGGATCAGCATAACCACCAATATGGCTCTTAATAACCGCTTGCAATTCGGGCGATTGTTGAGAAAAATTCAACAAGGCTTTAGGATGAATGCCAATCATGCGATTAATAATAAATTCCAATCGCGCCAAACCAATTCCCGCATTGGGAATGCTGGCGAAATCAAACGCCCGCTCAGGATTGCCCACGTTCATCATGATTTTAAAAGGCAATTCAGGCAACGCGGCTAAATCGGATGTACTCATTTGGAAGGGCAAAATGCCTTCATAAATGTAGCCCGTATCCCCTTCCGCACAAGAAACCGTCACAGGTGCGCCGTCGGCAATGTGATCCGTTGCGTCGCCACAACCCACCACCGCAGGAATTCCCAATTCTCGTGCGATAATTGCGGCGTGACAGTTATTGACTAAAACAGGCGAATAACGCTCAGTGAAAACAATATAATTATGATGTTCATCTACCGTGATATTATAAACATCCGCTTCACCTAATTCTGCTTCTTGCTGCACGCGAATTTGTTGTAAATCGGAATGCAGCAATTGATGCAATTTAGCGTGCAAAGCCTCATCTTGAATATGGCTTAAATGCGTGCGCAAACGGGTTTCATCTAATAAATAATTTTTACGACAACGGTTGTTAATATCTGAATTAACAGGAGTCGTAAATAATTGACGAGTATTAAAAAAGCGACTGCCCATTGTGCGTTGATCAAAACAACGTACCCGTTGGGTATATTGTCCTATCACGTCGAGTTTTTCGACAATCTGCACATTATAAATCGTCCGATTAACAGAGACTTGCGGCGCAGTCCCCAAACGTAAACAAGCCACAATAACCGCTTGTAAAGTTTGCTCATTAGACACGTATAAATTCACGCGCCCTTGTTGAAAACAACCATCGCCATCAATTAAACCCGCTAAGAAATTCGCGGCAAGTTCTACATCATGTTTAAGCAAACTGGTGACAATATCTGCTTGTTCTTGTTGCAAAATTTGCGCGGAGGCTTTGGAATAATAGCGGTAAGCATTGGCATTGCCGATGACCAATTGACCGCGAATTAAGCCTTGCGATGTGTTTTTTACCGTTGTTTTAAAAACGCCGCCGAAGTTTTCTTCTAAAGCCTGATTCATTCGCTGAATAAAGGCTTGCTTTTGTTCGGTGGGTTTTTGAATAAAGGTAATTTCGCCATGAGTCCGATTTAAATAAATATGGCCGTCACTCATGATGCCGCCCAGCAAATACGCTAAGGAGCGTTGCTTATCCGTTGAAGCCGACAGTTGGGGAATGTGCCGCGCCAACAACACGGATTCTTCAGCCGCCAGCATGTCTTGAATTTCCGTATCGACTAATTCAGCCGCACGCAAATTGAGCATTTTATGATTGGGCGTGAGTTTTAAGCCGTTGCCTTGCATCCGTCCTGTTTGTGACACATTGATTTTAATCAAAGGAGCGCGACGTTTCATGACATCAGTAATCGGCTTCCATTCCATTTTCAGGCTCTGGCGATTTAACGCGGGAGTCGTCAAGCCGTCATAACCGTGTTCATAAATATCTGCCAAGCGTTTAAAGCCTTGATTGGTCAGAATTTGGGTGTCGCCCGCGAAACAAGTGCGGCCACCGCGATTCGTGACAATCGCCGAAGCCCGTTTCATCACTGGCTCCCAATCGGGATCGGTCATGTCTGTCACCAACACGTCGCCTTTTTGCACTTGCGACATTTGGCTTAAACTGGAAATAACCCGCGCTGGCCCCGCACCAATTCGTTGGCCGATACTGCGACCTGTGGTTAATACGGCAGCGTTGCCTTTTTGAATATGAAAACGCTCTACAGTATTCGTTTGAGTTATACGACTTTTTACCGTTTCGGGGCGGGCTTGTAAAATGTAAATTTTGCCGTCTATGCCGTCTTTACCCCATTCAATATCCATTGGCCGGCCGTAATGTTCTTCGATCAATAACGCTTGACGCGCCAAATCCATCACATCCGCATCACTGAGCGAAAAAACCTGTTGTTCAGCCACGTCAATATCGACAATTTGAGTTGATCGGCCATGCGTTTGATCGGGACTGTAAATCATTTTGATCAATTTACTGCCGCGATTACGCCGCAAAATCGCAGGACGACCTGCGCGTAAAGTCGGTTTATGCACATAAAATTCATCAGGATTGACCGCACCTTGTACGACCATTTCACCTAAACCGTAAGACGATGTGAGAAAAACCACATCCCGAAATCCCGATTCGGTGTCCAAGGTAAACATGACTCCACTCGCGCCGACATCGCTACGCACCATTTTTTGAATGCCTGCGGACAAGGCGACTTCATGATGCGCAAAGCCTTGATGCACGCGATAAGCAATGGCGCGATCATTAAACAGCGACGCAAACACATGTTTAATCGCCAATAACACATTATCCAAACCGCGCACATTCAAAAAGGTTTCTTGTTGCCCTGCAAAAGAGGCATCGGGTAAATCTTCAGCCGTCGCCGAAGAGCGCACAGCCACTGAAATGTCTCCCGGATGATCGCCAATTAAGGCTTGATACGCTTCAGCAATGGCGGCGGTAAATTCGGGTTGAAAAGGGGTATCGACTACAGATTGGCGAATTTTACGCCCGACTTCCACCAATTTGTCCACATCATCCACATCCAGCGAATCTAATTGCGCCATGATGTGTTGTCGTAATCCGCTTTGTGACAGAAAATCAGTAAATGCTTGGGCTGTGGTGGCAAATCCGCCCGGTACGGATACGCCCACACGCGCCAAATGGCTGACCATTTCACCTAAAGACGCATTTTTTCCGCCCACTTTAGGCACATCGTGCATACCTAATGCTGTAAAAGGAATGACATAATCTTGCATTTTTTTTCCAATATTGTTGTGATAGAAACTTGTTGTCATTGATAACGGTTGAGCGATAACCGTTTGTTTTTATCCCACAGTGCGTAAAACAAAGGGGCAAGGTGGGATGGTTTCGGAATAAGTGATTGTTTTATATCACTTTTCTAATACATACGTTCCCGGTGCAGCGCACAGTGGGGGATATTCGGCGTTACCCATGCTGGGTGGGGCTTGACGTTCACCGCAGGGTTGGCGTAACCACTCGCTCCAATCTTCCCACCATGAACCGGGGATTTTAGCTTGCGTGGCTAACCAAGCCTGTCCGTCACATTGTCCCGTCGCATCGCCCACCCAATAACGCCGTTTGGGTGGCTGTACCGGTGGGGAAATAATACCGAGAATATGACCCGATGTGGCTAATACATGGCGCACAGGACTGCTCACCGTACCACATAATTTAAAGGTTTCCAACCAAGGCGCAATATGATCCTGCTCCGCTGACACCGCATACAACGGTTGTGTAATGCGTCGCACATCTATCGAACGGCCACCCAATACCAAATCATCAGGTTTCATAAAACGATTATTTAAATAAAATTCGCGCAAATAAAAAGAGTGCATCGCCGCCGGTAAGCGCGTCGTGTCCATATTCCAAAATAACACATCAAATTGCGGCAAATCTTCACCATATAAATAACTGTGAACATAATAATGCCAAATTAAACTATTAGAACGCAATAAACGGAAAGTATCCGCCAATTGATTGCCGTCTAAATAACCGCCTTGCGAATCCATTAATTTTTCAATAAAACCAATCGTTGGCTTATCAATAAAAATTCCAATTTCACCGGGCTGAGAAAAATCCACCAATGTTGCAAAAACAGTCCAACTTTGAATGGGTAAATTGGCTTTATCTTCAGTGGTGTGATTTAACCACGCCATTAACGCGGTCAATACAATCCCACCAATACAATAACCAATCGGATGCACATGGGGAGCTTGAGTAATATTTTTCGCCACTTCAACCGCTTGCAACACACCTTTAAGCATATAATCCTCAAAATGCGTATTACCCATCTCTGGCGGTGGATTGCGCCAACTGATCATAAATACCGTATAACCTTGTTCCAGCAAATACTGCACAAGGCTACGTTTTCCCAAATCTAACACGTAAAATTTATTAATCCACGGCGGCACAAATAATAAAGGAATGTGATGCACCGTTTCGGTTTTTGGCGCATATTGCAACAATTCAAATAACTCATTGCGATAGACCACTTGGCCGCGAGTGGTGGCGATATTTTCACCGACTTTAAAAGGCGTTTCATCGACCATTCTAATGGTTTTATAAGACAAATCGGTTTGTAGATTTTTTAAACCACTTAATAAACTGTGTCCGTTGCTTTCAACATATTTTTTAATGGCGATGGGATTGGTCCAGAAAAAATTGGTGGGCGCGATGGCATTTAAAATCTGTCGTACCCAAAATCCTGTTTTATCGCGGGCTTTGTCTTCAATATCGGGCGTGGCGTAAATTAAATCTTCAATCCAGCGTGTATAAAGCAAATAAAATTCTTTAATCGTGTCCAAATAAGGATTTTCAGTCCAATCAGCCTCTTGAAACCGCTCATCATACTGCACGGGAGGAATAGGGTCTTCGGCGGGCAAACCCATAAACCGCTCCCAACTTTGCCATTGCACGCGCCATTGATCTTGGTTTAAGCGTCCGATCCAGCGAAGTAATTCATGGGGATGTCGTTCCCAGCCTTGTTGTACTTCCCAATAAGCCGCGCCAATCCCCAACGGATCGAGCCAATCCATCACTGCTTGTTGTCGTTGTGCTTGTAACCAGCCAAAGGGATCAAAAAAGGTGTCAAAAAAAGCGTTTAATTCGGCTAAATCGGTTTTCTGCACGCCCCACGGCGATAATAAACTTGTCCATGCGGTAAACGGATCAAAGGGTGTTTGTAATTTTTCTGATGACATGATTTTATCCTTATTCTCTGATGGCAAGGCAAAAGAAATGGAGGCAGCCATGAATTAAAACAATGAGATGCCTCCATTTTCTTACAGATTAATGCGGATTAAATGGTGATTACTCCATATTTTGCTCAAAAATACTCACCGTTGCCTCTGCGCGTAAACTGCCGAGTAATTGGTTAAAATGAGATTCACCCACATTTCCTGCGCTGGCGATGGGGCTTGGCGTGTCGATGTCAGGCGTTTTAGCCGCTAACAAGGCTAACAAGGCATAATCCCCATTGGCTAGGGAAACTAGGCGATAATTGGCTTGTCCGTTGGGTGGGAGTGCCATTTTAAAGGCTTCTTGCACCAACAAGGTCTTATCGGCCAATTGGGCATCGCGTGCCACCCATTGCGCGGCTGGCCATGTCAATTGGTGATTTTGAGCTAAGGTATTGGGATTTTCTCCGGCTTTTAACGCGGCTAATAATTCGTCGGCGCGGGCTTTGGCGGCGTTTTGTTGCAGGTTTTGTACAAGCGATTGTTTGACCAAATCGCGTACTTCAGCTAAAGGTTTGGGTTCTGCGGGGCGATGTTCTGCCAAACGTAGAACAACAACATGCTGCTGTTCCAATTCGACCACTTCGCTGTTATACCCATTTTTTACCACATCGTCGCTAAAGGCCACCCGTAAAATATCTTGATTTTTGAAAACAGGATCATCCGTAATCCCTGCACGACTGAATAACGCACTGGTTTTCTTAGGTAAATGTAAAGTATCTGCCAATGTGTCTAAGCTGTCGGGATGTTCAAACGCCAAGTTTGCAAATTGTTCCACTTGGGCGTAGAACTCGCTTTCAATCTGTTCTTGAACCCAATCTTCGGCTAAAGCGGTTTTCACTTCTTCAAAGGGTTTGACTTCTTCTGCTTTGCGATCCGCCAGATAAATCAATTGGTAACCGAAAGGCGTTTGTATGGGTTCACTGACTTCTCCCACAGCCAATTGCGCGGCGGCGGTTTCAATCGCGGCAATGTGGCGTTCTTGACCGTGCGTAAACCATCCCAAATCGCCGCCTTTGTCTTTGGTATCCGTATCTTGCGAATACTCTTGGGCTAATTGGGCAAAGGATTGTCCTTGTGCCAATTTTTCCTTGATTTCTGCTAAAAGGGCTTGGGGATTGGTGTCGCTGCCTGCGGTTTCTGTCAACAGAATGTGGCTGATTTTCGATTGCATGGGATTGGTGTAATTCGCAATACGTTCTTGATACCGCTGCATTAACGTCGCTTCGTCTGGTGTGTAAACATTGGCGAGGTCTTTCGCGCTCAGTTCGACATATTCCACGCTCACTTGTTCATCGGTCTGATAGAGAGACAGATTTTTTTGATAATGGGCTTCGATCTCGCTGTCGCTGGGATTAAGGTCTTGTGCCATGTTGGCAGAGGAGAGGATTAAATAACTGATTTGTCGTTGTTGCAGTTGCAAGACGCTTTGACGCTGTGTAGCGGCTGGGGTGACAAATGCGGTTTGCTCAATCCCATTGCGCAATTGCATGGTCAATAAATCGCGGCGCACTTGGGCTTCAAATCCCAGCGGCGTATAACCTTGACTGCTCAATAACTGCTCATAACGCGCTTGTGAAAATACGCCGTTGTCATGAAACACGGGATAATTGTGTAGATGACTCGCCAGTAAACCATCCCCAATACGCATTTCATTAGCCATCGCCGTTTGCAGCAACAGTTCTTCGTTGATCAATTGCTGCAAAGTGTCCTGACGAATTTGTGCGTCCATGAACGACAAATCCATGTCTGGATTTTGGAACATTGCCCGCAATTGGCTGCGGCGTTGCTGTACCGCTTGACGGTAATCATTGGGAGAAATCTCAGTGTCATTGACTTTAGCGACAGCGAGAGATTGGGTAGGGCTGAGGTATTCGTTAATACCCCACAGGACAAACGGAATCGAGATCAAAATAACAATCGCCCAAGCAATCCAGCCTTTGGAATTGTCACGAATACTTTGTAACATGTTTGAATGCTCTACTTGTTGTAATGTGTGAAAAAATACACTGCAATGAGGGTATTGGTGTGTCTATTTTACAGCATTGCGCTCTTATGACGATCCAATTTCTCGCTACTGCTGTTTGATCTTATCAATAAATAAGTGGTAGTAGTGTAACAACTTTCCTGTTGAAAACTCTATTTTTATATTTATCTTCAAAAGGTTAGCCTGTTGAAAACTTGTTGAAAACTTTTTAGTTATGCCGGTTTTGGTGGTGTTATTGCGTGGGTGGGGATAAGTTTTCAACAACTTTTCAACAGGTTTTCAACAGCTTTTCAACAGGGACGTGGATTGGGACAATCGCAGCGAAACACAAGTGAAAGCAAACCAACTTATTTAGTACAATAACAGGACTAAAAAGCAAATAAAATCAGCACAAATCCTGCGTTAAAAAATATGGCTTAATGTAATAGGAATTTCAAACCAAAATAAACTGCCTTGATTGGGAGTGCTGTTTACGCCAATGCTGCCGCCTAAATTTTCAGTAAATAACTTTGCCACAGCCAAACCCATGCCCATGCCGTCATAGGAGCGTGTCGTTGAGCCATCGACTTGAGAAAACGCATCAAAAAGACGATCTTGACGGTCTTCTGGAATGCCAATACCGGTATCTTGTACCTCAAAACGCAGGGCGTGCTGTCCTTGAGAAATTTCTAATAAATACACCCGCACCACAATTTCTCCCACTAAAGTAAATTTAATGGCATTATCGACCAATTTTGTTAATATTTCCTTAATATGGGCGTGATTACCGTGTAAAGCATGAGTTAATTTTTCATGAATCTCTGACCGTAATTCTAATTCTTTTATTTCGGCGCGTTTATACATCACCCGAAACACTTCTTCGATCATTTCTCGCACCGAAAAATCACCCGTTTCTTGTTGCAATTCTTCGCTAAATTGCTGGGCGAAATTCAACATATCACAAAGCATATCCATTAATTGCGTGCTGGCATCTCGGATGGTTTCAGCACAATGACGTTGTTCATCGTCTAAAGGCGTATCTTCTAACAAGACATCCGTCATACCTAAAATAATATTCATGGGCGTGCGAAATTCATGGCTAATATTGCGCAAAAATTGTGTTTTTAAAATAGAGGCTTGCTGGGCTTTTTCATAAGAATCATGTAAGGCTTCTAATAATGCTCTAATTTCTTCCGTTTGACAGGCGACTTCATGCTCTAAATCTTTGCGTAAATGGGACAATTCAACATGGGTTTTTACCCGTGCTAATAATTCTTCTTTTTGGAAAGGTTTGCTGACATAATCGACTGCGCCGGCCTGAAAGGCTTTTAATTTATTATCCGTTTCATTCAATGCGGATAAAAATAAAATGGGAATATTGGCTAATTCAGGTTCACTTTTTAAACGCTGACACGTTTCATAACCATCCCACCCCGGCATCATTACATCTAATAAAATTAAATCAGGGCGATATTGACGCGCACGCATTAAGCCTTGTTCCCCATTATTGGCTAATACCACACTGAATTCATATTTTTGCAAGGTCTTTTTAAGCAAGGCTAAATTAACCATGCTGTCGTCAATAATAAGTACTAATGGTTTTGTTCTCATTTTTTTAATTCAGGGTATTAATGTATGAAAAATGTCACCGTATCAAAAAATTTTTTGATAGCCTACCTGTCATCAATGCGCAAAAGCACACATATTCACTGAATGCCAGTGTGGCCTAAACCGCCGTCATGACGTTGGCTGGTTTGGTCGAATTCTGAAACTATTTTTAACGCCACTTGCACAACGGGAACGAAAATTAATTGGCAAATGCGATCACCGGGTTGAATGGTGTAAGGGATTTGTCCGCGATTCCAGACTCCGATTTGGATTTCTCCTTGATAATCGCTGTCGATTAATCCCACCAAATTACTCAAGACAATACCATGCCGAATGCCTAAACCCGAACGCGGTAATAAAACCCCTGCCAATTGGGGATTGTGAATATGAATGGCTAACCCACTGTTAATAATGACGCTGTCGCCCGGCAATAGTTCTAATGGCGCGGTTAAACAGGCTCTTAAATCAATACCCGCCGCACCAGAGGTGGCATAATCAGGAAACGGAAATAATTGCCCTAATAAGGGATTAACAATTTTTGCTTCAACCACAGGTTTATGTTGCATGAAAAATGCCTTTAAAAATAAGAATTATTCGACAGGAAAATAAGTTTGCCAATATTGTGCAATATTAATTTCTGGCAATAACAAACGAATGCCAAAACGGTTTTCTGTTCGTCCGCCTTCAGCACGAATTTGCTGATTAAAAGTCACTCCTGTAAACATCGGATCATTGGATAATATTTCTAATAAATGTGAAGGATTTGGACTATATCCTTCCAGCTCAATCACTCCCGCATCAATCCGAAAGCCTGTAAACCAACTGTCTTTAGGAATTACCTGATTTAAACGATTTAAAATTTCCACTAAAGGCGGTTGAGGAAAATTAATAACAGGCGCAATATCATCCTCCATAGCCACCACTTCAGCTTGCAATTGACTAATGGAGCGGGTGCTGCGTTTTAATTCGTCTAATTGAGACGTTAAATGATATTGATAAGCGGCGGCAGCGGCAACACCTAATAATAAGCTCATTGCCGCCGCACTGGCTAAAGCCAATAAAGTCCGTCGGCGTTGTTGTTGGCGTTGTTGTGCCAAACGCATGAGCGTACTGGGAGGAGTAAAGCTGTATTGATAAATCGTAGGATTGGGCATAGGAATTTTATCCCAATCATTGCTGTCAATTTTCCAAATTCGACTTTTATCATTTTCATCCGCATTTTTCTTGAGCAACTCTTCAAATTGATTTTTAAATTCCTCTAATTCTAAATCGGTTTTAGCCACTTGTATCCATTGCTGAATTCGATGAGATGCCCAGTGACAATAAGTAATGCTGTGTTCATCTTCGTCCCAAATTTGTGCGGTTTTTTCAGCCTGTTGTATGGACAATAAAATGCGCGGAAATAACGCCGCTAAAAATAATTTCTCTTTAGCAAAAGCCTGATATAATTCCTCTGCGCGTGATGCAGGTAACCACAAGGCAATCGTAGGTAAATGCGCTTCTAATGACGGCCGCACAGCAAGCAATAACGGCACAGGCAGCCCCGGTAATAAAGTCGCTTGTTGCAGACTCACCGCACTGCGCAAATTTTGCTCACCAATTCCTGTGGGTAAGGTTAATGGCGTAGCAATAAATTCATGATTGGGTAAGGCTAATGCTAAGGGAATTTTTTCATCCGTATTAGGTAATAAGCGTCGTGCCGCCGCGGCTAATTCAGTGGCAGAAATGGCCAGTAAAGATTCATCATGCTGTGCAATTAAATCAGGCTGTTCAACATGCAATAATTGATTGTTATGAACCAATAAGCACGTTTGCGCAATCATTTGGGGACGATGCGGTTTTGTAGCAATAAAACGTTTGGGAAAAGAGAGTTTTAACTTCATGTTAGGTAGAGCTATTTTAGGTCGAGTGTGGAAGAACACAAAGGCCATTTTATCATTGAAATCGCCTAAAGGCATTGGCTCGTGCAATTTAGCCCGCCTCAATCACACGATTTGCGTCGATATACGCAAAAATAGTTGCGATAGCCACAAAAGTACACTAGAATGTTTAACGGATCAGCGATTTAAAGCCAGTTTTTGGCCGAGAATCGAACTCAATTGTCGCACCTGCATCTCGCAGAGATCGACTTGACTCATGGGCTTTATGCCCTTTTTTTATTTCTGCATTACCCGACGGCTAACGACACCCCAGACCATGCGAGATCACGTTTTAGAAACTCAGCTTGCTCCCACTATCAACAACTTAGGTTATGAATTACTGGGCATTGAACGCCTGACACAAGGCCGATTCCGTACCCTCGTGCGCATCTATATTGACCACCCCAACGGTATCACAATCACCGACTGCGAGCGGGTGAGTCAACAACTCAGCAGCGTCCTTGATGTCACCGATCCCATTGCCAGCCAATATACCTTAGAAATCTCCTCGCCGGGCTTAGATCGGCCGCTTTTTCATTTGGAACAATACCCTCGTTTTTGTGGTTCGCGGGTGCGTGTGCGCTTGAATAAAACCTTAGAACAACGACGTAAATTCTTAGGCATTCTTAAACAAGTTGATCTGGAACAACAACAAATTACCTTAGTGTGCGACGAAAAAGAGTATAACATTGCCTACACCCTCATCGACCACGCCCAACTAGACCCCACAGAAGAAGACATTCAAGCCCTATTAAAAGCCCGAACCGATGCCTTAAATTAACCGCATAAACAAAATTCTTCAGGTCTAATGCCTAAATTCTACTATCTACATTCCCAGCCCAGAACAGTGAACAACGATAAACAACCTATTTTCGTTGTTAAACCAAATAATTTCGGATAACGCCCATGAGTAATAAACAAATTCTTCTGGTTGTTGACGCGGTTGCCAATGAAAAAGGGGTTGACCGAGATGTCATTTTCGACGCACTCGAATCCGCGCTCACCAGTGCCACCAAAAGAAGTCAAAATCACGACATCGATCTGCGCGTCAGCATCGATCGACACACGGGTGAACAACGCACCTATCGCCGTTGGCTCGTGGTCGAAGATGACAAATTAGAACACAACAACAAACAAATGCGTCTGTCAGAAGCCCGACTAAATCACCCCGATTGTCAAGTGGGCGACTGCGTAGAAGACCTCACCGATTCTATCGAAATTCAACGCATCGGCGCACAAACCGGCAAACAAGTGATTATTCAAAAAATCCGCGAAGCCGAACGCGCCCGCGTCCTCGAAGCCTACCGCAGCCGCGAAGGACAACTGATCAACGGCACCATTAAACGCAGCGAACGCGGCCAAGTGATTTTAGACTTAGGCGACAGCGTCGAAGCAGTGATTTTACGTGAAGACATTATTCCCAGAGAACCGATCCGCGTTGGGGAACGCTTACGCGGCTACCTCAAAAGTGTGCGCCCAGAGCCTCGTGGCCCGCAGCTTTTTCTCAGTCGTACTGCGCCTGAATTTCTGATCGAATTGTTCAAATTGGAAGTACCAGAAATTGGCGAACAACTGATCGACATCATCGGCGCGGCACGAGACCCTGGATTGCGTGCCAAAATTGCTGTGCGCACCCGCGATTCTCGGATTGATCCGGTGGGAGCGTGTGTGGGAATGCGCGGCGCACGGGTTCAAGCCATTTCCAACGAATTGGCCGGTGAGCGCGTTGACATCATTCTCTGGGATGAAAACCCCGCCCAATTCGTCATCAACGCCATGTCACCCGCCGAAGTGGTCTCCATCATCGTCGATGAAGATGCCCACAGCATGGACGTTGCCGTACGCGAAGAACAATTGTCTCAAGCCATTGGCAAAAACGGCCAAAACGTACGCCTAGCCAGCCAGCTTACCGGCTGGCATCTCAGCGTCATGACCGAATCCCAAGCCGATGTCAAACAACAAAATGAAACCCGTGCCTTGATCAATCTTTTCGTCACCCAACTGGGTGTAGACGAAGAAGTGGCCAGTGTACTGGTACAAGAAGGTTTTTCCAGCCTAGAGGAAGTGGCCTACGTGCCAATCAACGAAATGCTGGAAATCGAAGATTTTGACGAAGACATTGTCAAAGAATTACGCAACCGCGCCAAAGACATCCTTGTCACCACCGCCATTGCCAAAGAAGAACACGCTGAAACACCACCTCCAACCAGCGAATTGCTTGCCTTAGACGGCATGACCGAAACCCTCGCCCGCGCTCTTGCCGAGCGTGGCATCACCAGCATGGATGACCTAGCCGAACAATCAATAGACGAACTCATGACCCTAGATGAAATGGACGAACAACGTGCAGGTGCGCTGATTATGGCCGCACGCGCACCTTGGTTTGCAAATGAACAGCCCCGTTAAGTGGTGTCTTTTAGGGTTGTTGGGCGGAATAGGGACTTGGATGGTGAAGAATTTCCCGGCTCCTGCGCAGGTTCAACAGCCACAAACGACACCTTAACAATCAACCGATTGATAGAGAAGTCAGAATGGCACAAGTAACCGTAAAACAATTTGCCGAAACCGTCGGCATCCCAATAGAACGCCTGTTGTCTCAACTGGGGGACGCTGGACTACCCACCAAAGCAGCAGACGATAATATTAATGACCAAGAGAAACTGCAATTACTAACCCATTTGCGGCAATCACATGGCAAATCAAATACTGATGTTGCCGCCGGAGACCCGTCCAAAATTACCCTACAACGCAAAACCCACAGCGAAATTCGCGTGCCGGGTTCACAAGGCAAGACCAAGACGGTCAACGTAGAAGTTCGTAAAAAGCGCACATTCGTCAAACGTCCGTCGCGTGCCGAAGAAGAGCGACAACAGCAAGAAGAAAAAAATCGCCTAGAGGCGGCTCAACGCGAGGCCGAGGCAATGTTAGCGCGCCAACAGGAAGAAGCGGCACGCCAAGCCGCTGTGGAAGCGGAAAAAGCCGCCAAAGCCACCGAGGCGACCAAAGACAGCAAACCGGTCAAACCCGAAGCCAAAGCCAACGAAGCCATCGCCTCCGAACGAACTGCGCCCGCTTCTAGTAGTCCAAAAACTTCAGAGAAAACCGAACGTTCCGAACGGGATCGATCCGACAGACCCCGTTCCCAAGGCAAACCCGCGCCCAAAACTCAAGGCAGTCACGCCCACAGCAACAAAGACAATCCAGCCCCGAAAGACGCAAAAGACAGCCGCGAACCCAGAGAGAGCAAAGACGCTAAAGAATCCAAGCCACCGAGAGAATCCAGAGACAACCGAGATTCTCGCGCCCCGTCGCCGGCGGCAAAAAAGCCAGAAAAAACCGAAGCAACTCCTGCTGCCGCGCCTGCTGCGGCCAAACGTGCGCCCAAACCAGTAACAACGCGCCTACTTGACGAAGAAGACGACGACATCGCCGCTCTGGGCGACAAAAAACTCAACAAAGGCGTGCGCCCGAAAAAAACAACGACAACTCCCCGTGCCGCAGGTGGCAAAGTAGGCGCAGGAGCTGCCAAAGACAGCAAAGCCGCCTCTCCCAGAGAACGCGACGACCGCGGCAACAAATTTGATCGCCAAGAAGTACAAGGTGGTGGTCGCAATCGCAAACGCACCCGCCGCGCCAAACCCGTTGAACAACAACATGGATTCACCAAACCGACCGCGCCGATTGTGCGGGAAGTGGCGTTGCCAGAAACGATTACCGTAGGCGATTTGGCACAAAAAATGTCCGTTAAAGCCGCCGAAGTCATCAAAACCATGATGACCATGGGGGTCATGGTGACGATTAACCAAGTGATTGACCAAGAAACGGCCAGTATTGTCGTTGAAGAAATGGGACACAAAGCCAAACTACTCAACGAAAATGCGCTGGAAGATGAACTGGCCAAAAGTCACAGCCACGATGGCGAACAACATCCCCGTGCGCCAGTGGTCACCATTATGGGACACGTGGATCATGGTAAAACCTCACTGCTCGACTACATTCGTACCGCCAAAGTGGTAGAAAGTGAAGCCGGTGGCATTACCCAACACATTGGCGCGTATCATGTGGAATTAGAACGCGGATCAATCTGCTTTTTAGACACCCCCGGTCACGAAGCCTTTACCGCCATGCGCGCCCGCGGAGCCAAAGCAACAGACTTGGTTATTCTCGTCGTCGCCGCAGACGACGGGGTCATGCCACAGACTTTAGAAGCAATTCAACACGCCAAAGCGGCCAAAGTTCCCATTGTGGTGGCCGTCAACAAAATTGACAAACCCGGTGCCGATCCCGAACGCATTCGCCAAGAACTCGCCGGCAAAGAAGTTGTCCCCGAAGAGTGGGGCGGTGATACCATGTTTGTCAACGTCTCCGCCAAAACAGGACAGGGAATAGATAACTTACTCGAAGCCATTCTATTACAAGCCGAAGTATTAGAACTCTCTACCACCGTTGATGGCCCCGCACGCGGCGTAGTGATCGAATCACGTTTAGACAAGGGACGCGGTGCTGTAGCCACCTTATTAGTGCAACAAGGGACTTTGCGCAAAGGCGATATTTTACTGGCAGGTCAAGTATTTGGTCGCGTTCGGGCGATGTTGAACGAAGTGGGTAAACCCGTCGAATCCGCTGGGCCTTCTATTCCTGTGGAAGTCTTGGGATTGTCTGACATTCCGTCGGCAGGCGATGAAGCGGTCGTTGTTCCCGACGAACGCAAAGCACGGGAAATTGCCTTATTCCGTCAAGGTAAATTCCGTGATGTCAAATTGGCACGGCAACAGGCCGCTAAATTGGAAAACGTCTTCTCCCAAATGGAAGCCGGCGGCACCGCCAATCTCAATATCGTCTTAAAAGCCGATGTCAACGGCTCAGTAGAAGCTCTGGCCGACGCATTGCGTAAACTGTCCAACAGCGAAGTGCGCGTGAATATTATTGCCAGCGGTGTGGGAGCAATCACGGAATCTGATGTAAACTTAGCCGTAGCATCGGGCGCAATTCTCATGGGCTTCAATGTCCGCGCCGACAGCAGCGCACGTCGCATGATCGAAGAAGAAAACGTCGATCTGCATTATTACAGCATTATTTTTGAAGCCATTAATGAGGTTAAACAAGCCCTAAGCGGCATGTTAGCCCCAGAAATTCGAGAAGAAATTATCGGCTTGGCCGAAGTGCGCGACGTATTCCGTTCACCCAAATTTGGCGCAATTGCCGGCTGTTTGGTGGTGGACGGTACGGTTAAACGTAATAATCCTATTCGTGTATTGCGCGACAACGTGGTCATTTACGAAGGCGAATTGGAATCGTTACGCCGCTTTAAAGACGACGTTGCCGAAGTCAAAGCCGGAACAGAATGCGGCATCGGCGTAAAAAATTACAACGATGTCAAAGTGGGCGACCAAATCGAAGTGTATCAACGCACCAGTATTGCCCGCACCATTTAAACGTGTTTTTTTCTCAGAGCCAACCCAGAACATCGCTGGTGTTGGCTCATTTTTTTTAAGGTATTATTCTCATGCCAAAAGAATTTAGTCGCACCCAACGAATTGCGCATTTATTTCAACGCGAATTGGCTGATATTATCAGTCGAGAAATCCAACATCAGGCATTAGGTTTAATTACCATTTCTGCGGTGGATGTATCGCCTGATTTAAAAAACGCTAAAATCTACATAACCAGCCTGAACAGTGCATTAACACATTCAGAAATCAGTGATTATTTAAATCAACAATCCAGTTTATTAAGACATTTATTAGCGCAACGTTTAAAAGACATGCGTTATATGCCGCGGTTGCAATTTATCTACGATGAATCGGTAGAATATGGCAGTCGTTTATCGGCTTTAATTGATTCGTTACATCCCGACACGAAAAAATAAAATCTCATGTCCAAATTACGTGGCCGTCGAATAGACGGCATTTTATTGTTAGACAAACCCACTGGCATCAGTTCTAATGCGGCGTTGCAACAGGCTAAACGCTTATTTCAAGCCCAAAAAGCAGGGCATACGGGCAGTTTAGATAATTTAGCGACGGGATTATTGCCGATTTGTTTTGGTGAAGCGACCAAGTTATCGGGTTTTCTGTTGGCGGCGGATAAGGGATATATTGCCGATTGTCGGCTGGGTTACAATACAGACACGGGCGATGCCGAGGGGCAAATTATCCAGCAGCGGGCTTTACCTGAATTACTAGATGCAGAAAAAATACAAGCAATTTTTGCCGAATTTCTTGGCATACAACAGCAAATCCCACCCATGTATTCTGCACTAAAACAACAAGGACAACCCCTGTATAAGTTAGCGCGGCAAGGAAAAACGGTGGCGCGTGCGCCGAGAACAATTGAAATTATTGCGTTGACATTGCTGTCTTTTTCAGGGGAACAGTTGCAATTTCACGTGCATTGTTCCAAAGGCACTTATGTACGCACTTTGGCCGAAGACATCGGCGAGCGATTGGGTTGCGGTGCGTATTTAACGGCTTTGCGTCGGGTGACGGTGGGCGATTATCGAGAAATGTATTCTTTTTCACAATTGGAATCGATTTTACAAGCGCAGGGCATGTCAGGATTAGATCAATGTTTACTGCCATTAGAGACGGCGTTGCCTCATTTTGCGGTGCTTTGTGTTTCACCTGCGGAAGCCTTGCGTCTGACACAGGGACAACGTATTGCGGTAGAAACCTGTTATTGTGCGGGGACATCGGTCTGTTTACACCGTGAAGAAGGGGAAAATCGTGTTTTTTTCGGTTTAGGTGAAATTGCAGTGACTGAAGAAGGCGAATATGTGGTGATGCCTAAGCGTTTGCTTAATGAGGCTTGAGTAAACTTATTTTTCTAAGGCAAAATGATAAGTCTGAATCAGAAGTTATGGAATTTAAGAAAAAATTTTTTCCATTTGTCCACTATTACAATTCCTCTGTTTTGAGCAGTTCACTTAACGGTGGAGTTTTTTAAGAATTTCGCGGACTTGCTCAATATCAGGAGCAGGGCGATCTCCGAAATTAAGGGCGAATTCTATATCAAAATTATTTGCCTGTTTGTGATATTCATCATACCTCTTTTCCGTTCAAAAGATCATCCAAAATGATGACATCTTTAACCTCTTCTTCAACATCATGAGGCATAAGAGGCATTGAGGTGACTCCTGTTTTTCTAACGATTTTATGCGGAGAATCATAACCCAATGTCACTAACCATTCTCCACCGCTCTCATCAAATTCCACTTCTTCTAATGCTAAATTACGAATAGGCAATTCATCTTTAAACAATAATTTGATCTGCTGACATGCAATAGCAACTGCCTCAGTCACATCTATTTCTTTAGTTTTAATTTCAACATTATCTTCACTCATGTTATTCTCCAATATCAAAAAAACACCTCAAATCGGCACCGCCACCTTACGCAAAATATCTTCCACAATCCGATCCGCTTCATAACCTGCAAAATGGGCTTGGGAATCTAATTTCATGCGATGCGCAATGACCGCCACGGCGATTTCTTGAATATGATCAGGGGTCACAAAGCCACTGTCATCAAACAACGCCAAAGCCTGCGACATGCGCATTAACGCCAAAGATGCCCGCGGACTCGCCCCCATTTTCACCCCGTCGGCTTCACGAGTGGCACGCACCAATTCCACAATATAACGCTTTAATTCTTCGCTCATTCTCACCTGACACACCGCTTGACGTAATTGGCGAATTTGCTCCCGATTCGCACACGGTGGCAAATCTAAATGCGGCAATTGTTGATATTGTCGGGCAGTTAAAATTTCAACTTCCTGATCCACCCCGACATAACCCAAACGAAAACGAATCGCAAACCGATCCATTTGCGCTTCTGGTAATGGATAAGTGCCATGAAATTCCATTGGATTTTGCGTCGCAACCACAAAAAATAAATCACTCAACGGATAACGCACCCCATCTAAACTCACTTGCTGCTCGCCCATCGCTTCTAATAACGCCGATTGCGTGCGCGGCGAAGCGCGATTAATTTCATCGGCTAATAAAATTTCGGTAAAAACAGGCCCTTGATGAAAATGAAATGTCTGATCTTTTTGATCAAAAATCGATACGCCTAAAATATCTGAAGGCAATAAATCAGGCGTGAATTGAATCCGTTGGAATTCGATTTGTAATGATTGCGCTAAGGCTTTGGCTAAAGTGGTCTTTCCCGTACCGGGCAAATCTTCTAATAACACATGACCGCCACTGGCAAAAGCAGCTAATAATTTACGAATAGATTGTTTTTGTCCACTGACCACTTTTTCTAAATTACTTTGGATATTGTGGTAAATGGTCAGTGGCGAAAAAGAGTCATTTGGCATGGTAAAAGTTCAACGCTAGAAAACACGATAAAAGTGATATTCTTTTAATGATTAAGAAGGGTCTAATTCTGAGTGATTATCCTCTTTATCGATATTTGTTTTTAACGGCGGTAAGGCCCGTAAAGAAGGCGATAAAGACTCAGGCAACATATCTGGATTGGCAGCTAATTCTTCTTCCTCTAATTCGCTGTCATCTTCCAACAAATCAGGTTGCAATTCCAAATCTTTCAACTCAGCTAATGTGGGTAAATCATTAAGATGTTTCAAATTGAAATGATCTAAAAAGGCTTTGGTGGTGCCGTATAAAGCAGGTCGTCCCGGTGATTCCCGATGGCCTAACACGCGAATCCATTGATAATCCTGCAAAGTTCGCATAATTTGCGTACTTACACTGACTCCGCGAATTTTCTCAATTTCAGCTCTGGTAATCGGTTGACGATAAGCAACTAAGGCCAAAGTTTCTAATAAAGCCCGTGAATAACGCGGCGCACGCCGTGTTAATAATTGCTTTAACCACGGATGCAAATGCGATTTGACTTGAAACCGAAAACCACTAGCCACTTCCATTAATTCAATGCCCCGTTCCGCACAATCATCTTGTAATTGGGACAATAACGCCCGCAATTCTCGACGACTCGGCGGTTGCGATTCTTCAGCGAATAATAAACTCAGATGATCTAAATCTAATGGCCGCCCTGAAGACAATAAGGCCGCTTCTAAAATGGCTTTATAATGACTGCTCATAATTAAAATGATTTAACCGATTCAGGCGCGCTGATTAAATTGAGATAAATAGGCGCAAACGCATCGTGTTGTGACAGACGAATGACCGCTTCTCGCACCAATTCCAACACCGCTAACAGTGTCACCACAGCACCTGCGCGTCCTTCGGTGATATTAAAAAGTTGACTGAATTCAAGCTGTTCCCCTTGTGCCAATTCGCTGATGATGTGACTCATGCGTTCTCGGACAGACAACGGCTCACGGGCGATTTGGTGGGAAGTGTACAGCGTTAATCGCTCCGTAACCCCCTGCATCGCATACAACAAAGCCGATAAACTCACCGGTGGAATTTCCCGTTCGCGGGCAATGTCTGGCGATTCGACCCGCGCCAAAAATACATCTCGCCCCACTTGCGGCAATACCGATAAAGCTTGAGCTGCTTTTTTATAGCGTGCATATTCTTCTAATTGCCGTACCAATTCGATGCGTGGGTCTTCGGCATTATCTTGTTTATTCGCCTTATGCACTGGCAATAATAAACGTGATTTAATCTCCACCAATACCGCCGCCATCACTAAATATTCTGCGGCTAAATCTAAGCGCAATTCCTGCATTAATTCAATATAATGTAAATATTGCCGTGTCACTTCTGCAATGGGAATATTTAAAATATCTAAATTCTGGCGTTGAATCAGATATAACAACAAGTCTAATGGCCCTTCAAATGAGCTGAGAAAAACTTGCAACGCATCGGGTGGAATATATAAATCCGTCGGTAAATCAGCCAACAACGCCTCGCCCACACGAATGGGAGGCGTAGTGAGATCGGGAGTATCGGTCAAATTTTCCTGATTCAACGGTAATGTAAACCCATGACTTGTCTGACTTCTTCCATCGTTTCGCGGGCGGTGGCGCGGGCTTTTTCGCAGCCTTCGCTCAATAGACTTCGCACCATATCGGGATCGTCCGTGTAGCGGGCGGCGCGCTCCTGAATCGGTTTTAACTCTAACTGCACTGCGTCAATAATCGGTTGTTTACAGTCTAAACAGCCAATATCTGCCGAACGACAGCCCGCTTGTACCCATTCTTGCGTTTTTTGATCGGAATAAATCTGGTGAAATTGCCACACGGGACATTTTTCTGGCGTTCCCGGATCCGTGCGGCGCACCCGCGCGGGATCAGTCGGCATCGTGCGGATTTTCGTCTCAATCTGCACGGGATTGTCGCGTAAACTGATCGTATTTTGATACGATTTGGACATTTTCTGACCGTCCAAACCGGGCATTTTACTGACTTTGGTCAATAAGGCTTCGGGTTCGGGTAAAATCGTGCGTGTGTCGCCTTCTAAATAGCCCAATAAGCGTTTTTTATCGCCTAACGTCAAATTTTGCTGACTGTTGACCAGAGCTTGTGCGGTGCTTAGGGCTTCGCCATCGCCTTGTTCTTGATAGCGTTTACGTAATTCTTTGTATAATTTAGCGTTTTTCTTGCCCATTTTGCGCTTGGCTTCTTTGGCGCGTTCTTCAAAATCAGGCTCACGACCATAGATATAATTGAATCGCCGCGCAATTTCGCGGGTCATTTCAATATGCGCCACCTGATCTTCACCCACGGGAACTAATCCCGCACGATAAATTAAAATATCCGCACTTTGTAACAACGGATAACCTAAAAAACCATAATTGGCTAAATCCCGATCTTTCAACTTTTGTTGTTGATCTTTATAAGTCGGCACCCGTTCCAGCCAACTCAGGGGCGTTATCATCGACAATAACAAATGCAATTCGGCATGTTCTGGCACTTTGGATTGAATAAAAACAGTGGCTTCATTCGGATTAATGCCCACAGACAACCAATCCACAATCATATCCCACACATGCTGAGTAATATGTTGCGTATTTTCATATTCGGTGGTCAAGGCGTGCCAATCGGCAGCGAAAAAAAAGCAGCGGTATTCATACTGTAAAGTCAGCCAATTGTTCAGCACACCGTGCAAATGTCCCAAGTGTAATTGTCCTGTCGGACGCATACCAGACAAAACACGAGGCGGTGTCGATAAGCTCAAGGTCATCTCCTGTATTAATGGGTGCAATAAAAAATGTTCGGATTAAAGCCCAAAAATGGCTCTAAAAATTCGGTAAAATAAAGTCAGTAAGGGATAAAGAATTAAGTTAAGCACACCTAACAGCAGTAAGCCTAACAAAATAAAAAAACCAAACGGCTCTGTTTTGGCATAATAAAACGCTAAACGCGGCGGCAATAAACTGCACAATACTCGACCACCATCTAGCGGTAAAATAGGCAATAAATTTAAAATCATCAACAATAAATTAATGATTAAACCTGCCTGAGAAACAAAAAACAAAAAACCTAAGGACTCACCGGTGATTGATTGCAGTTCAGTGTATTGTGACATGAGAAAAGCGATTTTACCCACTATCGCCCAACCAATGGCCATAAGCAGATTCGCCCCCGGACCTGCCGCAGACACTAAGGCAATATCCCGACGAGGTGAGCGTAAATGTTGCCATTGTACGGGAACGGGTTTTGCCCAACCAAAGATAAATCCCGTGCTTAATAACAGCAAAATCCCCGGCACCACCACCGTTCCAATCGGATCAATATGTTTAAACGGATTGAGGGTGACACGCCCTTGTAAATAGGCCGTACTGTCTCCCAATTTCATCGCCACCCACGCATGAGCCGCTTCATGCAAGGTAATCGCCAGTAAAACCGGTAATGCCCAAATCGCAATTTGTTGCGTGACAGATAATTCGCTAAACATGAAATCACTCTTTACATTTTTTTGTTGATAACGATAATCACGATTTTAAATCATTATAAATGATCAATTTTTCCTTTACCTTCACGCAACACTTTGGGAACATCTTCGGTTAAATCTAACACGGTCGTCGCTTCAAAACCACAATATCCACCGTCAATAATTAAATCAACGCAATGTTCTAATTGTTCACGGATACTGTAGGCATCCGTTTCGGGTAATGCTTGATCAGGTAAAATTAAAGTAGAACTCATAATCGGTTCATTTAATTCGCGCAATAAGGCCTGCACAATGGCATGATCGGGAACACGCAAACCAATAGTTTTACGCTTTGGGTGTTGTAAGCGGCGGGGAACTTCATGCGTGGCGGGTAAAATAAAGGTATAAGGCCCCGGCGTTAAACTTTTCATTAAACGAAAGGCTTCATTTTTTACTTTGGCATAGCTGGCAATTTCTGACAAATCTTGACAAACCAGTGTAAAATTGTGATCTTTGTCAGTTTGTCTGATGCGTTGTAATTTTTCCATCGCCGCTTTATCGCCAATATGACAGCCCAGCGCGTAACTGGAATCCGTAGGATACACCACAATCCCCCCGGCGCGAATAATGCCCACCGCCTGATGAATTAAACGCGGTTGCGGATTTTCGGGGTGAATGGCAAAAAATTGGCTCATGATGACATCCGTGGTCTTAAATCTGCAAAAATTGTCCGAAGTTAAAGGTGATAAAACTGCTTGAATCGTTTAATGTACAGGCTTTATGATAGGCGCGAGTTGATTAAAAATAAAACGCTCTGCGGTTTTAAAAACTAAAGGTATCCACGTCTGCATTTAAACTGAGGTGATAATAATACCTATCGCTTGTCATTTTTGCACGCTATGCTGTACATTGACAAGCGCGGCACCCATAAATTTTTATGGGACTAGTGACCACAGACAATCCACTCACGGAGTTGCTGCACGTTATGATTGAAGTATTTGGCAATTATATCAATGAATTTCCCGAAAATTCTGAATATTTGGTGGTGGGTTTTTCCCCCACTTCGATTCCATTAAAACGACGTTGGCGTAACAATGGATTATCGGCTGATTTTATTGCGGATTATTTACAGACTTTTTTTGTGACTGAAGACCAAGCCATTAGTCAAAAGCAAATTCAGGTGAAAAAAAATGCGGTTAAATATATCGCTAATGAATTATTAGAAAACGCAATGAAATTTAGTGATGAAGCGGTTCATTATTCTACACGAATCGCGTTTCATTTGCACAGCGACAGTTTGATTTTTCATGTCACCAATAGCATTAATCCAGAAAATGCTAAAAAACTGAAGGCATTTATTGAAAAGATAGAACGAGAAGACCCGCATGACCTTTATTTTCTTCAGATGGAAGCCAATGCAAATGAAGGCAGTCAAGGACATTCTGGTTTGGGTTTTTTGAGTATGATTTGCGATTATGAGGCAAAGTTGGGCTGGCGATTTGAAGTATTAGAACTGCATAACCAAAACATGACTACGGTGACCACAATGGTCTATTTAAGCCTCTAATAACAAGGAAAATGGAACGATCATGGAAATTAAAACTGACGATTATCACATTATTTTCGACAAACCCTCTGCGACGGTGATTTGTAAGGGATCGCTGCTGTTAAGTGGCACAGAAGAATACGCACCCATTCTTGACCTGCTCAATCAAGCCGCCGAACAACAAGCAGAACAGTTGGTTTTGGATTTGCGGCCATTGGAGTTTTTAAACAGCTCAGGGATTAATACCTTGACTAAATTTGTGATTAATGTGCGCAATCGGCAAACTTTACAACTCACGGGAATGGGTTATGAAGAAATTCCTTGGCAGGTGCGTTTACTGAAAAATTTAAAACGCCTAATGCCTGATTTGCAGTTGAATTTAGAATAGAATTATTAGTTTTATTAAGTTAGGAATGTGAGCTTGATGAGTTGTTATTACAGGTATTTTTAACTATTTTTACCGCCACAATAATAACAAATTGCTTATTTCCCATTTTTTTCTTCATTGAGACGTTATCATTCTTATGACGGACAATTTACACGCAGAAAATTTGCAATTACGTGAGCAATTGGCAGCGATAACCTTGCAACTGCGACAGGCACAGCAAGAGAAACAAGATTTAGAAATTTCTCTGGAAACCATGACCGAACACGCCGATGAATTTGAACAGCAATTGGTTGAGGCACGAGATAATTTAGAACAACAAGTGTTGGATCGCACGCAAGAATTAGCCGAAAAAAACCAGTTGCTGAAACAAGAAATTCATGAACGTGAACGGATCGAAGAAGCACAGCGTAATAGTTTAATTTTTCTAAAAACCCTTATTTGCAGTATTTCCAGTCCCATTTATTATAAAGATTTAAATGGTTATTACATGGGATGCAACACTGCATTTGAGCAATATTTAGGCATGAAAGAAGCCGATATTGTCGGGCGCAATGCCACTCATTTATTTCCTCCTGAAGTGGCCGCTGATATTTGTACGAAAGATCAAGTGGTGTTTCAAACGCAAGAATTGCAAAGTTATGAAACCACACTGATTTATGCGGATAAATCTCGACACGATTGTATTGTTAATAAAACGGTATTTAAAAATTCCGAAGGGCAAGTGGTGGGTTTGGTGGGCATGATGGTGGATATTAGCGAGCGTAAACAGACCGAACAAGCCTTACGCACCGCTAAAGAAGCCGCTGAAGAAGCCAATCAAGCCAAAAGTGCTTTTTTAGCCAATATGAGTCACGAATTGCGCACGCCGTTAAATGCCATTATCGGTTATAGTGAAATTTTAAAAGAAGATATGACGGAAATGGCTTGTGAAGATTTAACGCCTGATATTGATAAAATTCATAATGCAGGAAAGCATTTATTAGGCTTGATCAATGATGTGTTAGATATTTCTAAAATTGAAGCAGGCAAAATGGATATTTATAATGAACATTTTGATCTGACTAAAATTGTAAAAGATGTGGTGCAAACCGTTGTCCCCTTAATTCAAAGTAAAAATAATAAATTAATGTTTGAAACCGTAGGGCAGATTGGGGAAATTTATAGCGATTTAACGAAAATTCGGCAAATTTTGTTTAATTTATTAAGTAATGCGGCCAAGTTTACCGAAAATGGCATGATTCATTTAACGATTACTCGTTATGCGTTGGAAGCCCGCGATTGGGTGCAAATGACGGTGCATGATCAAGGCATTGGCATGACGGAAGAACAGGTGAATAAACTGTTTCAACCGTTCACTCAAGCCGACATGTCCACCACCCGCAAATACGGTGGCACGGGATTGGGGCTGACCATTACGCAACGTTTTGCCACCATGATGGGCGGCTATATTCGCGTACAAAGCGAATACGGAAAAGGCAGCACTTTTACCGTGGCCTTGCCCGCCTTGGCCGCGGAACATACGGAAAATAAAGAAAATCAAACCTTAGCCCATCGTTTGTCACAAATTCCCCCCCAAGACAGTGAAACAACGACTGACCATGTCTTAATCAGCAATCGATTGGTTTTGGTGATTGATGATGATGCGGTGGTGCGGGAGTTGTTACAAAATTATTTAAACAAACAAGGCTATCAAGTGGCACTGGCTGATAATGGACAAAATGGCTTGGCATTGGCACGAGAATTAAAACCCCATGCCATTACTTTAGATGTCATGATGCCGGGGGTCGATGGTTGGATGGTCTTAAATGCCTTGAAAAAAGACCCTGAATTGACAAAAATTCCGGTGATTGTGGTGTCGTTTATCGAAGATAAAAGCATTGGTTATTCTCTCGGTGCGGCTGAATATTTAACGAAGCCTATTGATCGAGAAGAATTAAATCAGGTATTAAAGAAATTTTTAGATGTGAATGATAAAGGCTCACAATTAATTTTAGTGGTTGAAGATGATCACGTCACGCGCAATATGATTGCCACCATGTTGCGTAAAGCAGGTTGGCAAATTCAAACGGCAGAAAATGGCGTGGAAGCCTTGAAATATTTGGCATTAACCTCACCTGATTTAATTATTTCCGATTTAATGATGCCTGAAATGGATGGTTTTGAATTTATTTCTACCATAAAAAACACTGAAGTCTGGCGAAAAATTCCCGTGGTGGTTCTCACTGCCAAAGATTTAACGCCCCAAGATCGAGATGTTTTAAATAATAAAGTAGAGCGTATTTTCCAAAAAGGGCAGTATCAACGTGATGAATTATTATTTGAAATTCATCAATGTTTATTAAATTTAAACCATGAATCTTCTGACTTATCTGACGCGCCAATGTCCTCTTAAAGAACCGTGTCAAATTTTTTTAAAACCAGCCAAAGAAATAACAACAATGAATCACCCTATCCCATCAAATGACGCAAGCCATAAAACAACGCCTATCGACTATGATGTATTAATTGTAGGCGCGGGATTAGTGGGGGCAAGTTTAGCGGTGGCCTTGCGTAACAGTGAATGGCGTGTGGGATTAATTGAGGCCAGCGCATGGACTCCGCAGCATTTGCCTGCGGGCTATGATGACAGAATCATTGCGTTAAATTACGGCTCACAACGTATTCTTTCAGGACTGGGTGTATGGCATCACGTGGCGAAACAGAGTACAGCTATTCATTGTATTCATGTGTCGGATCGGGGTCATTTTGGGGCGGCGCATTTGACAAGGCAACAACTGGGTTTACCCGCTTTAGGTTATACAGTGTCGGCTAGAGTATTGGGACAAAGTTTACAACAGGCCGTTTACCAATATGCGACGACGCAATTATTCCCCTCCAGTCAACTACAACACGTCCAAGATCAGGCTGATTATCTCGCAGTCACTCTACAAAATGCAGAGCAAACCCGCACGCTGTGTACTCGTTTATTGGTGTTAGCGGATGGGGGAAATTTTGCGTTACAAGAACAATTAGGGATTCAACACCACATCCACGATTATCAACAAACCGCCGTGATTGCCACAGTCACTGTGTCATCTCAAAAATTATCCACAGAAACAGTGGCTTATGAGCGATTTACAGCGACAGGCCCTTTAGCATTGTTACCTTTGGCGCATCAAGATTACTCATTGGTGTGGACAGTTCCCAGCGCGCAAGCGACGGAAGTATTGCATTTGTCCGATAAAGATTTTTTAATTGAATTACAAAAGGCATTTGGTTGGCGAGCGGGGCGATTTATTCGGGTCAGTCCGCGTCGCAGTTATCCGTTGAAATTGGCTCATGTTCATGCGGAGAGCATTCCAAATCGTACGGTGATCATTGGCAACGCCGCGCATACGCTGCATCCCATTGCTGGACAAGGGTTAAATTTAGGATTACGCGATGTTGCCAGTCTCACCGAAGCCATCGGGATGGCACAACAAGAAGGGATAGAACTGGGCAGCGCGGATTTTCTGCGCGCTTACCACAATTGGCAACAACCTGATCAACAACGCATGATTCGTTTGACAGATTCGCTGGTCACTCTTTTTTCTAATGAAAATATGCTGCTGTCATTGGTACGTAATATGGGACTGGTGGCTCTCAATCATTTTCCACCGTTAAAACAATGGTTAATGACCCAGATGATTGGATTACACGGACACCAATCACATTTGTTGCGCGGCTTGCCGCCGTCGGGGACGGGAGAAAAAAATACTTAAATCCCGCACCCAAAAATTCACCTCACTCTTCAGTCATCACCAAAGCCGCTTTATAAGGCATAGAAGACATTTCTGTGACAGGAATTCCCTGCTCATTTGCCAAGAGTAATAAACCTTCTATATCCGAAGCCCGACGATTTCTCACCAATAATTCACTGGCTTGACCATTCCCTTGCAATAATAAGCGCGTAGATTCGCCTAATCCGGGTTTAAATTGACGCAAACTGGCCAAGCGGTAAGTTTTTATCATTTCATCCATAAACGTTTGACTGGTTTCTTGCTGGCGAATTCGCACTTCTGGTTGAATGCAAGGCGGCGTGTTATCTAATTGCTTAATTTCTGCCAATAACTGCTCCACATACCAACGAGATAAATCTTCGTCTAAGCGATATTCAAAAAAATAGCAATTAAAAAACGAATCTAATTCCGTTTCAGATCGCCAAGGACGGCTCACTAAGCCATTAATTGTGGCGTTTAATAAAGCAGAAGGAATTAAATAATCTTCCGTAGTAGCTGCAATCGTGGCAATTCCCGCTAAATCGGCAATAACATGCAAATCGGGTGAAATTTGCGTTTGATATTGACGATTAAATTGTGAAATGCCTTGCCATAAAGCTCGTGCGACTGTTCCTGTTGCTGTCCAGCCATCGACAAAAGTAATATCACGTCCTAAGGGATCGTGATGTTGTAAAATGTATTTTAAAGCGTTTTCGTCTAACCCTGCATCGCTGAGAAGTGATACACTATAATGCGCCATATCCACTTTCAAATGCTCTTGCAGAGTACGCTTCAGTAAAACACCAATCGGAATGCCCGCTCGCGCCAAAGAAACCAGTAAACGGGGACGTTTACGAGAACGAAACATCAGTTGACGCGCTAAAGACAAAATATCTTGCGCCAATCGCCGCCGATTTTGGGCAAATGCGGCGTAAAAAAATTTTAAATAGGCTTCAGAGGGTTGATATTCCACCGCTTGCACGCCGGAAACTGCGTCAATTGTTTCTTCAGAGGGTTGTTCTCTGATGATCTGCGGGGTGAACAGCAAATGCACATCGCTGGCGGCGTAACTGCCATGAAAATGGCTCGAATAAGAACTTGAATAATCAGACATATCAGGTTTTAAATGGGATAAGGTGAATGAACAAAAATAAGACGTGGTATGGTAACATTTTCAGGCGAAACTGGGCAAACTCAAGGGGATGTGATATGTATCAGAATAAAGCGTCTATTTCGGCAGTCAAAACTAAATTAAGTCGTTAAATAAAAATATTATTACCTCGTTCCCACATGGCAAGCCTGTAAAAGAACTCCTAAAAACACCATTTTTTCGTTATCGAATACTGAGAAAATGAGGTTTTTTTACAGCCGCGGCATGGGAACGAGGAAAACGAGGAAATTGCTCAGTCAAAGCTGATGTGTTTTTAGAATCCTTTGGCAGAGAAGTTTTCTTTACTCACTCATTTTCTTTCCTGCAATTTAACCAATTCCCGATAGGCTTGTTTCTGCTGTTCCAATCCCACGCGCAAAGTGATTCTATCCCATTCTTTAGCCGCTCGATCTAAGGCTTGTTGCGGGGTGGCTTTTCTGGTTAAGGCTTGGGAAACCGCTGTTGACAGCGCATTAACATACAACTGATTGGCGGGAATACGTAAGTCAAAGACGCGATTCGGATGATTCAAAGTCTCTTGTAACGTTTGCGTATACTCTTTGGCCACTTTCTCATCAAACCCCGCGTACTTTACCCAAAATTCAGGCGCAAAATCCGCCTCACGATACGGATTAACCCCATAACTGCCGATGGTTAAATCATAGGCTTGATTTTCAGGATTCGACATAAAACCTAAAAAATCAAAAGCCGCTTGTTGATTCGGACTGTCGGCGGGTACGCCCATAATCCAGCCCCCCCACGCAATAAATGGAGCGCGATTAATCTCTGGAAATTCATCCCATTGTTGCGTGTTTCGATTCCATACCTGCTTGGCACCGGGCGCGAGGGCTGCACTGACTTTGTTACGGATGGGCGATTTTTCGCCCATTGCCTGTATAAAACCATCATCCCAATTCACCTGTAACGCGCCCTCGCCTTCCCCAAAACTATAAATGACATCGGCCAAAGTAAACTTACGCCCATCAGGTGGATAAAAAGCCTGAATTTGTATCATATCTTCCAAAGCTCGCACCCAACCGGGCGTATTGATCAAGGGAGTCATGTCTTCCACATCGAAAAAAAAGCCTCCTGTCACCGCTGGATGTTTGACATAAGGCGCGGCGCGAACGACAAATTGCCAAAACAATTGTGCGTTTGGCTCAGTCATCTCAATAGAACCGTATTCAACTTTACCATCCCCATCCCAATCCCAACCATTAAAAAACTCAGCCACATCTCGATATTCGCTCCACGTTTGTGGTGTTTGCAAAGGATAACCATATTTATCTTGGAATTTCGCTTGATAATCCGCATTATCTATTGCATCTAAACGATAACTTAAAAAATGCTTATCGCCATCAATGGGAATGCCGTAAGTTTTGCCCCCCCACAAGGTTAAATGGCGATAAATAGGTAAGGTTTCTTGCCATTGTGGTGAGGCTAACATTTCTTTAGGCACGGTGGCTAAATAACCCGGTGCCATAATATCTCCCGCCCAATTCGGTGGAAAAATAATCGCATCCCAAGTGGGTGTTCCCGTAAAAAAAGGAGTCATGACTTTTTGAAATAACTCCGATAATGGCACTGTCACCACATTCATTTCCGCGCCGGTTAATTCGCTAAATTGCGCCGCATGTAATTGTGTGGGGCCGCCCATCACGGGAGGAGATAAAGTAATAATATTTAATTTCACTCCCGTATAATCTTTTTTATCCATATTGGAATAAGAATAAGGGCCATCCGAAACAAAAAAAATCGGAAACTCTTCCACATAATCCCTGGCCTGAACCGTTAATAAACTGCCACTGCCCCATAATCCTATGGCAAAATAATAATGAATGTTCACTGTAACTCCTATTAACATGACACCGCGACGCGGTTTTAGAGGAATAAAAATGGTTCGATATTTATCTTTACTTAAAGGCGTAATTTTATGTTTATTACTGATTCTGCCTATTTTTGCATTCGCCACACCATTACAATACGAATTAACAGTTGAGATTGATCCTGCACAAGGGCGTTTAACGGGTCATGTGCGTTTGCACAGCGAGACAGATCGCATTGTTGAATTAGCAATAAATCCTGATACCCATTTTTTAACAAAAAATCCTGATTGGGTACATTTGGTTTCTCATTTGGCCATTCCGTTGACAGCGGGAAAAGCGGTCACTTTTTCTTACCATGTTTTATTAACGACAGATCAGTATAATTGGGTGGATGATCGCCATTTGGTATTAATACACAATTGGTATCCCAAACCCAATACTTTAACGCAATACCAATTCACAGCGCGTTTACCCGAAGGATTCGTAGCCAATTCTGAAGCCGATGAAATCATAGAAAGATCAGACGCTTGTCAGACTGAATTCACGTTTATTTTTCCCCATCCGCGTACAGAATTACATCTTGTTGCATCTAAAGATTATATTTACGAAACGGCTGATTATAACGGCATTGAATTAGCGGCTTATTTTTTTCCCCAACACGCGCATTTAATAGACACTTATTTTGAGTATAGTCGCAAATACTTACAACGCTATGAAACTTTACTCACTCCCTATCCATTTAAGCGTTTTGCCATCGTTGCCAATCCCCAACCGACAGGTTACGCAATGGCGACTTATACCTTATTGGGGCAGCAAATTTTATCGCTTCCTTTCGTGTTAGAAACCTCATTGGCGCATGAAATTTTACACCAATGGTTAGGTCATTTTTTATATACCGATTATGCCAGCGGCAATTGGTCGGAAGGATTAACCAGTTATTTAGCCGATCATGCTTTGCAAGCCGATAACGATCAAGACAGCGATTATCGTAAAAATGCCCTGTTAAAATACCAAGCCTATATCACGCCCAATACCGCACAAAAAGCCCGAGATTTCACTGTGCGGCATGATCAAATCAGTAGCGTAATAGGTTACAATAAAGTGATGTTTTTATTTCATCATTTAAGAAAACAATTAGGCGATACTTTATTTTTTTCAGGCTTGCAACACTTATTGCATCATTATGCGTTTCAAACGTTAAGTTGGCAAGATTTAATAGACACTTATTCCAACTTGAGTCAACAGCCGCTGACGGCCTTATTTTCGCAATATTTAGATCGCAGCGACATCCCCAATATTACGGTGGCCAACGCACAAATTAAAGCGGTTAAAAACGACATTCAATTGCAATTCACCGTGCAGCAAAATACGGAGCAGCCTTATCAACTGCTATTAAATGCTGATCTGCATTTTTCCGATGACGTGATGAGCAAAACAATTATTCTGGATCAGAAAGAACAGATAATCACTTGGTTATTGCCTGCCATTCCTACAGCGGTTTATCTTGATCCGCATTATGATACTTGGCGACAATTAAGCGCGGCAGAGCAAATTCCCACTGTGGATCAAATCCGCGGACAAGCCACAGGATTAATTGCCATTACGCCCGAAGATCGCCCGCAATATCACGCTTTATTACAACAAGAACCTTTTAAACATTGGACGCTGATTCATCCTGATGAAATGAATTTTTCTCAATTGCGTCAACATAATATTCTCACTAATGCGTTCGATCATCCTTTAGTGCGCCATTTATTTGCCGCGGTAAAACCACCAGAAAACAGTGAATTTTGGTTACAAATTCATCGCCATCCGTATCATGCAGAACGATACATCACGCTATTACACAGCGACAATGCGTCTTCTGTAGAACATCATGCCCGACGAATTCGCCATTATGGCCAATATAGTGAATTACGTTTTAATGCTGAAAGCATCGATAAACAACAAACCATCGCACAAAAAGGAATACTGGTCTTTTCTCGTCCCGCACCGCAAGCCGTTCCCGTCGCCGCGGCGCAGCCATTGGCTCATCTCAGCGAAGAATTACGCCGTCATCGGGTGATTTACATTGGCGAGCAGCACGATAATATGATGCACCATATCAATCAGTTGCATTTGATTCAACAAGTGCATCGTTTGGGAGAACCGCTGGCCGTGGGGTTGGAAATGTTCCAGCATGGACAGCAAGCGGTGTTAGATGCTTATTTGCGCGGCGAATTGTCGGAGGAGGAATTTTTGGTGCGCAGTGAATATTTTACCCGCTGGGGTTACGATTATCGCTTGTATAAACCAATTATTGACTACGCTAAACAACATCATATCCCGTTGATTGCGCTGAATATTGCAGGAGAAATTACGCGTCAAGTGGCGCGTCAAGGTCTTGACAGTTTAGACGATAAACAGCGGGCGCAATTGCCGCAATACATTGATACCACCGATACGCGCTACCAACAAGAATTAAGCCATATTTTTTCTCAACATCAGCGTGATCAAGGACATGCCGATTCGGCGCAATTTTTACAAGCGCAATTGCTATGGGATGAGGCGATGGCGGAGACGGCCGCCCAATTTTTACTCACACACCCTGAACATCGCCTAATTGTATTGGCAGGCAATGGGCATATTCGGCATGGCTATGGGATTCCCGCACGGGTAGCGCGGCGCGTGGAGGTATCGGCGTTGACCTTTGTGCAAGGGGAAGAAGTGAGTCCCGGTGTGGCTGATTACGTGTTGCTTTCTCCGCCGCTTGATGGAGACATGTCTCCGCGTTTGGGCGTGATGTTGGAAGAAAAAGAAGGACTATTGATTGTTATCGAATTACAAAATGATTCGGCCGCGGCGCGTGCAGGCATCAAAAAAGGCGACCAATTGTTGCGTTTGTCTGACAAAACGCTGGACAGTGTGGCGCGATTAAAAAGTATTCTAGTCCACATTGATGCCACCGAAACCGTCTCATTCATTGTGCAACGCGGAAAACAACAAATAGAAGTGATGGTGTCGTTTTTACCCGAATAAGAGCCACTTCGCGTCCCAACACACGTTAGGACGCGAGAAAGGCTATCAATGCGTTATTCTGTGGTATCTGCTTTTTTTGCGGGATAATGATCCAGTAATAGCGCGTTCATTTCTTGTAGTTTGGCGCGCAATATTTCTGGAGATTCTTCTCCGCGTTTGTAAATGTCCAATACTTGTTGTACTGCGGTGGAAAATTCAATCGCCCATTCGCTTTGGGTGGCTTCGTTATAATTGCTTAACGCATATTCTAATAATAAACGAATCACATCACTTCTTTTTAATTTAGAAGATTCGGTTAATTCTGTGATTTGAATCGCTAAACGTTCGGGAATGCGGGCAGTAATCACTTGCTTTTTATCAGCAGTGCTGCGGCGCGAGGAACGATTAAAAATGTTGAGTAATTGCTGTGTGTTCATTAGATTTTCACGGTGTTGTTATTTACGTTTTAACTGGCACTCAATGCCAGTGGATTACAATAAAACTATATTAATACTTATTAGCCAAACTGTCTATGCTTAAATTCATTATTTTTGCGGCAACCGAAAAATGTTTTTTATGATTTCCTTGTGCTTGGGTTTAGTGAATTCTTAACTACAAAATGGGGTTAAAAATTCACTCTATTGGCATCGTTTTGCAATAAAATGATTGTATCCTGATAGTTGAGCCACTGCAAAAAAAAGGATACCCCGCCCATGTCACCGCTATCGCGTCTTGTGACGCTTTATCTTTACAGTTATTTCAATCAGATCAGTGCGCATTTTGCCAATGCCGAAATGTTGTTGCGCGCTTTAGAACAGGTGGCGCAAGAACAAGGTACTTTGTACTTTAAAGAGCGCACGGATGAGGATTGTGAATTAATTTTATGTGCCAATCAAGGACAATTTACGTACGCCTATCAATGTCAGCAAGAACGCCCCGAACCATTAAACCGCGAGCAAGTCTTAGAATTAATTGAAGAAATGTATCAAGGATTGCATTGGGATGATGACGATTGGGATGAGGAAGACTGGCTGGATGAGGAGGATGAAGATATAGACCACGGCGATTATCGAGTGGCTTGTTTGCCCCGTTATGGTTAGGCGCAAGTTGTATTTAAGTAGTTAAATAAAAGTATTCAGGTATTAAAAGCGTTCAGAATTTTCACATTTCTACCGCCCCCTACCCCCTCCTGCTAGGCAAAGGTATCTACACAAGTGAAAATTAAGTGAAAATAGAGTATAAATCATCGGTATGAATTTAACTTACCTAATATTGAAAGTCGGCTTCAGGGACGCTATCGGCGTTTGGTCATGGAGCATCTTCTATTGATGGAGGCGCATAAAGGGGTAGCAGAACGTTGCGACAAATACGCATTATGTGTGCATGATTGGTCGATGGTGAATTTTGGCAAGCACCAAAGTAAGCTCGACCGTAAGCAGCGTGCGCATAAAAACGACATCGGTTACGAGTTGCAAACGGCCTTGTTACTGAATGACCGTAACGGAGAGCCGCTTGCGCCAATGGTGCAGAATGTGGTGACGGATGCGGGTGTATGGTCGAGTTACCATGACGAACGGATTAAGTTCCAAGCCCATTTGGAAGAATTGACTTCACGTATGGCGTGGATAGCGAGTCAAGAATTTGTGCATCGAGTGGTACATATCATTGACCGAGAAGCGGCATCTGTACAACATCAACGCCAGTGGGACGAAGCAAACCATCTGTTTGTGCTGCGTGATAAAGTGGGTTCTAAAGTGGAGTTTAACGGTCGAGAAGTTAAGCTGGGCGAGGTTGCGGACAGTCTGACTTTTCAAATAACCCACGAAGTTGAAATTAAAGGCAAAAAAGCGATGCAATATGTTGGCGAGGCTGAAGTTACGATGACTCGTCCAGCCAAGCCAAAGCGATGTGATGCCGACGGTAAGCGGGTCAAACCGATAAAAGGGAAGCCACTCAGAGTACGCCTGGTAGTCAGTCGAATTCTCGATAATGAAGGTCATGTACTGGCAGAATGGGTATTGTTGAGTAATGTTTGGGATGTTGACGCGAAAACGACGGCGTTATGGTATTACTGGTGTTGGCGTATTGAATCGTTTTTCAAATTGCTCAAGCAAGCAGGGCATCAACTAGAGAGTTGGCAACAAGAAAGTGGTCTGGCATTAGCCAAACGTCTGTTAATTGCGAGTATGGCCTGTGTTCGAGTTGCATCAATTCCGCAACCTACTCCGAAAAACCTCCTCCGCATTCGCTAAATTAGTACCTGAATAGACTTGTGTAGTAGATACCTTTGCCTAGCAGGAGGGGGGTAGGGGGCGGTAGAAATGTGAAAATTCTGAACGCTTTTAATACCTGAATACTTTTATTTAACGACTTATCTCGTTCCCACCGACCCTGTCGGCCGGCCGTCCCGATGCGCCGCGTTCTTGCACGTCGGGACGGCATTGCCACAAGCTTGGGGGAACGAGGTAATATTAACGGATCATATCACGGGTACGCACCCAAATTAAGCCGCCTAATTCGACGGGAACAAGTTCACCTTGGGGATTTTTTTGGGGATGTTCGGCTTCGATGAGGGCGGCGAATCCCCACCAACCCGCTTTGGGCATGGCGTAAGAAAAAACGCCTTGGGCATCTGCTTTGATGACTTGAGTGAGAAAAGGGCTGGCGGGAATTTTTACGCCGTCATCATTAAAATACTCCACTTCAATCTCAGCAAACGGCACCGCTTGGGCGTGGTGTTTGACGATACCGCGAAAGAGATTGCCTGTCCATAAGCCATAGGGACGCACCAGCGGTTCAATTTCTACGGGGAAACCCACAAGCTGATCCCATGCAGAAACCCCTTCAAACGCATCGACAATCACTTTGGTGTAGTGAATGATGAGCTGACCCTCATCAGGCTCCCAATAAGGTGCGGGTTCAAGATAAAAAAGATGATCACGAGGTTGGGTGAGGGTGAAGCGGGCGTGAAAAAATTGTTGGCCGTTGGGACTTTGCTGGGCAGTTAATTGCGCTAACAAGTCGTGTTTTTTACCGTCCAAAAACACGCCAAATTGGCGCGGCATCTCCATGGACATCAGCGGCCCTTGTGCCATCGGGTGGGTGAAGGCAAGGAGAAAAGTGAGGGTTTTATCATCCGCGTCAGCGACAGAATCGCTGCTGGGAAGTAAGGTTTGAAAATGGGCGTGACAGACGGTAGAGAGAAGCAAGAGGAGGGGAAGGGTAAAAAAACGATAACACATGATTGAACGCCTAAAGATTGGGATAGGAAACAGTGGGATTCTAAGCCAAGTGAGCTAGGAAAACCAGAGCGGCATAAACAGATGGCAAAACCCCACCGCGTACCTCAGCGACAGCGTTGTGTGACAAAAATAGAGTTTTAGGCGTGGGGATGATGACCGGTACGGAATAAATACAAAAAAAAGAAGTGAATCCTATCTTTTTAATAGTTATTAATGAGTTAGCGGTGTGGCGATAAATTTTTGGGCGCACCTTGATTGTCTCTTTTTTACCACAAAATAAGAAATGTGGTTTTTTTGCATACTAAGTGTTGCACTTTTCTTGCAGCTAAGATAAAGTAAACCACATCGCATTAATGTCTCACAGGAACGCCCTGTGTCAATGCCAAAAGATTTTTTTAATCACGACAAGATTATGACCGTTCTCTGCGAAAAGCGGCTCGCCCAAAGGCAGAAACAGAAATAATGGAGTCTCGATTCCCCTGATTTTGTTTTACTTCTATGGAGACACTCTACAAATGAAAAAACGCAACCTTATTGCTCTTGGCGTAGCCAGCGCGGTATTTGGTCTAGTCCCTGCGGTACAAGCCGCCGATGTGACATTTTCGGGTCAAGCCAATCGTGCCATCATGTATGCGGATGATGGAGCGGATTCTGATACTTTCTTCGTTGATTCCGAAGTTGCGCCTACTCTGTTCAACATCATGGGCGAACATGCGCTGAATGAAGATGTGACGATGGGCATGCAAATCGAAGCCACCCACAGTTCCAACAACAGCCATGCCGTCACCATCGGACAAAAAAGTTCCGTCGGCACAAACTCCTTCCAAGAACGCAAGTTAGAAGTCTTCTTCCGCAGCGACAAAATGGGGACTTTGTGGTTAGGTCAAGGCGAAATGGCCTCTGAAAATACCTCAGAAGTCGATTTAAACGAAGCCAGCTTGGCCGGGATTTATTCCTACACGGCGGATTTTGGGGGTAACCTTGGGTTTCGTGACAGCAACGGCGCAGCCTTAGCCATTGACACAGTCATCGGCGATGTCGCTAATAACTTTGACGGTTTAGGCCGTGATGATCGGGTGCGTTACGACACCCCTAAATTACACGGCTTTATGCTCTCCGTTGCTGCTGGCACGGCCAAGCAATGGGATGCTTCTGTGAATTATGCCGCTTCTTTTGGTGAATTAAGTTTTGCAGCTGCGGTGGCTTATGCGGATCCCGGTGACGTGTATGATTGGAAACATCAGTACAACGGCTCATTGTCTGTGGCGCATTCAGGCTTCAGTTTAACCTTAGCCGCGGGGGGTCAAGAGTATGATGACGAGTCTCGTGGTTTAGGCGACATTTTTGATGACATCGATCTGAAAGACCCCTTGAGTTCTTTATTTGGTGAAGACAATCCTGTTTCTTACTACGGTAAATTGGGTTACTCAGGCAATTTAGTGCCAATGGGTAAAACCAGTTTTGCTATCGACTACAAATACACCGAACACCAAGTTATGGTTGATGACGAATACACCAGCTATGGGGTCGGTATGGTGCAAGCGATTGATTCAGCTAGCACAGAATTATACTTAGGTTTGCGTAATCACGAATTAGAGCGTAAAGGTGTCAGCGACATTGAAGACATCTTCGTGGTGACAGCAGGCGCACGGGTCAAATTCTAAGCACAGACATATTCCTGCCAACGAGGGATAACCCACTGCCATGTGGTGTTATCCCTTTCTGCTCTGACTGTATTAACTCTCATGGACTGTTCCGATTTATTCAGCCAAGCGCACCGCTGTTTGATGAGCCAAACCGCGCATGAAAAAACATATCTCACCCTTCTCAGTGCGCAAGCCTGGCAATTAAATCATCTCACATTAACCCCGCCCCCACTCCCACCACAACACATTCATCAGCCCGGACATCCATCGACTTTGCAGTTAGTCGATCCCAAGACCGTTCCGCGTCGTCGCTTAGGCACGCTACACGGACAAGCCGCTTTACTGCACGCTTTGGCGCATATTGAGTTTAATGCGATTAATTTGGCATGGGATGCGGTGTATCGTTTTCGGGATTTACCGCGGGCTTATTACGATGATTGGGTTAAAGTGGCTTATGAAGAGGCTTTTCATTTCAAGCTATTGCAAAGACAATTGCAACATTTTTCACTCGATTACGGCGATCTTCCCGCTCACAACGGTTTATGGGAGATGGCGATAGCCACGGAGACTGACCCGCTATTGCGCATGGCATTGGTGCCACGTTTGCTGGAAGCTCGCGGACTGGATGCCACACCGTCCTTGATCCATCGCTTAAAAACTCAAAAAAATAACGCACTGGCTGCCATTCTTGATATTATCTTACACGATGAAATTGGTCATGTGGCGATTGGTTCGCGTTGGTTTTGCTACCTTTGCCAGCAGCGTGGGTTGCCACCGGAAAGCACTTTTTATCAGTTGCTAAAAAAACATTTCACCGGCCAATTACGTCCTCCTTTTAATCATGCGGCGCGTTTAGCGGCGGGGTTTTCAGAGGCAGAATTAGCGCAGTTAGCCCATTGGGAACGGGATAAGGTTTAAAGCAGTTTTATCCTTGCCCTTGTTCTTTCTGTTCGCCTTGATGGTATTCCGCTGTCACCGTCGTGTAAATGCCACCGCGTACGTAGAATTCAGCACGCAATTGCAAGTAACGCGGCGCGCAGGCCGCAACCAAATCGGTTAAAATCTGATTGGTCACCGCCTCGTGAAAAGCCCCCTCGTTGCGATAAGACCAACAGTAAAGTTTTAACGCTTTTAATTCTAAACACCATAAATCGGGGATATATTTAACGTGTAAAGTGGCAAAATCCGGTTGACCTGTCTTAGGACAAAGACAAGTGAATTCTGGAATTTTCATTTCAATCGTATAATCCCGCTGAGGATGCGGATTGGCAAATACCTCTAACTCGCGGCTGGGTACGCTTGGCATAACGCAAGTCTCCTAAAAGTGAATCGGTAACCATCAGGCTGTTTTGAAAAAAGCGGCATTATCGTTTATTTTGGCTTTATTGACAGTATTTTTTTATGCCTATCACAGAAATTGACAACCATCGCCCCAAAGTCGCTTTATTCGTCACGTGTTTGGTCGATTTATGCCGTCCGAGCGTGGGATTTGCCGCGTTGCGCCTGTTAGAACACGCACAATGTCACGTCACCATCCCCACCCAACAAACCTGTTGTGGTCAACCCGCTTTCAATAACGGCGATAAACACACCGCACAAGCCTTGGCAAAACAGCATATCGCTTTATTTGAATCATTTGATTATGTGGTGATTCCATCGGGGTCTTGTGCGGGCATGTTACGGCAACATTATCCTACATTACTGGCTGACGATCCCGTATGGGCAGAACGTGCCGCGGCGTTTGCGGCGCGTTGTTACGAATTGACGCAATTTTTACACGACGTGCGCCCCGTGAAAATCGATTGCACTTATCCGCATACCGTGACTTATCACGATGCTTGTGCGGGTTTGCGTGAATTGGGCGTGCAAGAACAACCCCGTGCGCTGTTAAACCAAGTCAAACAATTAACCCTCACCGAATTAAAAGAAACGGAAGCTTGTTGTGGTTTTGGCGGGACGTTTTGCGTCAAGTATCCTGAAATTTCTACCAAAATGGTCGATGATAAAATTGCCCACATCGCCCAAACCTACGCCGATGTGGTATTAGCGGGTGATCTGGGGTGTTTATTAAATATCGCAGGACGATTGCACCGACATCATCTCCCCATTGCCGTTTATCATGTCGCTGAGGTGTTGGCAGGAATGGCCACAGAAATTCCTGCGGTCGGCCAACCGTGAAAGGCTTGGGTTCTACGATGTTTTTTGGGGACTCGTTTTAATGTGCCACTTTTTGGGTTAAGATAGTCTGATGGCAACAGAGCTAGAGAAATCCACCGTGTCGTTCATTATCAGGGCTGATTCTTGTGAAGAAAAAGATTACCTATGAGCAACCGCTCAATGACCGTATTCGCTACCTGCTACGGCTGGAGTACTTATTTGAAGGACTCTACTATGGACTCAAAGGCCCTACGGTTTGGGACAGTCGTTATACCTTAACATGGTTGAACGAATTGCTGGAATTATTGACTCGTCTTGAATTGCGCGATGAACTGCTCAAAGAGTTAGAACAACATCAACATCGCCTAGAACGCTGGCGTACTTTGCCCAAAGTTGACACCGAACGTCTGGGACAATTACAGCAACAAGCCCAATTCTGTCACCATCAACTGACTCAATACCACAGCGGCTATCCCGAAGCATTAACCCAATACGCCCTACTCACCGCAGTGCGACAGCGGGGTAGCATTGCTGGAGGGTGTGCGCCAACCGATGTCGCCAGTTATCATTTCTGGCTGAATCAACCCCCCAAACAACGGGTAGATACGCTGATTGAGTGGCTGACTCCCTTAGAGGCTTTGCGCCATGCGATTGAATTTACTTTATATTTGCTGCGTAATAATGCCCTTAAAACCCAAGAACGCGCTCATGCGGGTTATTACCAATCCACCTTGGAAGCGGTGGCGCAAGGCGAATACCAACTGATTCAAGTGCATTTGCCCGACGATCACCCGTGTTATCCCGAAATCAACGGCGGCAAACAGCGATTTAGTATTCGTTTTTACGAACAACCCGATGCCAAGGAACGCCCACAACAAACCCAACAAGAAGTCTCTTTTGAGTTGAGTTGTTGTCTGCTCTAACGTGAACCCTCACATGGCACGGCGACCTTCACATCGAATCGTGAGACAACCCGACTTTTTTTACAGGAATCAGTCACAATGGACAAAGTTTTTACCGTAGGCGTGTTCGGCCTCGCCTCAAACGAACAAAATACATTAGGCAGTATTTTTAAATTAGCCGCGTCGCGCAGTCGGCAATACCGTTTGGTGACGGCCGCAGAGCGGGATAAAGCGGAGATTATACTGGTTGATGCCGATGATCCCAACGCCGTCAACGAATGGCGCAGCTTCAGTGTTCACAACACCACCGCCCCAGTGGTCAAAGTGTCCAAAGCCGTCCCCGCAGAAACAAAGGAAACCTATTTGCGTCGTCCTTTGACCTTAAAGCGCGTATTAGAAATACTGGATCGCGTCACCATTGAATCGCACAAATACGTACCAGAATTGGTCGTTGGCGGAGATGGCGTATTGGACGAAGAAACCAACGCCGCCTTACGCGATGCCGCACAAAGCGCACAACAAGCCTCCCGCACCGGCGTAAAAGCCCTCGTGGTCGATGACAGCTTACCCGTGCGCAAATCGATGGAAATTCATTTAGGGCTGTTGGGAATGGACATTGATTTTGCCGAAACGGGCGAAGAAGCCTTAGAATTGGTAAAAACCACGGTTTACGACATCATTTTCCTAGATGTGATGTTACCCGGTGTCGATGGTTACAAAGTATGTAAAACCATCAAATCCGATAAAATGTCGAAAAATACGCCCGTAGTCATGCTGACTGGGAAAGGTTCTCGCTTCGACAAACTCAAAGGCACCATGGCCGGTGCCAGTGTTTACCTCACCAAGCCCGTTGAACCTGAAAAACTGGCCGAAGTGATTAAGCAATTTAAACTGCCAGAAACCAAATCGGCTTAATTAAACGGGGATTAGCCATGTTTATTTCCTCGTTCCCACCGCACTGATGCCAACGAGGAAACGAGGAAATAAGTCTTATCGTTGCTTTCTACACTAAAGCCACTTAGAATGAACAACGATTATTGACATAAAGCACGGGCGAATTGAAACGCGATTCAAACGCCAAAAAATTCACCCGTTTTGCACCTTGCATGGACACCAACCCTTCAAATCATGACCCATCATTCACCGACAACAAAGATTGGAGTACAACAACATGGGAATTAACAAAATATTAGTCGTTGATGACTCGACCGTTGACCGTATGAATATCCAAAACATCATCTCCGACGCGGGCTATTCCGTCGTCGCCGCCAGCTCAGGACAAGAAGCCATCGAAAAAGCCAAGTCAGAAAAACCTGACCTGATTTTTATGGATGTGGTCATGCAACAAATGGACGGCTACCAAGCCTGTCGAGAAATCACCCACGACGACAGCACCAAAAATATCCCGATAATCTTCGTCACCAGCAAAGGACAAAAAGCCGACCGCATGTGGGCGGAAATGCAAGGCGGAAAAGCACTGATTCAAAAACCTTACACGCCTGACCAAATTTTGGAACAAATCGACCGTTTCAAGGGCTAAATCACCCAAACCACCATCCCCTCACCACAGAGGGAACAGAGGAACAGCCGACGGTGAAAACACTGAGCGATAACCCCGCCTAGCGATGTAGAAATGAGTGAGTGCCGCGCCACACCCCGCCGCACTCACCACCGCGACCGAACCTCACCCCACAGCCCATCGTCCAACGCCGCTTAAAGTCAATTCTCAAGAAAACAGCCTAAGTCGTTATTTACTTGTTATTTCCTCAAAAATTCACTATGCTAGACCCCGCTGAACTTCCAAGCGAATGTGACACGATTCACCGACCCACCCACCGCTCCCCAATCCCCTAGCGGCGCGGTGCCAATCCCCATCAGATGAATCACCCTCACGAGGACTTCCCAAACATGCCATACCCAACACACATCACCGCCATGCGTCTACTTATCCTCAGCTTAGTCTTGTTTATCGCAGGTTGCGAACTCGACCCCAAAATGCTCAGTCTCACCAAAGAAGCCGCCCCAGAGACCGACAACACCGTGGCCGAATTGAGCCTAGCCGTCTCCAACCGTGCCGTTGACTTACCGTGGCTACTGGCTCAAGACGAAAATCGCCTAGATTTCTCCGCCAACCACCGCGTACGCCTACGCATAGAACAAGACGATTATCGCGTCAATCTGAACCGCTTTATGGCGCGAGAAATTGATGCCATCTCGATAAACAGCGTCGATGCCATTGCCCAGATTGTCCGTCAAGACATCGAAGCCGATGTGATTTTGATTGCCGCCTACAGCAACGGCAATGAAGCCATCTTAGTCCCCAACACCGCAACCCACTCATTGAATGGCAAACGCATCGCCCTCACGCCACACTCTTCGCGCCACTACTTGCTAGAACGCTATTTGGTCAGACGACAAATTGATTTTGACAGCGTGGAAATACTCGACGTGCCAGAAAACAACATCACCGATGTCTTCGGCACAGAACAAGCCTATGCCGTCGTCACCGAAAATCCCAACCTCTCGCGCTTATTACAACAAGGCCAAGCCGTTGCCCTATTCGATTCGCGCCAAATTCCCAACGAAATTGTCGATTTAATCGTGGTGCATCGAGAAGTCTTAATTGATAATCCTGGTTTTTCCCAAGCCTTGTTAGCCATCTGGTTTCCCACGATGGAGCGTCTGCAAGGCACACGCCGTGCCAGTACCCTCGAAGCGATGGCACGCATTGCCAACATGAGCCGCGAAGAATTTGATCGCCAAATCGCCACCATTAGCTTTAGCATGACTCCAGCGGCTGCCTTGTCGGCGATTCGCCGAGATCGGATTATTCGTAAAACCATGCGCCACATTCGCTATTTTGTCGAAAGAAACGACCTGATGGGCGAAGAAGAATTTACCAATTGGGTCTCTTATCCAGGGCGAACCCCCGCGTTACTCCACTTTAACGCCGACCCGCTGCAACACTACATTGCCCCCGTGCGCAAACATCAGGGAACCTAACGCACCATGAACGAGTTGCCTTCTGCTTGGCTAAAACCCAGTGAAGCCCTCAACCGTCCGCTCAACCGTCAAGTGGATGATCGCATTCATGGTTTAACACACGTTCAGGTGAATCGACGTTTAGGCTTTCATGTGGGGAACATCGGCTTATTGATTGGGGAGCGGGCGATTAGCGAATTACGCGAATGGGTCACACTCTGCCCCATTCCTAACACCGCCCACTGGCTGATGGGCATTATTAACCTGCGCGGTAATTTAATCCCTGTGTTTGATTTAAATTTACTCTTGGGTTTGGAACGCACCGCGGAGAAGAAAAAACGCATGTTATTAATTTTAGGACAAGGGGAAGAGGCGGGTGGAATTGTGATTGATGATTTGCCGATTCACATTGCGCTGACCGCTTTGGATCGCTTAGAAACGATTCCGCCGTTGCCTGCGGCCATCAAGCCGTTTGCCACGGTGGCCTATGAAAAAAATGGGGAGGTGTGGTTTAATTTTGAACACAAAGGATTTTTTGAATCTTTAGCCACCCGTGTGGCAGTATAAAAAAAGAGATAAGGTTTTTAGACCTGTTTATTTTTAGTGATGGCGACTGGGGCAGTGCGCTGCGCCCTACGGAGATTAACTACGATGAAACTTCGTCAAAAAATGTTTCTTGGGTCGGCGTTTCTTGCGGTGATCCCAGTGGTGATTACCGCCTATTTTACGGGGGGAATTGCCGCCACCTTGGGTCAACAAGCCTTGACCGAATCGGCGCAAAGTCACATTAGTGCGATTCGAGACACCAAAAAAGCCCAAGTAGAAGATTATTTTTCGCAGGCAATCAACCAAATTCAGATGTACGCGGGATCAGAAACTGTGATCGACGCGATGAGTTTGTTTGCTAAAGCCTATCCACGTTATTTACGCGACTTAGCGGCCAGTCCTGAAGAGGGGCCTTCACCGCCCAAAGAAGTCCCCATTGACGACTACCGCGAAGCAGTAGAAGAATATTATACCACGCATTTTACAGAAGAATACGAATTAGCCAACGCCAATCCCATGCCTGACTTAAATCCCATTTTAAGTCAACTCTCGGATAACGCCACGGCTTTGCAGTACAATTATATTGCCAATAACCCCAATCCCATTGGGACGAAGGAAGAGTATTTTGCCGCACCCGAACAAACGGCTTATACCAAATTGCATCGAAAATACCACCCGATTTTCAACGCCTTCCAACGGCGATTCGATGTGCAGGACTTGTTTTTGGTGGACGTGACGACGGGAAATGTGGTTTATTCTGTATTAAAAAACATCGAATTTGCCACCTCTCTGACCGATGGCCCCTTTGCTAAAACGGGTTTGGGCATGGCTTTTGAGCAAGCCAGTCAATTTACCAGTCCTGACCAATATGTGTTGGTGGATTTTACGGCTTACTTTCCTGCTTACGATGCGCAAGCGGCTTTCCTTGCCGTACCGATTTTTGACCGTCGAGATCGTAAAATTGGCGTGTTGATTTTCCAATTGCCCATTCACCGTATCAACGACATCATGACCTACGGACGAGCGTGGCGACCCGATGAATCAGGGAGAACGGGCGAAACTTACATTGTGGCTGCCGACGGCACGATGCGCAATGACAGCCGTATGATGGTGGAAGACAAAGAAGGCTTTTTGATCTCCATTGAACGCACGGGTTTGCCCACAGAGGTTATTGCCAATATTGAAACCAAAGACACCACCGTAGGCCTCATGATTGTAGACAACCCCGGTACCCGTGCCGCTGCATCAGGAGTCACTGGATTTGACCTTTACGAAGATTACCGCGGTGAGTTTGTACTGTCGGCTTACGCCCCCATTGATGTGCATGGATTGCAATGGTTTATCTTCTCGGATTTGCAAGAATTAGAATCATTGGAACGCTTGCAAGCCTTAAACGCTGAAATTACCCGTGGTTCTATTCCTGTTGCGGTGATCGTATTGATTTTCGGGGGGATTGTGGGGTTATTCTTCTTTGGACGAATTGCCAAACCGATTTCACAGCTAGAACAGATCGTGACGCGAGTGGCAGAGGGTGACTTTACCGCACGTGCTGAAATTCAAACGGGCGATGAATTAGAAACGCTGTCCAATGCGTTCAACGGCTTGTTAGATGACCGCTTATCGGCTCTGGCTAAAGCGGAAAAAGAAAACGAAATGTTGAACAACTCAATCATTGAACTGCTCAAAGCCTCGTTCCAATTGTCACAAAGAGATTTGACCGTGCAAGTGCCTGTGACCGAAGACGTAACAGGCCCCTTAGCCGACGCGATCAACCAGATGGCGACCGAAACCAGTAAGGTATTGCTCAATGTGCGACGCATTACTGATGACGTAGAATCCGCCTCGCAACAGGTGAAAATTCAGGCGGATAACGTCTCCAAAGTGGCAGAAGCCGAGCGGGCAGTGGTAGATGCCACGATGGCCGAATTATCCGCCGCCGCCGAAGCCATGAATAAAATTGCCGAAGTCGCGCAATCGTGTAACGAAATCGCCACCCAAGCCACACGCTCCACCCAAACCGCGTTGGCAACGGTAACCAGTACGGTGGACGGGATGGGTGAAATTCGGGAAACCATTCACGAAACGGAAAAACGGATTAAACGCTTAGGCGAACGTTCGCAAGAAATTAGCTCTATCGTGGACATCATTAACAACATCGCAGAACGGACACACGTACTCGCCTTAAACGCCTCCATGCAAGCGGCAGCCGCAGGGGAAGCAGGGCGGGGGTTCTCGGTGGTTGCTGACGAAGTACAACGTTTGGCTGAAAGTTCCCGTAACGCGACATCACAGATTTCTGCCTTGGTGAAAAACATTCAGCTTGAAACCAACGACACGATTGCCACGATGGACAGAACCATTCAACAGGTGATTGAAGGGTCTCGCCTTGCCGAACGCGCAGGGGAACAGATGAAAGAGACGCAAAACACCACGGCTAACTTGGTACAAGTGGTAGAACAAATTGCGATGGCTTCACGGCAACAGGCACAAATCAGTAACGAGTTACGCGAACGCGCCCAAACCATTCAAATGAGTACCCAAGAGACGGGTAAGCAGTTAGAAGAACAGGCCGTGCAAACTGACCGCTTAGTGGATTATTCAAAACAACTCATTGATTCGATTCGCGTGTTCAAATTGCCGTCGTTGTAGCGAGAAGAATGGCTCATTGTCCTCATTGCGCATTCTCAAGGGAACTTATCTCGTTCCCGCATTTATCTCGTTTATCTTGTTCCCACATGCCATGTGGGAATATATAGAGGAAAGCGGCTTGGTGCGGTTTGAATTGCATCTCATTGCATCTCGTTCCCACACCATGTGGGAACGCAGTCACGACGTGCCACGTCGAGTATCAACAAGAATAACGATGTGGGTTCATGACGCGGCGCGTCAAGACGGCATTCCCACATGGCATGTGGGAATGAGGTAAAACGAGATAACGAGATAAGAATAGGTTAGACCACGTCAGGTGAGTTAGGGATAAGAGACATGTTCAAATCGGAATACTTGGAAAATTTACAGCAACACCTCGCCGCTGAGTCTCATCAACTATACGACGCACTGGCGACGTTGGCGGATGTTGACAGCGATACCGCCGCGCAGCAACACGCCTTACACCAAGCCCAACACTACTTGCAACAGCTTGAAGCGTCTGCGGATCGCTTGCGTCTGCACGCCCTTCAAAAAATTTGCCTGCGGATGCAAAACCAACTGTCTGAATTTCCCTCAGAAATCACTCCCCGCCTAGCACGCTGCCGCGATATGGAACGCTGGCCGCAGCATATCAGTCATTATTTGGTTTCTCCAGAAGATGAGCGGGTGCGTTTGCGTCTGCTTCAAGCCACAGGCTTATTTAATGATCACGAGTCAATCGGTCTCAGTGAAGAACTGGCCGAAGACATCACCCATTTAGAGCATCCCCCGCTCACAGAGGATTCTCCCCCAATCCCCACCGACAATATTTTACTGCTAGAGACCGATTTAGACACATTAGCCGAAGAAGCCCCCAACGAATTACTTCTTGCCAAAGAAGATTCCGAACTGGATTGGGAAGAGGCGCGGGCGGTGCCTGAACTAGAAATGCCCAATGACGCGCATGAAAAACTGTTGTCTCTCGCACAAGCCGAAGAAGCACAAACAGAAAATAACGCCGCAGAGGAGGCCTTCAGCGAAAAATTATTTCATGCACAAGTTGATGATTTACTAGAAGAAGACATGCCTACACGGCCAGAACTTGACATGCCTGCATTAGCAGACACCGAGGAAAGCACAGAAAAAGAAGATGACACCCCCCATGTCAATCTTTCTCTTGATTCCTCAGAATCAAACCGTGTACTAGACGATCTCGTCTTCGACGACATCGATCTGCAAAAATACTGGCCTGCCGAAGAGGAACACTCCATTGAAGACCTCCTTGAGCATGACGACACCGCCGACCTTCACGACGAAGGGCTAAACGACCTTCCCGTCATTTTACCCGACGAACAATTGGACGCACTGATTGACGAAGTGTCTTTTGCCGACCCCAGTCAAGAACACCTCATGCTGGATGAGCAGTTGCTCACGCCAGAAAAAACGGATATTTCCAGCTCTGAAAACCACGAGGAAGATGTCAATCGTCGCCTCACGCGCAACAAATTCGAGCAATTATCCAACCACATTGTCAGTATCAGCGACGAATTAGCGCAAAATTTACAACAATTTGTCACGCAAGACGAAGACAGTGAAGATTTCTTAAATGCCGTAGAATATTATACAAATCATATTCAAGGGCTGTGGGAATTAGCGGAGGCCGCACAACTCAAAGGTGTGCAAGAGGTTTGCACGCTTATCAATGATAATTTTTTTGAATTGAGTGCGCAAAGCCAAACCACCCGTTTTGCCGCGCACGATCTTCTGGCACAAACGCCCCATTTGCTATTGGATTACTTGCAAACGCCCCGCGAAAGCGCGCCCCATCTCATTAAACAGTTACAACATCCCCAATGGCCACAACCCTTAACACCAGAAAAAGCCGAAGCGTTACAAAAACAACTGATTCAAGAAACCATCGTTTCTAAAATTGAATACACCCCAAGTCGTCCCACCTCTTCTGCTACCAAAGTGGTTTCCGTAGTGACGGCGGTGACTCCTGTGGCGACCCGTGCTGTTGTTGTAAAACCTGCGCCGCCAGAAAATAGAACCCCCCCAGCAGAACCTACAAACGAATTCGACGATCTTGATGAACTCGACGATCTTGACGATCTTGATGATGATTACATCAACCAACAGATCGAACAAAATTACAATTTTATTCGTGCCGATTTAGGCGATGCTTTCATTGATGATGACACGGCTTTGGCTTCGGAAAACGCCACCGTTACGCCAAATCTGCCCGCGACAGACGTGACCCAAGACGACACGTCAGACGAATTGACAAACGAATCTGCTGACGATGCAGAAATCGATCTGCCATTATTCTCCGAATCGCTGTTATTAGAACAAGAAACAGAACAAAACGACATTGCCGATTTTCCCCCACCAGAATCAACACTGGAAAATGACAACGATCCATTCATCGACGATTCCAATGAGACAGACCCCTTAGAAACGGCAGAAATCACAGAAGAATTAACCGATGAACTCGCGTCTCCTAATGAAGATGAACCCGAAACACTAGAAGCCTCAGAAGCACTGGAAGAATTGGGTGAACTCGATGCGTTAGAAGCATTAGAAGCCTCAGAAGCCCTAAGCGAATTGGGTGAACTTGACGCATTAGGAGCGTTAGAAGACTCAGAAACATTAGGAGAACTCGACGAACTCCCCGAAGCAATCGCCCCATCAAACGAATCCGACATCACAACCAACGAAAGCGATTGGTCACTTACCGATGCCAATACCTTAGATGTGCTGCGTCAAGAAATTGCAGAGGCGATGGCTGAACTAGAAAAAGCCACACATAAATTTTTATCCGCCGAGGATGACAGCGAAGCCCTATTAGAATCCGTAGAGCAGTATACCGACAACGTCCAAGCCATCAGCGATGCCAGCGAACGCGCCCAAATCGCAGGCATTACCAACGTGTGCCAGTTCATCAATGACAACTTTTTTGAACTCAGCACGCATGGCTATGCGATCCGTCGTGCGGCGGGGCCTTACTTGTCGGCGTGGCCGTCCCTGTTGCAACACTATTTGCAGCAGCCCCACATTGCCGCGCCTTTATTGGTCAAGCACTTAACCCATGTGGCTTGGCCGATGCCTTTGAAATCAGAACAAGCCCACGCCCTTTTATCCCGATTAACACAAGGGCAAAATATCGATTTACCGCTTGACGAGACCCCTGAGGAACAGTCACACCCATTTGCTCCCGCAGAAGCACCAGAACCTGCTCACACAGCGGTACTGACCCTCACCGATCCCGATACCTTACAACTCATTATCGGACAACTGATCGACAGCACCGAATCTTTAGAAGAACTGCGTGTCAATTTAACCCAACCCACTGCCGACACCGATAAATTCGCCTTAGCCGAAGCCTACACCGAACAAGTCCAAGCCTTGTGGGATGTGGCTGATATGGCAAAATTAACGGGCGTTCAAGCCGTATGCGAATTTGCCAACAATAACATCATGGGTTTGGCGGCCGAAGAAGGCGACATTGCAGAAGAAACACAACAATTATTTGCCGAGTGGCCGGGCTATTTACTGGCTTACTTAGAACAAACCACCGCTGACAGTATTCAGGCACTGGTCAAACAATTACAACACCCCGCGTGGCCTTCACCCTTAGACGACACCGCTGCCGAAGAATTACAACAACAACTCACGCCAACCAGCGATCTATCCGTCACCGCATCCTTACCCGAATCAGAACCTGAACTGATCGTGCAACTCGCCGATCCAGACACGTTATCACTGGTTATTGGTCAAGTGGTGGATACACAAGAACAAACCAATGAATTATTAGAACAATTACTGACCAGCGAAGGCGACGAATTACTCACGGCGGCGGCGACTTATACGGAGAGTGTACAAGGTTTATGGGAAACGGCTGACATGGCCGGACTCACAGGATTACAAAACATCTGTAGTCATATCAATGACAACGTGATGTTACTTGCCAGTTTTGACACACCGCAGCGCGCCGAACGCAAAGGAATATTTGCCGATTGGCTGACAAACGTGCAGAATTATCTGGAGTCTCCCGTGTCTGGTGCGACGGCGTTACTAGAACACTTACAAGACTCGCGTTGGCCGCAGCCACTTGACGCAGAAGATGTTCCCACATGGCGTGATAATTTACTGCCCACACCGCGCCAAAACGTGGCCAGCCAACCCCAAACCGAATTTATCCTAGCCGCACCAGAGACTTTAGACCTTGTGCGGGAGCAACTTAACGACATGATGCCGGAACTCACGGCAGCCCTTGAGGAATGCGTAGCGATGGAAACCGAAAACCCCGCCCTTTTAGAAGCCATAGAAAACTACACCAACCAAGTGCAAGCCCTTTGGGATGCGGCTGACATGGCTGGGCTTCAGGGATTACAAGAAGTTTGTACCTTTGTCAACGACAATTTAATGGCGATGGGTGCGCAAAGCGTAGAACAACGCAACACCTTGCGCCCTTACTTAGCGGCATGGCCATCGCTCGTATTAGACTACTTGAGTCAACCGCTGACAGGTGTACAACCGCTATTAGCGCACTTACAAGCGGCGGAGTGGCCACAACCCCTAGACGCAGCACAAACCCAACATTTGCACGCGCTTTTAACGCAGCCCTCCAGTTCTGTAGAACAAAGAGCCGCTTACGAAACCCAACTGGCTACCGAATCCGCCTACGCGCCCACTGCTGACAACGAAAGCGAAAGCGAAGCCGAAGAGGAAGATGACAGTGAACGTGAGCCACCCTCTGAACTCGCTGTTGACAGCAGCGGTGAAGTGTCTTTAGGCAGTGCGGAAGCCTTAGAAATTTTAACGGGCGAATTACAAGAGTCTAAAGATGAATTAGCCGAACAAATGGCGATTTATCTCAGTTTAGAGAGTAACGCCCCTGGTTTTGCCGAAGCCACCGAAAATTACACCGACATTATCATGCGCTTACACACTGCGGCCGAAATGTTAGGTTTGGAAGGGTTGCAGAGCGTTTGTATTTTCTTATCTGAAAATGTGCGCCAATTGGGCGAAAAAGACAAAGCCGCACGACAAAAAGCGAAAAAATGGTTGGAATTATGGCCAGAACAAATCATGGCCTATTTACAATCTCCCCAAGAACACGTGGTGGCACTGGTTAATAATTTCCGTGAACCCGAATGGGCGCGTCCTTTATCCGATGACACCGCACACCATTTGCTCAATCAATTGATGCAAGGTTCTACGGTTGAAGAAAGCGAAGAAGAAGCCGCGGCCTATGCGCGTCAAACCGAAGCCAAACCCGAAGATGTTTTACTCACCATACCCGGTGATGTCAATCGTGAGCTGTTAGAAGCCTATTTGCAGGAAGTGCCGCAACATGCCGCGGACTTTTCTGAAGTGATTCAAAATATTATTGCCGATCCGCAAGTGCCAGATATTGAACGCGCCCAACGGATTGCGCACACGCTCAAGGGTTCATCGAATATTATTGGTATCAAGGGCATTGCCAATATTGCGCATCACCTTGAAGACACACTGGAATATTTGGCGCAAAAACGAGTCACGCCACCCAAAGAACTCACTGATACCATGGTGGCCGCCGCCGACTGTTTAGAAAGCATGGTGGACGCGCTGACAGGACAAGACGATCCGCCTGATAATGCCTTACAAGTCTTACAATCGGTGTTAGACTGGGCGAATCAGATCGACAAAGGCAAGTTAAACGCTCCGCCCGCCGCTGCCGCTTCTGCGGGAGGCAGCAAACCCGCCGCCGCACCCAAAGCGAAAAAAACCGAAGCCGCCACCACCGAAGAAAAAACCCAAGACGCAGGCGGAGCAGTCGCCGCGGGTTCTCCCGAACAATTCTTGCGCGTTCCCACGCGAACGGTTGATGACCTCATGCGTTTAGTTGGAGAATTATCAATTGCTGCGGGACAAATTCAGGAACGTTTACGCCATGTCACGGGCAGTACGCGGTTGTTGATCGACCAAAGTATGATTTTACAACGTAAAACGTTTGAATTAGAAAATCTGGTGGACGTGCGCGGAATCACGGGAGTAGAAACCCGTTATGCAGAAACGGCTGAATTTGACGAAGATTTTGACCCCTTAGAGTTTGAAGAATATAACGAATTACACAGCGTCGCCCACAGCTTTATCGAGTCCATCGCGGACTCCCGCGAATTAGCCGTTTCCATTCGCACGGATTTGGCCGAATTGGAAAGTATGTTTATTCAACAAGAGCGGCTGAATAAAGAATTCCAAGCCACCATTATGACCACGCGCATGGTGCCTGTGGCCACGATTGTGTCAAAACTACAGCGTAACGTGCGCCAAACCTGTCGCGCTACGGGGAAAAAAGCTGAATTGGACGTTCTCGGTACGGACATCATGATCGACAGCGATGTACTCGACAAACTGGGCGATCCATTGATGCACATTCTGCGGAATTCCATTGACCACGGTATTGAACCTGCCGACGAACGCGCTATTCTCGGTAAAGATGAATCGGGGCGTATTGAACTGAAATTTTACCGCGAAGGGAATAATATCGTGGTGAGTTGTAAAGATGATGGTGCAGGACTGAATTACACCAACATTCGTTATACCGCAATTCAACGCGGTCTCATCACCGAAACGCAAGAACTCAGCGAACCTGAATTGGCGCGTTTAATTCTCATGTCAGGATTTTCCACCAAATCAGGCGTAACGCAAGTGTCTGGGCGTGGTGTGGGCATGGACGTGGTACACACTAATATTCGAGAAATGAAAGGCACATTAGACATCATTTCCGAAACGGGTCACGGCACGCAAATGTTGATCAAACTGCCCATGTCGTTGGTGACGGTACACGTATTGCTGGTGCGTGTGGGACAAAATCGCTACGGTATTCCCACCAACCACTTAGAACAAGCCCTGGCCGCAGGAGTCAGCGAATTTCACCGCGTCGGCGATGAAGTCACCTTGAAAATGGGCAAACACATGTACTCGCTGAAATCATTGGCCGATTTACTGGGTGTGGCCGGTGATAAACCCAGTATTGAAGGCTATGAACACCGTCCTATCGTCCTTGTGCATGAGGAAACAGGCGTGACCGCGGTGATTGTAGATGAATTACTCGATACCCATGATTTGGTCATGAAAAACATGGGCAAATACGTGAAAAATATTCACGGGGTTGCGGGTGCGTCCATTCTCGGTGATGGTAGTCTTGTCCCCTTATTGGATTTACCGCAATTGCTGCGTTCGCCGATGCAAGCGGCAATGAACAGTTACATGGCTGAACAAGGGCTTGATCCGCACAATTTGGCCGCAACTCCGCAAGGTATTCCAAAAGTATTGATTGTGGATGACTCATTGAGCGTGCGTAAATCGTTATCGATTTTGGTGGAAGATGCGGGTTTTGAAGTGTTACTGGCAAAAGATGGCGTGGAAGCCATTGAAGTCATGAGCCAAAATAAACCCAATGTGATGCTAGTGGACATGGAAATGCCACGCATGAACGGGTTAGAACTCACGTCTCACGTGCGCGCCAATCCAACAACAAAGACCATGCCTATTTTCATGATCACCTCGCGTACCACAGAAAAACACCGCGAACAAGCCCGCAGCGCAGGCGTTTCTGCGTATTTAACTAAACCCTATCAAGACACAGAACTGCTTGATTTGATTGATAAAGGCTTGGCAGGAAAAATGTAACCGTGGTCAATATCACCGATCTTCGTGCTTATGACATTTATGAGCGTTATGTACTGACGCAATTTGACGGCTTGAATCTGTTTGTGCCACAAGATGAGGTCAGTTCTGTGGAAATCATCAGTGACATTCATCCTTTACGCTCTCCGTTGGGGGCGATTGGTTGGTTTGGTCACGGGCAGGAATGTCCGATTTTTTGCCTTTCTAATAAATTGCAATTGTTGACAGACTTACCCGAAAATCGAGAATACTTTATTTTGCTGAAAGACAGTGCCTATCCTGTCGGTATCACTTGTGATGAAGTAGAACCTATTTATTTGCGACAAGTTGAAATTGAAATTCAACGTCTCCCGCCCGTGATGCACTTAGAACAAATGCCTATTCATCAATTGGCGCATTATCAAGATCAAGTGGGTGTGGTGTGTCACGGAGCGGCGTTGGTGCGTTATCTGCGCTTGCTTTCAGACCGTTGGCAAGACAGTCAACAGCCGCATTGACATTGATTCCACTATGAAACCTTATTTTTTAACAGTTCTACTGTTTTGTGGTGTGGCGCAGGCGAGCGAGTTAAGTCTAACGCCTAATGTATTCGCTTCTTACCGTTATTTTGAATACTCAGTCGGCCGCGGCGGCATTGACAATAATTTATATTCGCTGGGCGTGGGCTTAACCGCGACTTATGGGCGTTTATACGTCGATCTGAGTGCGGAAAAAAATACCACGTCAGGCAAAGAACCTTCACCCACAGGTACTGCGTATTTTGAGCGGCAAGATGCGGCTGTTTCTGTGGGTTATGGCATGAATGAATCGATCAGTCTTTTTGCAGGTTACAAATACGGGGAAACCCGAATTGTCGCGCCGCCCACAGCCATTGCGATTGGGAGCGAGGTGAGTTTGGAAGGGCGTGGTTTTTACGTGGGTGCGGGCGGCGGCTGGGCGATTGCGGACAATCATTTGTTGTCATTCAGTGCGGCTTATGCGCACTTACGCGCCCAATATGACGAATCCCAACAAATCCGTCACGGTCGTGGTGATGCGTCGGGTACGAGTTTGGGGATTCGCTGGAAAACGCATATTACTCCACGTTTATCTTATGATTTATCTTTAATTCGTCACGATTATTATTATAAAAATTTTGAGGATTTAGACTTTAATATCTCCGAACAAATTTTGTCAATTAGAACGGGGGTGTCGTATCAGTGGTAGGGATATTTATTTTTTTAGGAGAACCTTAAAAATGGCCGTGAATGCAACAGAGAAACCTAGAAAGATAAAACTTGAAGAAAGAGAGAAAATTTATATTAAGCGCGTCGATAATTTTTTATCACAAATCCAAAATTGGCTACCCAAAGAATTAGAAGCCTCGCGCCATGAGTGTAAACTCAAGTATGGAAGCCGTCCCCGCTATACGGTGGATTCTTTATCCATTAAAGACCCGAATAATGGCGATATAATTGCCACTTTATTACCACAGGGATATGTGGTTTTATTGGCACAAGGGCTTATTGAGTTTAATGGCGTTTATAGAGACGGGAATATTTTTTATTTAGAAAAAACAAAAATGTTTGAAGGCGTTGACACAGCGGGTTGGTATTCTTTGCAAGACCCGATGTTAGGCAATCAAGCCAGACTTTTTGACCGTGAATTATTATTAGAAAAGAAATTAACGGTCGTAGCGATGCGTTTACTAAAGCCGACATTATCCAATGTATTAACGAAACATAAGCCCTTAAATTCCTGCCATTGATTCGTTATATCATAAAAAGTTTGTTCAATATTTAAACACGCAATATAATAAGACAAAATAGACACTTCATTGGCATGAACTTCCTGCGCAAATTTACGCATTAAATCCTTCTGTTGACCGCGCCAAAAATCCAATAAATCAATAATAAAAGTTCCCGTTCCCATGCAAGGGTCTAAAATATCTAAATCCTTATCAATCAAAAACTTATCAAAATGCTCCCGTGCCAACCAATCACAACCCGAAATAATAAAACGCGCCGCTTCTTGTGGCGTATAAACAATGCCTAATTTATCGGCATCTTTAGGATTATAAGCGGTGTAAAAATCCTCATAAACTTGTTTTAAAAACGTCTTAAAATAAACGACTTGCAAGAATAAATATAGTAAAATTTTTGAATGATCACTGGCACAAGAAAAGAGGGATGGCAGTCAAAACTCTTGCCATCCCTGAACTTTACATCTTTACTGCCTTACACCCTTCTTATCACGTCCGATAATCCGCGTTAATGCTCACATAATCATGAGAAAAATCGCAAGTCCAGACTTGTTCTCGGTGCGTGCCACGGCCGAGATCGATATGAATAGTGATTTCGCTGTGTTGCATGACGGCTTGGCCTTGGGCTTCGGTGTAGCTCGCAGCGACTCCGCCTTGTCTGACAATTGCTACGTCATTGAGATCAATTTGTACGCGTTCAATCGCTAAATCACTTAAACCTGCCCGACCGATTGCCGCGAGAATTCTCCCCCAATTGGCATCGCTGGCGAAAAATGCCGTTTTTACTAAGGGCGAATGGGCTACACTGTAGGCGACGGCTAAACATTCTGCCTCATTTGCGCCGCCCGAAACATCGACGGTGATAAATTTAGTCGCGCCTTCGCCATCGCGTACAATGGCTTGTGCCAATTTTCGACACACTTGTGTCAGTTGATCCAGAAAAATAGCGTAATCCGAATCATCCGCATGTTCCAACACCACCCCACTGTGTCCCGTGGCAAATAGAACACACGCATCATTGGTTGATGTATCACCGTCAATGGTAATGCGGTTAAAACTGGCTTCGACAGCTTGCTGTAAACTCTGCTGCAATAAATTTTTAGGTAATGCAACATCAGTGGCAATGAACGACAACATCGTGGCCATGTCAGGGCGAATCATCCCCGCCCCTTTAGCAATACCCGTTATTGTAACCAACTGATTTTGCAGTGAAAATTGATGAGATACACCTTTGGGCAATGTATCCGTAGTCATAATCGCTTTGGCTGCCGCTTCCCAATTTGCGGGCTGCAAATTGGACAAGGCTTTAGGCAAAGCGGCTACAATTTTCGATACGGGCAAAGGCTGCCCGATGACACCCGTAGAAAAAGGCAATACCGACCGCGGATCACAGCCTTGTTGTTCGGCTATCGCCTGACACGTGGCGCGAGCGGCGACCAGACCTTGTTCGCCTGTTCCCGCGTTAGCGTTGCCCGAATTGATCAACAAGTAATCCACGCGATACTGCGCCACATTTTCCCGCGCCACCACCACCGGCGCAGCACAAAACGCATTACGTGTAAACACTGCGGCCGCCGTGCCTTCTCGCGCAGCTAAATGCTGCATTTGAATGACTAACAGATCATCGCGTACGGTTTGCTTGATACCCGCATTGGTCGTGGCTAAATGAATACCTGCCACGGGGTGTAATGTATTGAGAGGAAGAGGATTAACAGCCATTTAGGTTAATTTTCCATGACAATGTTTGTATTTCTTACCAGAACCACACGGACATAAATCGTTGCGTCCCACTTTGGGCATGTCACGCACAAAAGGTTGTTGTGCGACTGCACCTGCGTCTGGGCGTGCCGCGGCGGGTTCTTTTTGTCCTTCGCCTAATCCCGAAAAATCAGCATGACGGAATTGGAAACCCGATGATAAGGCTTCTTGACGGCGTTGTTCTTCCACTGCGGCCACTTCTTCATCCGTCCGAACTTGGACTTTTGAAAGAATTTGCACCACTTCGCGCTTATAATCCTCCAACATCCGCGAAAATAACTCAAAAGCCTCGCGTTTATACTCTTGTTTGGGATTTTTTTGCGCATAACCGCGTAAATGTATCCCTTGACGTAAGTAATCCATCGCCGCTAAATGTTCTTTCCAGCGCGTATCTAACACTTGCAACATCACCACTTTTTCAAAATGGCGTAAAACAGTGTTGCCGACTTGTTGCGATTTTTTCTCATAAATCGTTTCGATGGCTTCAGCAATGCGTTGGCGCAAAGTTTCTTCGTGTAAATCAGGGTCTTTATCCAACCATTCTTTAATGGGCAATTCAATGGCGAAATGTTGAATTAACGCTTGTTCTAACTCTGGTACATTCCACAATTCTTCCAAACTGCGCGGCGGAATATATTGATCAATTAGATTATCCAATACATCAGCACGAATCGCTAAAACAGTATCTAATACTGATTCAGCTTCCATTAAACTATTGCGTTGTTCATAGATCACTTTACGTTGATCATTAGCGACATCATCATATTCTAATAATTGCTTACGAATATCAAAATTACGCCCTTCCACTTTACGCTGTGCATTTTCAATGGCTTTAGACACCCAAGGATGTTCAATAGCCTCGCCTGATTCCATGCCTAATTTCTGCATCAGCGTAGAAACCCGCTCTGAGGCAAAAATACGCATCAAACTGTCTTCCAAAGACAAATAAAAGCGACTCGACCCCGGATCGCCCTGACGACCCGAACGACCACGCAACTGGTTATCAATCCGTCGGGATTCGTGACGTTCTGTACCGATAATGTGTAAACCACCTGATTTTAAAACCAATTCATGGCGTTCTTTCCATTCAGCACGCAGTTGTTGTTCCACTTCTGGAGTCAGCGTATCGGCTTGGGCGTGTAGTTCTGCTTCCAAATTCCCACCCAACACAATATCCGTCCCGCGCCCAGCCATGTTGGTGGCAATGGTGACTGCACCCGGCCGCCCGGCGTTGATGATAATATGCGCTTCTTGCTCGTGAAACTTAGCATTTAACACTTGGTGCGGGATTTTTTCTTTAACCAAGCGTTTTGACAACAATTCTGAAGTCTCAATCGATGTTGTTCCCACTAAAACAGGTTGTTGGCGTTGTTGGCATTCACGAATATCTTGCAAAATCGCCGCATATTTCTCTTCTGCGGTTAAATACACCAAATCACCTAAATCTTTACGAATCATTGGTCGATGGGTGGGAATCACTAACACTTCTAAGTTATAAATCGTTTGAAATTCATAGGCTTCTGTGTCAGCCGTACCGGTCATTCCTGACAGTTTACGATAAAGACGGAATAAGTTTTGGAACGTGATCGAGGCTAAGGTTTGATTCTCATTTTGCACTTTCACCTGTTCTTTGGCTTCAATGGCCTGATGTAGCCCTTCTGACCAACGTCGTCCGGGCATGGTGCGTCCGGTGAACTCGTCCACAATGACAATTTGATCCTCTTTGACGATGTAATCAACGTTTTTTTGGAATAAAGTATGCGCCCGCAACGCCGCATTCACATGGTGCATTAAGTTGATATTGGTGGCATCATATAAGTTTTCTTGGGGACTTAATAAGCCTTCTTGAATCAACCATTCTTCAATTTTCTGATGCCCTTCATCACTGAGTAAAACTTGCTTGCTTTTCTCATCCACATAATAATCCCCCGGCACATATTCGGCTTCTTCAAATTTGCTGGGAGCTTCGGGGTCTTTGGCTTGGCGTGTTAAATGAGGAATCAGTTGATTAATACGTTGATATAAATCTGAATTATCCTCAGTCGGCCCAGAGATAATTAACGGCGTACGCGCTTCGTCAATTAAGATAGAATCGACTTCGTCAATAATGGCGTAATTAAGCCCTTTTTGCTGTACGCGATCTTGAACGCTAAAAGCCATATTATCGCGCAGATAATCAAAACCGAATTCGTTATTCGTGCCATAGGTAATATCAGCACAATAGGCTTGGCGTTTTTGTTCAGGCTCCATGCCCGGCACCACAACACCCGTGGTTAAGCCGAGAAACTGGTAAACTCTGCCCATCCATTCGGCATCGCGGCGCGCTAAGTAATCGTTGACGGTGATGACATGTACACCTTTACCGGTCAAAGCGTTAAGATAAGCGGGCAGGGTAGCCACCAGCGTTTTTCCTTCGCCCGTGCGCATTTCGGCGATTTTGCCTTCGTGTAACACCATGCCGCCAATCAATTGTACGTCAAAATGGCGCATATTCAGCACCCGTTTGGAAGCCTCGCGTACCACCGCAAAGGCTTCAGGCAACAAATCGTCCAAAGGCAAACCTTGTGACAAGCGCGTGCGAAATTCCACTGTTTTTTCTTGCAAATCGTGGTCGCTTAATTGTTGTAAAGAGGGTTCTAATTGGTTGATTTGTTCAACAATTTTAAAAAGTCGTTTCACTTGGCGATCATTGCGACTGCCAAATAATTTGGTGAAAAGTTTTGTGATCATGCGTGTTTAATCATCAACAGTTGAGAAAAATAAAGGCTCATGCCTTAAACTAACGATGCCGTTTAGGACAAATACTTGCGCTATTGTACCGATTCACAAAGAATGTCGCTAGCAAAGGGCAGTGGAAGTTGTCGTAGTATTATTTTTAGGTTTATTCTGCTATTTTGGTTTCTGGAGAGATAAATCGCAATGCCTCATCATCAAGATCATTTAACCAGTTGTCCTTGTTGTGGTTTAATTCAACAAGTGCCTGAATTGATTTATAAACGGCAGCGAATTCGCTGTTGTCGCTGTGGAACGGTGTTAAAAATAAAAACCTTACCAGAAAAACAATATTGGGTTGCCAGTTTAAGCGCGGCGGCTTTATTGTTTTATTTGCCTGCTATTTTATTGCCGATTATGAGTGTGGAGCAATTGGGACATCGCCATGAGAATAGTTTATGGACGGGAGTATTAAGTTTATTAGAAAATGGCAATTGGTTTATTGCCATTGTGATTTTTATTTTTTCTATGGTGTTGCCTTTGCTTAAATTAAGCACTTTATTTATGCTTTCTTTAAACAGTTTTATGATGCAACATCATCATAAAGCCTCAATGTATCATATTGTAGAATTATTAGGGCGTTGGGGTATGTTGGATGTAATGTTGGTGGCGATATTGGTGGCATTTATTAAAATGGGTGATTTGGTGACGATTCATATTGGTGTGGGTTTAATTGCATTTAGTATGATGGTATTATTGAGTTTAATCGCCAGCATGTTATTTAATCCACAACAAATGTGGCAATCTAAGTTAAATTGATACTTTTAATGAGAGTTTTAATATGGCAGATTTAGAAAACCCGACTTTTCCACAAGCCGTGACAGAAATTGTTCAGCCTAAAATACAACGACGGGGAGTATTGGCGTTATTATTGTTTTTATTATTAGCTATGACGGTGTTGGGATTATTGGCTTATCATTATTGGCATCGGCCGACGGTGTCTTTAACACTTTATTTTCAACAAGGACATGGTTTAAAAATCGGCGATGCGTTGCGTTATCGTGGAATTGATATTGGTGTGGTGCATTCGGTGCAATTGACAGAACAATTAGATCGTATTGAAATCAATGTTAAATTAGCGAAAAATGCTATGGATGTGGCCACAGAAAAAAGTCAATTTTGGATTGTTCGCCCGCAAGTGGATATGACCACGGTGGGCGGTTTGGAAACCATGTTAGGTGCCAATTATATCAATGTGTTGCCCGGTAGAATCAACCATGCCGAAGACCCATATCAATTTAAATTTACGGGATTAGAATCCACTCCTGCTTTAGCGATTTTAGAAACAGGCGGATTAAGTATTGATTTAATCACAACGGCACGCGGCAATTTAAAAGTGAATGCGCCTGTGTTGTATCGAGATGTGAAAATAGGGACGATTTTAGCGGTAGATTTAACCCCGAATGGGCGAGCGGTTCGCGCTCAAGTTTATATTCAACCCGATTATGTGGGTTTAATTCGGCAGCAGACTCGTTTTTGGAAAACCAGTGGCTTAGAAATGGGGGTAGGTTGGTCTGGTTTTTCTATGAATATTGGTTCATTCCAATCTTTATTGTTGGGTGGAATTACTTTAGCCATTCCTCCTAATCCAGGGACATTGGCACATTATGGCCAGCAATTTACTTTACACGATAAACCTGAGAATGAATGGTTAGAATGGGAAACTTATGCGCCACTGAATTCAGAAGCTGAAAATTATCCTAAACCTTTATTAGCGGTTTTAACGTGGCAACGGCGTAATTTATTGCGTTTTACAGTAGATGAACGGCGCACGGCGTGGGTTTTACCTTCCGCGGAAAATCAGTTATTAGTGCCAAGTTCCATCGTCACGCCGCCGTCTGATGCTTTGCCTAACACGGCACAATTAACGATTGCGGGGCAAGTTGTTGACATAAAAAGTGATTCTGTGACAGCGCAAGGATCGGGGGATTTATCGATTTTGTCTTTTCCACATGGGTTTGATTCGTGGACATCGCGCCGTCATGCCACCGTGCCAGAAAACACCTTGATCATTGCCAATCCTGACCATTCGCCGATTTATATTGCCAGCCACCAGTATGAAAATAATCCCGCCGAATCCGCAGAAATATGGCTTATTTCTAAAGAAACACCCATGCGCGAAGAATGGCATGGTGCGGCGGTCATTGCGGAAAAAGATCAAGCGTTATTGGGCATTTTATTGGTGGAGTCGGGGCAGGGAAAAGTGGTGTTGTGGGGGGATTAACATGTTTTAGTCATCAGGGATTTCTAATGTTTCGGGTAACATCATGAAAAAAAGAGTTTTATATAGCGTCGCTAACTATGCAGAAATAGTCTGCAATCAGGGTTATTTTGTCGATAAAACGGAATATATTGCTAAATTAGAAACCATTAAAAATCCCATATTTTTACGTCCACGCCGTTTTGGAAAATCCTTATTTTGCTCTATTTTGCGTTATTATTATGATATAGGCGAAAAAGCGCGTTTTGCTTCGTTATTTGGACACACTTGGATTGGACAAAATCCCACAGGCAATCAAAATCAATTTATGATTTTATCATTAAATTTTTCCGTGATTGAATTAGGAGCAACTATTGCGCAAATAGAGCAGAATTTTAGACATTATTGTAATGGAGAATTAAATTTTATACGCAAACGTTATCAACTCAATAATATGCCTGAAATAGATATTGACAAATCAGTGGCAGAAAATTTAACCAATTTATTGCGCTATATACGTGAACAAGATGCGCCACCGATTTATCTCATTATCGACGAATATGATAATTTTGCCAATCAATTAATTATTTCTAATCACGATCAACTTTATCGCCAATTGACTGCTGACAATGGATTTTTCAAAACCTTTTTTAAAACCTTAAAACAAGGACGAGAAAGCGGTGCTATTTATAATATTTTTATTACGGGAGTATTGCCTATTGCAATTGACGACATGGCTTCTGGTTTTAATGTCGCCAGCTTTATTACTTTACACCCTAAATTTGAAAATATGCTTGGATTTACTCAAAATGAAACCAATGCGTTATTAGATGAAATTTACCGCGATTATGATATTAATCCAGACACTCGTGAAGCAGTAACTGCGGTCATGAAAAATCAATATAACGGCTATCATTTTGTTAGTCCTAATGGCGAAGCCTTATATAATTCTACTTTAGTCATGTACTTTTTAACATGGTTTCAAGATTATTATACTATTCCTGAATATCTCACTGATTTAAATTTAAAAACAGATTTATCATGGGTGCGTCGTTTAACGGCTTCTAATCCACAATTAACTAAAGAATTTGTGGATCGTTTAGTGGTTCATAACACGATTCATTATGATAAAACTTTTTTAACAGAAAAATTTGATAGTTATCAATTTTTTGATGCCAGTTTTTTTCCTATTTCATTTTTTTATTTAGGCATGTTGACACGCAAAGATGATTATTATTTGCAATTGCCTAATTTAAATATGCGGACAATTTTTATTGAATATTTTAATCAATTGCACCATATTGATGTGTCAACACGCCACACTGAATATATGCAGGCTTTTTCTAATGAGCCGCAATTAGAACCGTTATTTGCGGGCTATTGGCGTGAATATGTGTCTCAATTGCCTGAAGCGGTGTTTCAGAAAATGAATGAAAACTTTTACCGCACCACTTTTTACGAATTATGTCGTCGTTATTTATCGCGTTGGTTTATTTGGCATGTGGAGCGTTCTTATCCCACGGGGCGCAGTGATTTAGAATTTGTAGGAAAATTTAATGAATGTTATGCAGGATTGCGTTGGGTGATTGAGTTTAAATATTATTCCAATACCGAATTTGCTAAATTTAAAACGACTATTGAAAACTTTAAATTGCAAGCAGAAGACACCCAACAAATTGCAGGTTATGTGGAGGGATTAAAAAGCGAATATCCTGAAGCAAATATTAGCCAATTTGTGATTTATTGTTTTGGTAATCAGGGATTTCGTGTGTTTCAAGTGGAATCGTGAGAATTTGGGCTTTATTTAGAATAAAATAAAAATCACATTACACTGTAGGGTAAGCCGCCGTTTAGATTTTTTTACATGGACTTCGCGTGGGGTTTGTTATTAGTGAATCAATCATGATATTTTATAACAGGCTTTGGTAGATCACTTCCACAACATAATGTGGCAATTGGGAAATGTTTCTAATCGCGCATTTCCTAAAAAAGAATCGGTTTTAACTCTGATTTGGCGACCGAAAACAAGAATAATTTTTTTAAGGAGACGTATTCATTATGAGTAGCATTGCTTATCTTTACCATCCAGATTGTATGCACCATGATATGGGGGTAGGACATCCTGAATGCCCCGCACGTTTTAGTGCGATTGAAGACCAGTTAATTGCCTCGAAACTGTTTGATTTTATTCGACATTACGAAGCCCCCGCAGCCACACGCGAACAATTGGCCAGAGTGCATGATAAAAAATACATTGAACATGTTTTGTCTTTTGAACATAAACCCAGCACTTACCTCGATCCCGACACCCTGATTACGCCACAAACGCCTAAAGCCGCATTACATGCTGCGGGAGCGTTGGTGATGGCGACCGATTTGGTGATGAAAAAGCAAGCGAAAGCGGCATTTTGTAACGTGCGTCCGCCGGGACATCATGCGTTACACGATCAGGCGATGGGGTTTTGCTTTTTTAACAATGTTGCGGTGGGTGCGGCTCATGCGATCCACCATTACGGATTACGTCGGGTGGCGATTGTGGACATTGACGTACATCATGGCAATGGGACAGAAGATATTTTTCGCAATGAGCCGCGTGTCTTATTTTGTTCATCCTTTGAACATCCGTTTTACCCTTTTTGTGGCGCGGATACAGTCAGCGATCACATTATCAATGTTCCCTTAGCCGCAAATACAGGAAGTGAAAAATTCCGCGAAGCCATGCTGAATCATTGTATTCCTGCGTTGCATAAATTTGAACCACAAATGATCTTTATTTCGGCGGGATTCGACGCGCACCGAGATGATGACATGTCTCACGTGAGTTTAAGTGAGCGCGATTATGCGTGGATTACGCAAGAGTTATTATTAATTGCGGACAAATTTGGCGAAGGGCGTGTGGTTTCGACATTGGAAGGGGGTTATGAATTGCACTCACTGGGACGCAGCGTTGCCACGCACATTAAGGTGTTGATGCGGATGTATTAGGCTAATTTTGTCGGAATCTGAATTTTCAGAATTTCAAGAATTCTGGAAATTTTGATTCAGACAGAAAAATAAATGTCAGAATTTTAATTTTACTCTACCATTCCTCATTGAATCCCCATTTGTTACCCTGCCAATCTTTATAAAATCCATTAATTTTTCTATTGTTGATAAATTATGGTTTCATTTGTTTTTTTAAAGTTAAAATCATTCAGGTGATTATGATATGCTAAAAACAACTTTTTTCTTAAAAAAACCATTGTCTCAATTACAGGGCTTTATAGTGACGTTATTTATCAGTGGAATATTGATAACGGGTTTGTGGTCATTTTGGCAAGCTCCTGCTGATCTTAATTCGTATGCGTGGTGGGAATATTTTGGCAGTTATTCACTCATTTTAATGGTGATGGCGTTATTATTCACTGCGCCATTTACGACATCAAAAAATGTACTTATTTCAGGATTTTTAGGTGCTATACCAAAAAGATAGGGTTCGTAGAATCCTTATTTTGTCAGAATCAGAATTTTCAAAATTTATTCTTGCAACTCATTTATTTTAAACAGATTTTTTATTCTTTAATTCTAAAATTCTGATTCTGACAGAAAAATTTTATGAATGACTTAATTTTGGTATATTTTATGAAGGCTTTAATTATTTGGGAGCTGGAGTATTAATGATGGGATTGTGGGCTGCTTATGAAATGCAAAAAAGATTTGTCCAACGCAAAACGTTACTTTATTTTTTACCTTTAATCGTGGCCAGTTTCTTTTTTACCTTATTGGCATTGAGTAATAAAATCACTTTTGGCAGTTTAGTTTTGGTTGAATTCTCAGGTGGTTTCTGGAATATTTTTAATATGTTTAGAAGCACTGGACGATTTTTTTGGCCTGTTCATTACTTTATTATCTTTGTGATTTTAGCCATTTTAATAAAAAGAAACTCCCAAATCATGGCCGCATCGCTTTTAATCTTAGGTTTAACACTTCAACTGATTGATTTATCGTCTGTTTATTACTCCCATCGTCAAGCGCGGGGTAATCCTGCTTTTCATTGGAATCCTGCGCTGCCTGTTTGGGAAAATCCTTTACAATCTGAATTTTGGGCGACTCAAGCAGCCCAATACAAACACATCACCCTCCTGCCACCTATCGCTTGTGGCGAGCCGCCCGCACCTTATCAGGGTTTTGCTTACTGGGCGGGTCGTCATGGCTTGAGCATTAATACGGGACAAGTGGCGCGATTTGATGTCGAACGAACCGCGGCTTATTGTCAGGATTTGTTTGAAGAATTACGAACAGGCGTGATTAAGTCTGATACCATTTATGTGGTTCATCCTCTTTATTTATCTGATTTTCAAAACAATGCTCAATATCCTGTTTCCTGTCGTGAAATAGATGGTTTTATGACCTGCGTGCAGGGAGAACATTGATCCGCCTCATGCTTCACCAAAATTCAAGCGATCCATGACACAGTATCGTATAATGCCAAAATCGCCTAATCAATGGGAATCAATACGATATGAGCGATACGGACTTTTTATTTTTAAACAATTGTTTATTTAAACAAAAAACACAAAGGAAAAAGACACAATGAACTTTATTACGGCTGGAAATGCTGTGGGTTGTACGATTAATTCACATCGGCGAGGTTGGGATGGCAGCATTTGTCGCAATGCCGAAACATGGAATTGTTCAGCAAAACAACAATTTCGTACTGATTATTGCCAACAGGGAGACCCACGTTGTTATCACATTCATGTGTATGAAGAAGGAACGCCATATTGTTTAATTGATGACTTAGGAATTGGTTGGTTATTAGAACGTTATCCCGAAGCCTTAAATAATCAGATTATGTTATTTTGGGGTAAACGGTTTCAAGAACCGCGTGGCATCAGTGAAATTAATACCCGTAGCAAAGATTATGTGTTTGGGGCGTATCGAGTACAACATGTGGAGTGTATTCGCATTAATGATTTTAAAACGGTATGGAAAATTATCCCTTACAGCGATGGTTGGGTGCGTTTTCAACAACCCCACGCATTAACGGTTTATTACCGCACCATTCAAGAAGGCCCTTATCTCAAAGAAATTAACCGCGTCGCGGTAGAAAATTTATTTAAAACCGCAGAACAAGCCATCGGCCCCAGTTCAACATGGTTTGAACCCGAAGATGAAGGGCGTTTTGCCCATTTTCATCAACGGTTAGCCGATTGGTTTGAACAAGCGCGCATTGATGTACAGCGCGTCAAACAAAAAATGCTGTCTGCGCAAACGCCTCCCTCCGAACTCCCCCCCGTCATTCAAGAAATCCAACGCGGGCCTTTTGAGCAGTTAAAAAACCTAGATGTAAAAAAAATCCCGCCCGAAAATATCCCCACCGTCGATCTAAAACGTTTACCTCCCTACGGCTTGTTAGAAAAAGAAACCAGTCAAGATAAAATCCGCTCTGTGTATGGCCGCGAAGTGTTAGAAGCCCTGATCACCGTGTCGATCAGTCGTAATATGTTGATTTTAACGGGCAATCCCGGTGTAGGAAAAAGTACGCTGGCCAACGAATTGATCGACGATCCAGAACGTAAATTGATCGTCACCGTCGGATCAACGTGGCGCGGACGAGAAGATTTATTGGGTTATGTGAATCCCATCAGTAACGAATTTGAACCCACTGAATTTACTCGTTTTTTAGCTCGCGCAGAAGCCGCTTGGCGTAAAAATGATCGGCGTACTTATTTAATTATTTTTGAAGAATTTAATTTAAGTCAACCTGAATATTGGTTTGCCGATATTTTAGTGCGTTCGCAATATCCTGATGATCAAGAAAAATTAAGAACTTTAGAATTGGGTGGTAAAAGTATTCGCGGCGTAAGTAATAGTCAAGGCAGTCGAATTTTCTTAACGCCCGCGTTACGTTTTGTCGCCACGATTAATAACGATCACACCACTTTATCCTTATCTCCCCGCGTGTTAGACCGAGCGGCCATTGTGGAATTAACTTTAGAAGCCCGATCCACTTTAGAACGCGCCGCACTCACTTTAGAAGAAAAGCAAATCATGGCCATTGAGGAATTAGAAGAATTACTCAAGTACAAAGATGCGACTTTTTCTTTACGCGCTGCCGATTCGTTGAAACGCTGCATTGAATATCGAGAACAATTGAATTTAAGCAGTATTTGGGATGCGTTAGATGTGGTGTTATTACAGCAAGTATTAACGAAAGTGCGTTTATTGGTGGGCGATCCGTCTAACGATGGTTTATTGCAAGGTTTAGAAGAATGGCGCGAAAGTTACGGTAAATATCTGCGTAAATGTGCCAATTTAATCAGCAGTTGGGGTGAAGCCTTAAAAGATGGACGGGATGTGATTCAAGCATGAGCGCGTTTTTAAAGCAGTTAATTGACGATTTAAAAGCGTTTTCTAGCGAATTGCTGGCTCCGGGGTTGCAGTCGGGACAAACCTTGGTGGGTAACACAGCAAGTACGGTGGCCAGTACGTCGGCTTTATTCCAAGCGATTGATTGGTTGACGGGTTTGGTGCCGAAATTATTACAAGAATGGCAACAGGATCAGGGGGGATTTGCCGCAGAGCAATACGCCAGTCCCGTTCCCAAGCAAGGTAAATTTTCGCACCGACCTATGGATTATCAACAAGATACGACTCGTCGTTTGTTGCCTGTGCGTTGGCAGCGGCCGCTGGCACGCGATCACGGGCATTTACAGCCGTTGCGTTGGTTGTTGCATCTGTTGGAATTACAAGACAATTCTTTGCAGCAAGTGATCGCGCAAATGAGTAAATACATTGAAGATTCTTTGTTGCTGCAAAACAGTCACTCCGATTACGCCCAACATGATCGCAATACTTTATTAGCGATGCGCGGCCGTCTTTATAACGCACAAGCCAAATTGAATCATGCGCGCTTGTTGTTAGTGCGGGGGGCGAAGGTGCGGTTATTGCCGACTCCTGCGCCGCCGTTGCCTTTTCCGCGCACCCGCAATTGGCAACGTCTGCGGCAATACGCCCGCTATTTACAACAGCCCGAAGAAGGATTGCCGAGTTTTTTACATCGTGTATTAAACGACACGGTAGAAGTCGCGGATACGCCGTATTTGTATCAACGCTGGTGTGGTTTGCACATTTTGAAATGTCTCGCGCACATCGGTTGGTATTCTAAAGATGATCCGTTGGGGGCGTTGTTTTTGGGTGGAAAAGTACAATTTGTCAAACGCAATGTGAAAATGACTTTGTGGATTGAACCGCGTTTTGTGCGTCACGAATCGCATCCCAGTGGTTTTCAATGTCGAGAAGTGTTGGAAACCCATCCAGATTACATGTTAGTGACTCCGGGACCGCATGGGGTGGATGCCTTTATTTTAGACCCAACTTTGACGGCGGATGTAGAAATTCGTCGTAGCAAAGGGCGTTATTTAGACACATTGGAAACACAAGCGAGTATCGCAGGCGTACCAGTGAGTCGTACGCCTTTACGGGCATGGTCGGCTGCGCCGATTCATCGCCCGCACTGTGAGCTGGACGATCCCAATGGTTATACAGGCACAATTCCGATGCACCCTTTAGATTGGACTCCTGCGCCCTTGTTGGCTTGGTTACAAGATTTAGATAATTATGCCTGCGCGTGGGGGCAATTGAGAGCGGAATAAGGTTGATCCAGTTGCGAAGAGTATCTACAATGATGATACAAAATCAAGCAAGAGGGTCAAATTATGTTAGCCACAATCTCAAAATGGGGCAACAGTGCCGCAATTCGTTTACCTAAGAGTATCTTAGACACTTCGTCTTTACATATAGGCGATACGGTTGATTTGGTGCAAAAGGGTAAAACTTTAGTCATTCAACCATGTAAACCTAATCTGAACGATCTCCTTTCCCAAATTACTGAAGAAAACAAACATCAGGATATGCTATCAAAACCCGCGGGAAATGAACTCTTATGAGTGAAATTCCAGATGTTGGTGATGTCGTAATCGTTGATTTTGATCCACAAGCGGGACACGAGCAGGCTGGTAAACGGCCTGCTTTGGTCATCAGTCCGTATTGCTTTAACGATAAAACGGGGTTCGCATGGTTATGTCCAATAACTAACCAAGCAAAAGGTTATCCTTTTGAAGTTCCCCTTTCAGGTACAAACAAGACTACGGGTGTAGTTTTGACAGACCAAATGAAGTCTTTAGATAGACAAGCAAGAAATCTTCACAAGGTAGATAAAGTCGATAATTCCTGCATTAGCAGGGTAAAAGATTTAATTTCTACAATTCTTAATATCTAAACGGATTCAATATCAATTGTCTTCACTACGGAGTAGGTAAAAAATGACTTTAAGTACAAAACTTCCTGGCGGTGCAATAGCGACTCGCCCTTTACATTTTATTTGGATTGCTGATTGTTCAGGTTCGATGAGTATTGATGGCAAAATTCAAGCGTTGAACACTGCAATTCGTGATGCCATTCCGCACATGCAGGATGTGGCAAAGGAAAATCCAAATGCGGAGGTGTTATACCAATTTTTTCAGAGTCGTATAATAATACTTTTTAAATAGGAGAGAATAATGAACAAGAGATATGAAGATTTAGAAGAGTTAATGTCAACAGGTGAAGCGAGAGAAGTGAAGCGAGCGATGGCAGTAAGAATGTCTTTGCTTGGTTTTGTGCGTGCGGAAGCGGCTTTAGCGTGTTGTGTCAGTGTGCAATTTGTGGATAAATAGAAAGCCATTTATTTAGCGTCAGGGGTGGAAGGATTAAAGTTAGCGTATAAAGGCTCGCCAGGGTATTTAAAGCCGCGTGAACGAGAAGATGTGATTAATTGGATACAAGAAAAGAAGACAATAACAATAGAGGAACTAAAGAGATACTTAAAAGAGGAGTATGATGTTTTCTATTCTTCAAATACTTCTTATACTAAATTATTAGAAGAAGCGAATTTAAGTTATAAGAAGACACACAAAGAGAATTCGGCAAAAGATGAGGTAAAAGTAGAAGCTAAAAAAAAAGAGATTAAGGATTTAATAGATAAGGAGCGTGAACAGATAGAAAGTGGAGAGGTAATGTACTGGATGCAAGACGAAAGCCATCAGTTGTGGGGAGATATTTGTGGTTATGTTTGGTCGAAAAAAGGAGAAAGAACGTCAATAAAGATGAGTAATTATCGCACTTCTCAAACGTGGTATGGAGCGGTGAATATTTATACGGGAGAATTTATTTTAGATAGGGCAAAGAAAGCTGATACAAAATATACGATAGACTTTATTAACTGGCTCATTTACAGATATAAAGAAGCCCGTCATGTGATTATTTGGGATGGTGCAAGTTATCATCGTTCTGAAGGTTTAAGAACTTATTTAGAGAAATTAAATGGGGGACTTCCAGAATCAGAATGGAAAGTTCGTTTATTAAGATTTGCGCCCAATGCCCCAGAGCAAAATCCAGTCGAGGATATTTGGCTTCAAGGTAAGAATTGGGTCAGAAAGAATTTTCATCGTCTATCAAGCTTTAAAGAAGTCACTAGTATGTTTGAGACCTTTTTGTCAGGTAAAGTGTTTAAGTTTAATAAAATTAAACAGTATCTTATACCTAATATCTAGCTAGATATTAGAACTTAATTTGTTTTTATATCTCACATAATTTTGGTATAGTCCGTGCCATTAAATTTTCCAGTGGCGCACAATGGCATATTTCACAGCCAACCCCTGTAGCCGAGTTTAAATGGACAGATTTGGGGATCGAAGGTCTGACGGATATGGGTAAAGCCTTGCGTATGGTGGCTGAACAATTGGAAATCGGCAAAATGGGAGAACGTGCTTTGCCTCCTGTGTTGGTGTTGATTTCTGACGGTCAACCTACGGATGATTTTCATGGTGGGTTAAAGGCGTTAATGGAAACACCTTGGGGTAAAAAAGCCGTTCGCATTTCAATTGCGATTGGTAAAGATGCCGATATGGATATTTTACAAGAATTTATCGGACATTCTGAAATTCAGCCTTTGCTTGCGAATAACGCAGAACAATTGGTGCGTTTTATTCGTTGGGTTTCGACTGCGGTATTAAAAGCCGCTTCTAGTCCTGCCAGTCAAGCTAAAGGGGATTTGCCTGTAGGAATGAATGTACCCATGCCAACGGTCACGATTGCCAGCGCAGGCCCAGATGGAGCAGATGACGTATGGTAGGCGTGACATGTTCTGTTAATGAACAACGCTGGCTGACATTGGGGGCAAGTATTCGCGGCCCCCAGCATGTGCGTGGTGATTTACCGAATCAAGACGCATTGAAATATACCTGTCCTAATGATCTTCCTCTGTTTTTTGCAATCGCAGATGGACATGGCAGTAAGCGCAGTATGCGTAGTGATTGGGGGAGTCGTTGCGCTGTTGAATGCGCTTCAGAAATACTTAGTGGCTTGAAAAATAATGAGTTATTTTTAAGCGAAATAAAAAACCAAGCAACCACTAAGTTTCCAAAAACATTGCTGAAACAATGGCGACATGCGGTACATGAACATTATGATAATGTGCAACCGTTTACGCTTGCTGAACGTGAAATATTAGGCGATGCAAACCCTTTACTGGCGTATGGCACAACGTTGTTGACTGTGGTGGTGACGGAAACTTTTATTGGTTATTGGCAACTCGGCGACGGAGATATTCTTGCAGTATGGCGCGATGGACGAGTAGATCGCCCATTGTCCAAAGATGCGCGTTTTATCGCCAATGAAACGACTTCTTTGTGTTCTCCCGATGCGTGGAAAGAATTTCGTGTTTTGATTCAGCCTTTAATTGATGATCCACCTGATTTAATTTTATTATGTACTGATGGTTACAGTAACTCTTTTGTAGAAGAAGATGACTTTTTCCAAGCAGGCCGCGATTTTTTGGCCTTGCTAGAAAACGAAGGCATGGCGTTTGTGCAGCACAATTTAGAAAATTGGTTAGCACAAACGGCACAAGCAGGCAGTGGAGATGATACCACTTTGGGTTTGATTTGGCGTGAGTTTTAAAATATAAAACTCAAACAAATTAAAGGGTTATATTAACCTGAAAATACTGAAAATGTTGAGTGTTTCATTCAAGGAAAATTGACATGAACCAATTGTTGAAATTAAAACAAAAATTACCTTTGAAGTCACAGCATGACTGCTATATCGAAAGTTTTTTAGGCGGTGGCGGACAGGGTGAAGTGTATCGTGCCAAGCTGGGTGAAAAACCAGTGGCGTTAAAATGGTATCTGCCTAATACCTCCACACCCGAACAGCATCAAGCACTCCATAGCATTATTCAAAAAGGCGCACCGACATCGCGTTTTTTATGGCCGTTTGCTTTGGCTGAATCGGACAGTGTGCAGGGTTTTGGTTACTTTATGCCTTTACGTGAAGCGCGTTTTAAAAGTTTGAATGACCTTATGACGCGCCGCATTGAACCAAGTTTTCTGGCTTTGGTGACTGCGGGGATAGGACTTGCTGATAGCTTTTCTCAGTTACATTCTCAAGGTTTGTGTTATCGAGATATTTCTTTTGGCAATGTGTTTTTTGACCCTAATACGGGGGAGGTGCTGATTTGTGATAATGATAACGTTAGCGTTGATGGACAAACGGATTCGCTAGTGCGAGGTACACCGCGTTTTATGGCTCCTGAAGTGGTGCGTGGTGAGACTGATCCCAATACGCAATCGGATTTGTTTTCATTGGCGGTTTTGTTGTTCTATTTGTTGATGGGACATCATCCATTAGAGGGTAAAAAAGAGTCAGATATTAGATGTTTTGATTTGCCTGCGATGAATAAACTTTACGGGACTGATCCCGTGTTTATTTATGACCCTCATAATGACAGCAATCGTCCGCAACGCGGTTATCATGATAATGCCCTTATTTTTTGGCCAATTTATCCTGTTTTTATTCGTGAGATATTTACCAAAGCGTTCACTGAAGGGATTCGTGATCCACAGCATGGACGAGTACGGGAAACGGAATGGCGTAAGGCATTGGCTAAGTTGCGTGATAGCCGTATTTATTGTGGGCATTGCGGGGCAGAAGTGTTTTATGATCAAACGGCCTTGCAAAACAACGGACAATTAGAAAATTGTTGGAACTGCGGAAAGACTCCCACGCCGCCACCACGTATTAAAATAGGGCAGCATGTGGTGATGCTCAACCACGACACTAAATTGTATCCGCATCATCTTAACCCCAGTAAACTTTTTGATTATTCTGGTGTAGAGGGCGAAGTGACCCGCCATCCTAAAAATCCTGCTATTTGGGGAATGAAAAACCTTAGTGCAGAAAAATGGGTGGTTACTTTGGCTGATGGGACGATTTCCGATGTAGAACACGGACGCAGTGTCACCTTGGCGAATGGGATAAAAATCAATTTCGGAAAGGTTGAAGGTGAAATCCGCATTTAGTATTATGGATTATTAAGAAGACTTTATGTTTTAAACAAAACCTAAAGTCTCTATTTTTAATTTTACTACAAAGTCATTAGGAAACAATCTAATGGATAGCTCTATTCGTCAACATTTACAAGAGATGATTCGTCGTTATGGCACAAGTTTATGTGGAGAGCCTAAACGATGTAAAGCGATACTTAATGACTTATGTCCTACTGCTAAAAAAGAGATTCGTTTATTAATTAGCGCATTGGAGGAAGATATTGGTAGTAGTCTATTAAATCCTCCCAATGGAATTCCTATGGAGATGTTATTGCAGCAGTTAATTAAACGGTTGCATGAAGAGTTATCACTTCAACCCGAAGCAGCACATTGGACAGTGGAAACTTGGGCATTGGCATTGGGTGTGATTAAGCAGCCCTTCTCTGGTAATATAAAACCTAATAACATTTCCAATAACGTCGTTACCCCTGACCCTGTTCAGAAAAATCCTTCCCCGCCTGTATCTAAAGCACATGAGAAACCTCTGATTAAAGACCGTTATCGAGACAACGGTGACGGCACTGTAACCGATGTTAAAACCAATCTCCAATGGATGCGCTGCCTAATTGGGCAGACATGGCAGAATGGTCGCTGTCAGGGAGAAGCACGAAAGATGAATTGGAAAGAGGCGAAGGCACAGAAGATTAACTTTGCAGGACATAGCAATTGGCGACTCCCGACAATTGAGGAATTGCGTAGCTTGGTTTACTGTAGCAGCGGGAAACCTGCCTATTTTCCGAATAATGGCAAACGGTGTGAAGGTGGCTATCAACATCCAACTATAGTACAAGAAGCGTTTCCTGACTCACCTGCATCATGGGTTTGGTCTAGTTCCCCTGTTGCGGGCAACACGTTCCTCGCGTGGAGCGTGGATTTCTATAATGGTGGTGGCTACGGCAGCTATCACCACAGCTTCAATCACGTTCGGCTGGTGCGCGGCTGACAATGATTTGCATTTTTCTTTATGGATTCTGTGTCATGCGCTATTTTTCAAGATATTCTTAAACAAAACCTAAAGTCTCTATTTTTAATTTTACTACAAAGTCATTAGGAAACAATCTAATGGATAGCTCTATTCGTCAACATTTACAAGAGATGATTCGTCGTTATGGCACAAGTTTATGTGGAGAGCCTAAACGGTGTAAAGCGATACTTAATGACTTGTGTCCTACTGCTAAAAAAGAGATTCGTTTATTAATTAGCGCATTGGAAGAAGATATTGGTAACAGTCTATTAAATCCTCCCAATGGAATTCCTATGGAGATGTTATTGCAGCAGTTAATTAAACGGTTGCATGAAGAGTTATCACTTCAACCCGAAGCAGCACATTGGACAGTAGAAACTTGGGCATTGGCATTGGGTGTGATTAAGCAGCCGTTCTCTGGTAATATAAAACCTAATAACATTTCCAATAACGTCATTACCCCTGACCCTGTTCAGAAAAATCCTTCCCCGTCTTTCATGTCTAAAGTAGTGGAAACTTGCGCACTGGCATTGGGTATAATTAAGCAGTCATCGTCTAATAACGTCATTACCCCTAATCCTGTTCAGAAAAATCCTTCCACGCCTGTATCTAAAACACATAAGAAACCCCTAATTAAAGACCGTTATCAAGACAACGGTGACGGCACTGTAACCGATGTTAAAACCAATCTCCAGTGGATGCGCTGCCTAATTGGGCAGGCATGGCAGAATGGTCGCTGTCACGGAGAAGCACGAGAGATGAGTTGGGATGAAGCGCGAAAACTAAAGATTAGATTTGCAGGACATAGCGACTGGCGACTCCCGACAATTGAGGAATTGCGTAGCTTGGTTTACTGTAGCAGCGGGGAACCTGCCTATTTTCCGAATAATGGCGAACGGTGTGAAGGTGACTATCAGTGTCCAACCATAGTACAAGAAGCGTTTCCTGATGCACCCCAATGGTTCGTTTGGTCTAGTTCCCCTGTTGCGGGCTACACAAACGACGCGTGGCTCGTGAATTTCGGTAATGGTAATGGCAACTACGGCTATCGCAGCAACGACTATCACGTTCGGCTGGTGCGCGGCGGACAGTGATTTGCATTTTTCTTTATGGATTCTGTGTTATGCGCTTTCCCCCAAAATATTCTTAAACAAAACCTAAAGTCTCTATTTTTAATTTTACTATAAAGTCATTAGGAAACAATCTAATGGATAGCTCTATTCGTCAACATTTACAAGAGATGATTCGTCGTTATGGCACAAGTTTATGTGGAGAACCTAAACGATGTAAAGCGATACTTAATGACTTATGCCCTAATGCTAAAAAAGAGATTCGTTTATTAATTAGTGCATTGGAGGAAGATATTGGTAACAGTCTATTAAATCCTCCCAATGGAATTCCTATGGAGATGTTATTGCAGCAGTTAATTAAAAGGTTGCATGAAGAGTTATCACTTCAACCCGAAGCAGCACATTGGACAGTAGAAACTTGGGCATTGGCATTGGGTGTGATTAAGCAGCCGTTGTCTAATCAGATTATTGCGGCCAATTCTGTTCAGAAAAATCCTTCCATTTCCATATTTACACCTAAATCAGGCGACACTTTCCAAGACAAACTCAAAGACGGTTCACTTGCGCCAGAGATGGTCATTGTGCCAGCGGGGAAGTTTATGATGGGTTCTAATGATGATAACAACGAAAAACCCATTCATGATGTTACGATAACCAAACCCTTTGCGCTGGGAAAATATCAGGTGACGTTTGAGGATTACGACAAATATTGTAAAGCGACAGGAACAAGCAAGCCGAACGATAACGGTTGGGGACGAGGAAAACGTCCTGTGATTAACGTAAGTTGGAACGATGCGCAAAAGTATTGTCAGTGGTTGAGTCAGCAAACGGGAGAGGCATATCGTTTACCGACGGAGGCAGAGTGGGAGTATGCGTGTCGTGCGGGAACGACAACCAGATATTGGTGGGGAGATGAGATAGGTAAAAACAAGGCGAATTGTGATGGTTGTGGGAGTCGGTGGGGTAATCAGCAGACTGCGCCAGTGGGTTCATTTAAGCCCAATCCTTTTGGTTTATATGACATGCACGGCAATGTATGGGAATGGTGTCAGGATGGTTGGCATGGGGATTATAAAGGTGCGCCAACAGACGGTTCAGCGTGGGAAGGTGGTGATGGTATGCGAGTGCTGCGTGGTGGTTCTTGGAGCAACCTCCCCAGCAATCTTCGTTCCGCCCTCCGCAGCAGGAATTCTCCTGACTACTCGTTCTACAATCTCGGGTTCCGTGTCGTGCGCTCTTCCCCAAGTATTCTTTAGGCTTTTTACTTTTACTCTTTTACCCTTTTTAAGAGCGTCCCCGTAGGGGACGCTGGCTTTGGAAAATAGAGTAATACCAAAATCAGGTATAGTTGTAAACTTTAATTTAGGTGGAGAACTTTCCTTGTTCCCACATGGCGAGGCTGTAAAAGAACTCTTAAAAACACCATAATGTCTGAATCAGAATTTACAGACACAAGAATTTTCAAAATTTATTCTTGCCAGTCGTTTATTTTAAACAGATTTTTTTATTCTTCAATTCTGAAAATCCTGAAATTCTGATTCAGACAGAAAATCCCTTCAAAAAATCAGTTTTTCTTCAATTCTGGAAGTTAGATCGAAGCCAAAATTAAAAAAGACCTGCCAGAATCACTTCTAACAGGTCTTTTATTCACCATTCCAACAAAAAGACTACAACCGCTCAATCACCGCTGCAATCCCTTGTCCCCCACCAATACACATGGAAATTAAACCATAACGGCCACCCGTGCGATGTAATTCGTACAAGGCTTTAACCGTAATTAATGCACCTGTCGCACCAATCGGATGACCGAGAGAAATACCACTACCATTGGGATTGGTTTTGTCGGCGGGTAAATTTAACTCCCGCGCCACCGCCAAAGCCTGCGCGGCAAAAGCCTCGTTTAATTCGATTACATCCATGTCAGCGATGCTTAAACCCGTTTGTGCCAATACCTTTTGAATCGCAGGAATGGGACCAATGCCCATATACTTGGGTTCAACGCCCGAGTGCGCGTAACCGACTAAGCGTCCCATCGGTGTTAACCCTTTGCTTTCAGCCGCATCCCGCGCCATTAACACCACCGCCGCCGCGGCATCGTTTAAACCCGACGCATTGCCCGCAGTGACAGAACCTTCCTTATTAAAAACAGGGCGTAATTTTGCCATGCCTTCGACTGTGGCATCGCCGCGAATATGCTCATCTTGCGTAAATAAAGTGGTGCCTTTGCGGGATTTTAATTCAATAGGAAGAATTTGATCCGCAAAATAACCTTGTGCAGTGGCATTGGCGGCGCGGCGATGGCTTTCTACGGCCAGCGCGTCTTGATCTTCACGGGAAATTCCCCAGCGAGCGGCTACATTTTCCGCCGTCACACCCATGTGACAACTGTCAAAGGGGTCTGTTAATGCCCCAACCATCGCATCAACCACTTGGGCATCGTTCATACGTTGTCCCCAACGTAAGCCCGGCACCCAATATTGCGCCCGACTCATCGATTCCGCTCCGCCCGCCACGGCAGCCACAGCATCACCCAAACTGATCGCTTGTGCCGCGCAAACAATCGCTTGTAAGCCACTGCCACACAAACGATTTAACGTATAAGCCGGCGTTTCAATCGGCAAACCGCCCTCAATCGCCGCCACCCGTGACAAGTACATATCCCGCGCATCCGTATGAATGACGTGACCAAAAACCACTTGTCCCACATCGGTGACATCCACCTGAGCGCGTTTTAACGCTTCGCGCACCACCGCAGCGGCCAATGCGGTCGCTGGCTGATCTTTTAAACTGCCACCGTAGTCACCAATAGCGGTTCTTACGCCACTTAAAAAAACAACATCTTGTGTCATACTCATTATCTCCTTTGGGTGTTTTACTTGTTCTGATCAGATAAAGAAAGCAGCTTAGAAAAAAACCTTCCTAAGCTGCTCTACATAATAGGTTAATTAAGGCACGTTAAAAATAACCTATTTTTTAACGTTTACCCAAATCAACATAATCGCGCATCGCCGCGCCCACATAAAGCTGACGTGGACGGCCAATTTTCACATTGCCTTCTTCCATCATCTCGTTCCATTGAGAAATCCAGCCCGCAGTCCGCGCTAAAGCAAACATTGCAGTAAACATATTCAACGGAATCCCTAACGCACTTAAAATAATACCCGAATAAAAATCAACATTCGGATACAGTTTACGTTCAATAAAGTATTCGTCTTCTAAGGCGATCCGTTCTAATTCCATGGCGATTTCAAACAATGGCGCATGTTCAGCATTCAGTTCGTGCAGCAATTCGTGGCACACTTGATTAATAATTTTCGCACGGGGATCGAAATTTTTATAAACACGATGCCCAAAACCCATCAAGCGCGTGGGATTATTCTTGTCTTTAACGCGAGCAATATAATCAGGAATATTCTTAACGTCTTGAATTTCTTGCAACATGCGAATTACGGCTTCATTCGCGCCCCCGTGTGCAGGCCCCCATAAGGTCGCAATCCCTGCTGCAATACATGCAAACGGATTGGCTTGCGAGCTGCCCGCTAAACGTACGGTAGAAGTACTGGCATTTTGTTCATGATCCGCATGTAAAATTAACATGGTTTCTAAGGCATGAACGGCCGTTTTATTAAATTTATATTCTTCTGTCGGGGCAGAGAACATCATGTAAATGAAATTTTCCACATAACTTAAATCGTTACGCGGATAAACATAAGGCAAGCCTTTGGTATAACGGTAACAGTTTGCGGCAATCGTTGGCATTTTGGCAATCAAACGCAACGCGCACAATTCACGATGTCGTTTGTTATTGATGTCCATAGAATCATGATAATACGCCGACAACGCACCCACAATGCCCACCAACATCGCCATAGGATGGGCATCACGGCGGAAGCCGTTGTAAACACTGCGCAATCCTTCGTGCAGCATACTGTGGCTGTTCATGGAAGTTTTTAGGCTGATCAACTGCTCTGCACTGGGCAGTTCCCCATAAAAAAGCAGGTGAAATACTTCTAAGAAACTGCTTTTTTCAGCAAGCTGATCAATGGGATAGCCGCCATGTAACAAAATGCCTTTGTCACCATCAATAAAGGTGATTTTGCTTTCGCAACTGGCAGTGGTCATGAAGGCAGGGTCGAAAGTGAACATCCCCAACTCTTTGGGTAGGGCTTGACAATCGATGACAGGGTGGCCGTGTACGGCTTCGCGCACGGGACATTTAAACGATTTGCCAGTGGTATCATCCGTAATGGTGACGGTTTTAGTATTCATACGTTTCCCTTTTCAGTGGTTGAGCTGAAATGCGTAGGCTCTTGATCCGCGTTGCGGTAGGCGCATTGTCATGGCAGCAACACGGCGTAAACGACAGGTTTGCAGTCACAACAATGTCATTAGATTTTAACCTGTCTGGTGGTTAGCGGCAATGGATTTATAATTTTTGTTTATCATTGAGATAAATGGCTGTGCAATTTTTCACCCATCTGTATCCAAATTGTCTTCGTGGCGTGGTTCGGTTGTCTGTTCTTGTGGGGGAAGGGTGGGTGGCGTGGGCGTGGATTCGGCAGGAGGAGAAATTCCGCGTTGTTGTAGCAGCCACATGAGTGCGGCATGTTGTGCGGCTTCTTGTTGTATGGGCGTGCTGTGCCAGCGCACCAGCTCATCTAGGGAACTTAGGGCTTCTGTGTTGCCGTGGTAGGCCGAGAGAATAAACCATTGCATCGCTGTAATCACGTTACGTTTTACTCCCTTAGCATCTCGATACAGTGTCCCTAATAAGGCCATTGATACGGATTCGCCCAACGAAGCTGCCCGTGTCAGCCAATATTCAGCTTGTTGAAAATCTTGCGTAAGCAGTTCTCCCGTCAAGTAGAACGTGCCTAAACGCGCTTGGGCATCGGCAACATTGGCCTGAGCAGCTTGTTGTAACCATTCTAAAGCGCGTGCGCTGTTGGGTGCAGTTCCTACGCCGTCTTGAAACATGATGGCTAATTTGAACATTGACAGCGCATCACCCGCTTGGGCTGCTGTCCATGTGCGATCAAATTCGTCTGTGTAAGCGGTACGCAATTCGTAGCGCACACGTTGCAACGGTTCAATCGCCAGCGGGTAATGCGGCGCGGCGGCTTTTAACCAGCGTAAGGCTAAACTTAAATCCCGATCTATGCCCTCTCCCTGCGCATACATCAAGCCTAAACGGTATTGCGCCATAACCACCCCTCGATGAGCCGCTTGTTCTAAAAATCCTGCGGCCGTTGCTCCTTGCCCTTGTTCTAACAAGGTCATGGCTTGTTGATAATCCGAGTCAGCGTGTGCGGCGGCGTGTAGGGTATCGGCAGCGATTTCTACCGTAGCGCGTTCTGACTCGTCTGAAGTATTCGGAGTGGCGAGGGCTTCATTTAGAATCGCGGTGTGCAGCCAAACGGCACAGAGGAGTGTGCTGGTCAAGGTCATGGAACTGTCCTTTTGGGAAATGGTCAAGTTTCCCTATTCTATTACAATTCTTTTAACCATGCGCCACTTTCAAAATGCCGCACAAATAATTTTCCAATGACATAAACAATAGCAGCCGAAATAATTGGTTTGGTAATGAGTGTGGCGATAGTGGTTAATGGGGTGATTTTGGTGGCGTAATGAATGAGGTAATGACTAATCCAACTGGTATGCGCACCACCCAATACGGAGGCAACAGCCACTTTTGCTTTGTGGTCTGTCCATGGGGTTTGGTAGAGTTTGGATAAGTCGTAAGTCAGTTTGGCGAGTAACGCGCCCACAGTCACTTGTCCCAAAAACGGCGCAGGAATCGCACCCACTCCGCCCGCGATCAGGGAGTATTTTTTTACGATATTCAGCGCGTCTTTACGCACTGCTTTGCGTTCTCGATAGCTCAATTTGGGCGGGTTGGCTGAAGAAGAGGCATCGCCTTCTTCTGTTACAATTAGGACATCGGTTTGAGTGGCCATTGGTTTTTCCTTGAAAAGTGAGTTGAAGGGATGAAATCGTGGCCATGATAGAATGATCTGGGAAAAAAAGTAAAGTTTGTCATTGTGTTATCTCCCCATTAGTGTGTGTTATATGCCTGAACGATTAAAGAATAATCCATTGTTATTAAGTGCGTTGTTGATTGTGGCTTCGGAGTTGATGTTTGCCTCTATGGCGGCAACGATTAAAATTGCTTCGGTGGCGTTGCCTATTGAGGTTATTGTTTTTTTTCGCAATTTAATTGTTATTATTTTGTTATTGCCTTGGGTTTTTTATTATGGTTTTTCTTTGTTAAGTACGGAAAAATTGCATTTGCATTTTATTCGCGCTTTAGCGGGTTTGGGGGCGATGTATTGTTTTTTTTATACTTTAGCGAATATTCCTTTGGCGGAGGCGGCGTTATTAAAAATGACATTGCCGTTTTTTCTTCCGATCATTGCTTGGTTATGGTTAGATGAGCGCATTTCAGGATTTATTCGGTTGGCGATTGGTGTGGGTTTTGTGGGTGTGGGAATTATTTTACAACCGAATTGGGAGCATTTTAATTATATTGCTTTATTTGCTTTATTAGGCAGTGCATTAGCGGCGTTGGCTAAAGTGGGCATTCGTAAAATGGCCAGTACAGAACCCAGTACGCGCATTGTGTTTTATTTTTCAACCATTAGTGCGGTGGTGGCTGCATTGCCTTTATTGTGGGCTTGGCGCACGCCTGATGAGCAGGGGTGGATATTGTTGGGGATGTTGGGTTTATTTGGGACATTAGGGCAGTTATTAATGACAAAAGCCTATGGTCTTGCGCCATCGGGACAATTGGGTGGTTTTAGTTATGTGGCGGTGCTTTTTTCTAGTTTATATGGTTGGTTATTGTGGGATGATTTATTAGATTATTGGTTTTTTATTGGCGCAGTATTTATTGGTTGTGCGGGTTTGATGATTATGTTTGAATCTCAACGCGGTCATCGGGGAGCGGTGGGGTCAGTTCTTTGAGCAGGAAATGAATTTTCCCCGCTTTAGAAAAAACAGTGAAAATAGGCTACGATAGCTATACATTGTCAGTTCGGTTGTGCTTTGGATTCATTTTTAGGAGGCGATCATGAGTTTACAAAATAGTTTGGATGGTTTGACTGAGGAATTACGCCGTCGTAGAAGAGAGGCGCAGGAAAGTATTGATTCTTGCTGTGATACTTCTGATGATTTGCATGGGTTTTACGGTGTGGATAGTGATGATATAGTGTCTTATGATTTTAATCATCATGCCAATGATCAATACGAACCTCCCCATAGTGATGATTTTTGTGACGATGTCAGCAGTGATTAGAGGACAATTTTATGGAACCTTTTACTTCCTTTCTCTTGCTTACCGCTTCACAAACAATTATTCACGCTGTCCCACGGGTTTTGGGTCAAGTGGTTGCAAATCATGGCAACAAGAGAAATAACCGCGATTTCATGGAGATGATTCGCGGAAACAGCCGTTTAATAGAACTGCAAGCCAATCATCAAAAGCAATTGGCCATCATTTATCATGAGCGTAATGATATTGAAATGACGCGCCTTGAAATGGAAAAAGCCATTGCGCTATCTGACCATGAGGATAGACGCGAATTATTGGAGTTAAAAGCCAAAGAATTGCGCTTAACAGAACGCTTGGCGCAACAAGAACAGGTTTTTCGCGCTCAAGAAAGTGCGTTATATCGTGAATTATTGCGCGAGTTAAAAACGCAAGAAATTGATGTGAAATTGCAGGAAATTCAAACGCAATGGGATGCCATAGAAAAAAATTGGCCATCTCGTTTAAATCGCCGCGATACGGAAGAGTTGTTGTTAAAAGGTCGTACTGAATATCCGTTGTTATTGTTGATTGCGCCGCCAAATATTAGCCGCAGTTGTCCTGATTCTTTTCAGAATAATTTACCACAAGAATTGCGCAATCATTTAAAGGCGTTTATTAAAACCCAATACGGAAATTCAACTTATCCCGTAGAGCTTTATGCAGATTATTTTAATCGGGATATTTTTGATATTGATGTGAAACAATTGCGTCATGTGTTATCGCCTTTGCCTACGGTGGTGATTTATTGTGACATTACCGACAGAGAAGTGTATTTTCATGTGGGCAGTTGGGGTTGGGGAAATGCTGAATTTGCTGAAGTGACATCCGAACCTTGGAATTGGCGCGATGAGAAAAATCGCCTGCAAAAAGATGAGCCTGATGTCGATGAGTGTTTATATCAATTGCGTTTAGAAGTTATTGATATGTATAAGGTTTTATCCAGTTTCTTAGTGGATTGGTATTATCTTAATTCAGACCGTCATTATTTGCCTGTTTTGCCCGCGATAAAATCGGACTTTCCCAGAGAAGATTTAGTTTTTCAAATTGAGTTAATAGAAGCCGTACATCAACGGAATTTAGCCTGTAGTGCTTATGATGATGGGGTGCAGTGTTTGCGTTTGGAATTATTTGCGCAAGCGGTGACGCATTTTCAAACGGCATTGCGTTTGTCGGCGGATTTTTCAGAGGCGGAATTGTACTTGGGCATTGCATTATGCGGGGCAGAACGTTATGCCGAAGCAGAACAGCAATTAGCCGCGGTATTAAAGCAAGAACCGCAAAATGTATTTGCGTTGAATTATTATGGATTAAGTTTGTTGCATTTAAAGCAATTATCAGCGGCTTTAACGTGTTTTGAGCAATTGGTAGAGTTGAATCCTGATTGTGCCGATGGTTGGTTGCATTTGTCTGAAACTTTATCTGCATTAGGGCGTGGAAAATTGGCAACGCCGTATTTGGATAAGGCTAAGAAATTGCCGCCTTGTGCTTCTCCTATTGTGCCTGTGGTTTCTAAAGTTGTGCCTGTGGTTTCTAAAGTTGTGCCTGTGGCTTCCAAGCCCGTCTTGATTAAAGACCGTTATCGAGACAACGGCGACGGTACTGTCACTGATATTAAAACCAATCTCCAATGGATGCGCTGCTTAGTTGGGCAGACATGGCAGGATGGTCGCTGTCACGGAGAGGCACAGGAAATGTATTGCGATACAGCGGTGGCACTAAAAGCTGATTTCGCAGGACATAGCGATTGGCGACTCCCGACGATTGAGGAACTGCGCAGCTTGGTTTACTGTAGCAGCGGAAAACCTGCCTATTTTCCGAATAATGGCAAAAAGTGTGAAGGGGACTATCAACGTCCGACTTTGGTGCAGGAAGCGTTTCCTGATGCGTCTGAATGGTTCGTTTGGTCTTGCTCCCCTGTTGCGGGCGGCACAAGCAACGCGTGGGGCGTGGGTTTCAACAATGGTAGTGACGACAACAGCCCTCGCTACGGCAGTAATAACGTTCGGTTGGTGCGCGGCGGACAGTGATTTGCATTTTTTCTTTGAGGCTCGCTTTTTGGTTGAATTTGGGTTTGGTTTGAATCAGGATTTTCAGAATTAAAGAATTTTCAGAATTAATCCGTTCAAGAAATAAATTTTTCTTTAATTCTGGAAATTCTGAAATTTTGTAAATTCTGATTCTGACAAAAAAAAAGGACACCCCACAATGCCCCGCTCTCCAAAAATCCTACGCGGTACAGATGAAAATTTTCTACAATTAATGCAATTAACTGGTGCAGGCTTATTAAAATTGGCAGGTTTTGATGCCAAATTAGCTGAAATCTACCAATTTAGAGCGGTTGAATTGAAGGAAAAACAACTACAACGTCCCGATGTCGAAGGTATTCCTGTGATCGACATCGCCAATAAAAAACGGGTAACACTGGAATTTCAAGGCTATTCAGACCCTTACATTCGCTATCGTTGTTTAAGCAACATGTTACGAATGAGCTTAACCAACCAAGATGGCATAAAAATTACGGGCATTATCGTCTATACTGATAAAAAATATCAGGAAGCCGCTTTACCATTCAGCGAAATATTAGACGGATTTTCACCAGAAAATAATTTCATTCAAGAAATTGTTTTAACCGATTATACCGAAGAACAATTAATAGCGATTGATCCGCATTTAGTCATGCTTGCGCCTTTTACTATTTCGGAGAAATTAGATGTTCCTCAATTTCAACTGAAAGTAAAAAATTGGTATAAACAACTGAACGATCTTTATCCCGACATTAGCAAGCTAAATAAGGCATTAGATATTGTTGGTTTATTCCTATTAAACCGTTTTCGTTATCTAACTCAAGAAGAGGTGATTAACATGTTAAATTTAGACTTATTAGACACCCGCGCAGGACAAGACCTTTATCGCATGGGGATGACTGAAGGTGAGGTTAAAGGTGAGGCGAGAGGCAAGGCCATAGGCGAGGCAAGAGGCAAGGCCATAGGCGAACTTAAAGGCCAGCGCATCGCGCTTGTTAATCTGTTAAAAAAGCGTTTTGGAAAACTACCCAAAACTGCCGAAGCCAAAATTAAAAAAGCCACCTCCGCCGAATTAGAACAGTGGATTTTGAATGTTTTGGATGCGAAAACAATTGATAATGTTTTTCAAGAATTAGAATAAATCTTCAGGTGGGCAATGCCCACCTTAATACCCTATTTCCCCCCCAATTCCTGCTCAATTAACGCCGCTAAACTGGCTTCATCTAAATCATCTAAATAGGCGAATTCTTCCGTGTGATTATCGGCTTTATCCGTTGTGGTGGGTGCAATGGTTTCTTTAGGAATAAATTGCTCACTTAAATAGCCTAATAATTCAGCAATTGATGGATAATTAAACAACAAACTCACAGGCAAACTGGTGTTTAATGCTTTGGCTAAAGCGTTGCGAATGTCCACAGCCATTAACGAATCCATTCCCAATTCCATTAACGGCTTTTCTACATCAATATTGTCATTGGCTTCAATGCCGATAATGCGCCGTGTGACTGAAATAACATATTCGCGTAACAAATTCAAACGCGATTCCGCAGGCGCATCAGCCAAACGTTGTACTAATTCTCCCGCGCCCGCGGCGGAGGACGTGACAGCGGTGGAATGTGTGGGGGTGTCTGTTGAGCGGGAAAGCGTGGCAAAATGCGCGAAAAATCTCGCATTTCCCCCACGAATCGCCAAATAACGCGCCCAATCACACGAGATCACCATCAATTCCGCAGGTAAATCTGTAGTAATCGACAATAAATGCCCTAAAGTGGTCAAAGCCTGTGTTTTTTCTAAGGGAATAATGCCTTGTTCGCGCAATTTTGGCATCAAATCAGCGGCCATTCCCAATTCCCACGGGCCCCAGTGGACACTAAGACCTGTCATCCCTTGTTGTTGTCGGTATGCGGCTAAATGGGCTAAAAAGGTATTCGCGGCGGCGTAATTGCTTTGTCCTGCATTACCGAGTACGGACGCGGCCGAAGCAAATAATACAAAAAAGCGTAAAGGTAAAGCTGTTGTGTATTCGTGCAAGTGCCACGCGCCGTACACTTTAGCCGCTAACACCGATTCCAAACGCGGCCACGATAAATTTTGAATTAAGCCATCATCCAACGTTCCTGCGGCATGAAACACGCCAGCTAAGGGCGGTAAATCCGCCAAAACCTGATCCAATGCCGCATACAATGCCACTTTATCCGTCACATCGACCGCGACCAGTCGCACTTTGTCAGACAAAATATTGTCCGTTGTGCCACGGCGGCTGAGTAAAACAATGGACTCCGCGCCTTGCTCTAACAACCATTCCGCACACGCCAGACCTAACGCGCCCGTGCCACCTGTAATCACATAAGTTTCATGGGCTTGAATGGCGACAGGCTTGGTTTTTTGTGCGGGTGTGTAGGGCGTGAGTTGGGGAATAAAGCGTTGTGTGCCACGCCACTGGACTTGTTTATCCTCTGTTTTAGTCAACACTTCGCGCATCAATGGCGTAACCATTTCAGAGATAAGCCCTTGTTCTATCAAGGTAAAATCAATACAACGGCTATTTAGTTGTGGCTGTTCATTGTGTAAAACAGAAATAAAACCCCATAAACTCGATTGTAAAACGGAATGCGTCGTCTGATGCGCAAAAACCCCTTGTGTCATCCACCATAAATAAGGCGTATCCGCACGCGCCAATACAATTTGACTCAATAATAAAGCCGATCCCACACTTTCCCGTTGTGTACTGGCTAAATCGTCTGATTTTGCGTCCAAACTCCACAAATGCAGCACCGAAGTCAGCGGTTTTGCGCCGATTTGGGCAAAAATCGCCTGATATTCGTCACTGGACAGCGGATCGGTGATATTTAACACGCGAATCGCGGGATCATCGATCCCTTTTGCCGTACCGAGATAGACCAAAGTAATCGCTATTGTATTCATATCAACAGAGCGGGCTGAAGTCAAAATCGCCTGCGCCAACGCCTGCCCGATTCCCGTTTGATCGGCGAAAATCACCCCATTTGTCCACAAATTGAAATCCAATACCTGTAAACCCACAGGCAAATCCGCCGCTTGCCACGTCATTTGATAGCATAAATCGGCTAATGGCGAGGTAGATTGTGGTAAAAATGCGTCGCGGCGCGCTTCTCGCCCTTCAAAACCGATAAATTCAGCCACTCTCGCGCCATTACTGGCATCGAACAGGGAAATATCCCCTTCTAACCAGCCTTCTCGCGCATCGGAACGCACTTTAGCATAGGCGAGTAAATGTTGTTGTTCTGAAGGGGCTTGATAAAAGCGCAAAGATTGTACGCCAAATGGCACAAAAGTGTCTGACACCGCCAAATCCACCGACACCGCTAACAACCCAAAACACGCATCCAATAACCCCGGATGCAATTGATAGCCCGCGATTTCTGTGGCTAAAGCAGCAGGCACTTTAATTTCACACAAAGCCTCGCGCTCCCCGCGCCAAATCTGCTGCACCCATTGGTAATTCACGCCCAAATCAATATGACGCTGGGCTTGAATTTGATACACCTGTTCAGGCGTGAATACTTGGGGACAACGGCTTTTTATCTGGTGCAATTGCGCCAAATTTAATTCCGTATAATGGGGCGGCATGATGTCAGCCGACCATTGCCCGGTGACGTGGGTTGTGGGATCGCTGGGATGAGCGGGATCGAAGCTGATCAAGTGATAATTCGCCTGTTTACGCGGCAATTGTTCTTCAACCCACAGTTGCACCGTGCGCCCTTGCGACGGAATCACTAAGGCATGTTGGAAAAAAACATCGGATAACACACAAGATGTTGGGTTAGTATTGTCAAAATTACCCGATTTCGCCAATAAATGCGTAAAAGCCCCTAAAATAAAAGAAAGGTGACTCGCACCTGATACCACAACGTGTTGATAAACGCGATGATCTTGTAAAATGGGTAATGCGTCAATATGAAAATTCGTTTCAAATAAATGCGCGTGTTGCGTGGGTAATGGAGAGTGTCGATCAATTAAGGGATGCAAACGCGATAAAGCCGCGGTGCGCGGCCGTTCAATACAATAACGTTTGCGTTGAAAAGGATAAGTCGGCAGTGTCACTCGTCGCACAGAATGCCCTTGTGCGACGGCTGCGCCGTCCAATCGCCAACCCGACACCAATAATTGTCCCGCCGCATTTAACATTTGCTGCCAATCTGAATGGCCATGACGCAAACTATTTAACCACAATAAGCCTTCTTCTCCTAAAGTTTGCTGCGCCATCGCGGTTAATGCAGGACGGGGGCCGATTTCTAAAAACGCATTAATGTTTAATTCATCGCGCAAATAATGCAAACTCGGTGCAAATTGTACGGTATGGCGTAAATGTTCACACCAATAATCGGGATGAGTGACTTCATTGGTGACGATTTTTCCCGTTAAATTAGACACCAAAGGCAATTGTGGCGGAGATAAAGTGACTTTGGCAATAATCTCTTTAAATTCGCTTAAAATGGGCTGCATTAACGGCGAATGAAACGCATGAGAAACGGTTAAAGCTCGCGTTTTAATACCTTGCTGCTGACAATAATCGGCAATGGTTTGCACCTCTTTAGCCGCGCCAGAAATAACAATATTAGCAGGGCTATTGATCGCGGCAATAGACACGGTTTTTTCATAAGGTGCGACGGCGATTTTGACCTGTTCCAATGGCGCGAATAAAGTCATCATGACTCCACCCGCAGGCAAACTGGCCATTAAACGCCCCCGCGCTGCGATCAGCGTCAAGGCATCGGTTAAGCTGAACACGCCCGCGATACAAGCCGCCACATACTCCCCTACACTATGCCCCAACACCGCCGCAGGCTGCACGCCCCACGCCTGCCACAATTTGGCTAAAGCATATTCCAACACAAATAACGCAGGTTGCGTATATTGCGTGTGATCCAGCCAAGGCGATTCGCCGTCTATTGCTAAGGCATCAGGATATAAAACCTTTAATAAAGAAATCGGCAAAATATCTTTTAATTGCGCATCACAATCATCTATGATTTGGCGGAATAAAGCTTGCGTTTCATACAAGGTTTTCCCCATATTAATATATTGCGCACCTTGACCGCTAAATAAAAAAGCAATTTGTGGCTTTTTCTGTGTTGTACTGCGATAAACAAAATCAGGTAAATGATCGGCTGTAATTTCGGCTAATTGTTGTTGTAATTGGGCTTTATTTTCAGCGATAAGGGCGAGGCGTTCCGTAAAATAACTCCGTCCCACTTGGCTGGTGTAAGCTATATCGGCTAATGAATCAGAATTGTGATTTAAAAAATCCTGATATTGCTGTACCATCGCCATTAATGCCGCGGGCGTTTTCGCGCTTAATAATAAAAGATGATGGGAACGCGGATCGGCTTCTTCTGTCTTTATCGCAGAGGAATTTGGCGCGTCGCCGAGAATGACATGCGCATTAGTGCCACTGAAACCAAAGGAATTAATGCCCGCTAAACGCGGTTTATCGGCCGTTTTTGTCCATGCGATGGGTTTTACAGGAATTTTAAAGGGTAAACTGTCCCAATCTACTCGCGGATTGCCTTGCGTAAAATGCAAATGTTGGGGAATTTGTTGATGTTTTAAGGCGAGTAATAATTTAATTAATCCCGCGACTCCCGCGGCCGCTTCTAAATGGCCAATATTGGTTTTCACTGAGCCGATAATTAAGGGATGTTGGGCGTTGTGATTGGCAGCAAAAACCTGCGCCAATGATCCCACTTCAATGGGATCGCCCAAAGGCGTGCCAGTGCCGTGCGCTTCGATGTAATCGATGTCAGCGGGGTTAATTTTGCCACGTTCTAAGGCTTGACGAATGACTTGTTGTTGCGACGGGCCGCTGGGTACGGTTAAGCCACCGCTTGGGCCGTCTTGATTCACGGCTGAAGCACGAATCACTGCATGAATGACATCGCCATCGTTTAACGCATCGCTTAATCGTTTTAATAACACAATGCCGCACCCTTCCGAACGCACATAACCATCAGCACGCTGATCAAAAGTCTTACATCTGCCATCTGAAGACAACATGCCGGCGGTAGAAAAATACGTGCTGACTTCGGGCGCGAGAATTAAATTAACGCCACCCGCGATCACCATATTCGATTCTCGACTGCGCAAACTCTGGCAGCCCAAATGTACGGATAATAAAGAAGAAGAACACGCGGTATCGACAATGGTACTCGGCCCCGTCAAACCTAACACATAAGAAATTCGCCCTGCGGCCGGACTCAATAACGCGCCCGTTCCCACATACGCGCCGATCTCATGCGCGGGCAACATGCCCAATTGACGAATCGCGTAGTCAACACTACTAATACCAATAAACACGCCCGTTGCACTGCCAAACAATTGATCAGGAATAATATTGGCGTGTTCTAAGGCTTCCCAAGTGATTTCTAATAATAAACGTTGTTGGGGATCGAGTTGTAAGGCTTCTTTGGGCGCGATACCGAAAAATTGCGGCTCAAACGCATAAACATCGTGATCTAAAAAACCACTGCAACGGGTGTTAATTTTACCTTGAAGGCTACGGTCGGGATGATAATAGTCATCGACATTCCAGCGATCTGCTGGCACTTCAGAAATGGCATCAATGCCTTGTTGCAACAATTCCCAATAGGCTTGGGGATGATTTGCCCCACCGGGAAAACGACAGGCATAACCCACAATGGCAACGGGTTCTGTATTTTGAGCGTGTTGTTGTAGACGTTGTTCTAATTGCTCTATGGCTTTGTAAGCGCGTTTTAGCGATTCAATGTGGCGATTCTCTAAAGTCATTCGACGCGATGCGGGACACCTTGAACGGTGGGGATAGCACGTCGGCGGGGGCCGACCCATTCCCGCGACTCCTATTAGTTGGCTATCTGTCAATAATTGTTGAGTTAGGTTTTCATCTCAATTTTCTACACCCAAATTAAGCCATTCATCACATTTTTTGTCAGAATCAGAATTGACAGAATTTCTGAATGGTTAAAATGGGTCGCATTAAAAAAAATAACATTCAAGCAAAACGAACGCAATATCGAAAAAGAAATGATTTCTCCTAAAAGAATTTAGGGCTAAAATAAATCAAGCATCAATGTCGATTCAACCAATCCAAATAATCTTTTACTCCAATTTCTACCGAACGAAATGCCACATCACAGCCTAAATCCCGCACCGCCGACATATCCGCTTCAGTAAAACTTTGATAACGTCCCTGTAATGTTGCAGGAAAGGGGATATAGCGAATTTCACCGCGTCCATACCAAGCTAAAACCGCGTGTGCCACGTCATTAAAGGTTTGACTGCGCCCTGTTCCCGCATTAAAAATGCCTGAATGCTCAGAATGCGCAAAAAACCATAAAATTAATGCCACAACATCATCGACATAAACAAAATCTCGTCGTTGTTCTCCATTGCCATAACCGCCTGATCCCTCAAACAAATTCACATAACCTTGCGCTTGCACTTGACGATTAAAATGATACGCCACACTGGCCATGCTTCCCTTGTGTTGTTCATGTGGGCCATACACGTTGAAATAACGTAAACCCACCACAGGCGATTTAAATTCTTTTTGCCGTTGCCGCACGTATTGATCAAATAAAAATTTAGAATAGCCATAAACATTAAGCGGCAATTCGCATTCTCGTTGTTCTTTAAATTCCTGATGATTGCCATAAACCGAAGCACTAGACGCATACAATAATGGAATTTTATAATATAAACAATAATGCAAAACTTCTTTGGAATAATCGTAATTATTAGACATCATATACTGCCCATTCCATTCTGTCGTGCTTGAACAAGCTCCTTGATGGAAAAAGCCCGCTATTTTACCAAAATAATAACGCTGTTTTAAATGGTTTAAAAACACGTTTTTATCTTGATAATCAAGAATATCTAATGTGGCTAAATTAACACATTTTTCTCCTTGCGTTAAATTATCCACCACCAAAATATCACGAATTCCGCGATCATTTAATCCCTTAATTAAACGGCTACCAATAAATCCTGCGCCTCCAGTCACAATGATCATCGTTTATCTGCCTCTATTTCTCGCATTAATGTAGCCACCGCTGCGGTGGTAGAACAACCATCGACAAAACTTAATATTTGCACTTGACCGCCCTGATTTAAAACACAATCACTGCCTGCAATATCTTCAACTTTATAATCGCCACCTTTCACCAAAATATCAGGTTTAATTTCACAAATTAAATCGCGTGGCGTATCAGAAGAAAACGGAATCACCCAATCCACACAAGACAGCGCATTTAAAACCGCAATGCGTTGTTCTAAAGAATGAATTGGGCGATATTTGCCTTTTAATCGCCGCACGGAATGATCATCATTAATTGCCACAATTAAGCGATCTCCTAATTGCCGTGCTTGCGTCAAATACTGTACATGCCCTGCGTGCAAAATATCAAAACAACCATTGGTCAACACCACAATTTTGCCTTTTGCTTTCGCGGCGCGCACAGCCGCCGACAGCGCAGTGAGACTCAACTGATCGCCACGATGCGCATTAACCGCATAAGCCAATTCATCATAACCCACTGAACTTGCACCCAATTTTGTCACTGACAAGCCCGCGGCCACATTCGCCAACGCCGTTGCTTGCAACCAATCACAGCCCGTTGCCCGCGCCGCAGCCAGCACCGCAATAACTGTATCACCAGCCCCAGTTACATCAAACACATCATGCACATGCGCGGGCAAATGCACCGCAGAATGCTTTTCACGCAACAACGTCATGCCCTGTTCACTGCGGGTAATTAACAAGGCTTCTAAAGCCAATTCTTGGCGTAATTGTTCCCCTTTTCTCACCAAAGTTTCATCATCCGCACAAGTCCCAACAACGGCTTCAAATTCACTGCGATTAGGCGTTAAAATAGTCGCCCCTCGATATTTATAAAAATCAGTGCCTTTGGGATCAATAAAAATGGGTTTTTGCGCTTGTTTTGCGGCTTGAATAAAGGCTTGTGGATCGCTTAATGTACCTTTACCATAATCCGATAAAATAATCGCATTGGCATTGGAAAAATAATCAACACTTTGTTGTGCAATATGTTGCGATTGCTCAAGTGTAAAAGAGTGTTCAAAATCTAAACGAATTAATTGTTGATGCCGACTTAATACCCGTAATTTAGTAATCGTCGGTTGTTCAGCCAAACGAGTAAATTGGCAATCGACATAATGCGCCCGCAATTGTGTTTGAATAGTATCCCCATGCGCATCGTCGCCCACCAAGCCAATGAGCGTGGTTTGGGTTTGCAAAGCGGCCAAATTAAGCGCGACATTCGCCGCCCCCCCAGGACGCTCCATTTGCTGCTGAACATGCACCACAGGCACAGGAGCTTCTGGCGAAATCCGCGACGCATTGCCATACCAATAACGGTCTAACATCACATCGCCAATCACTAAAATATGTGCCGCATGAAAAGGAGGAAGTGTGGTCATGATAATAAACCATTTTTAACCATAAGGTTTCCGCGCATAAAAATAAGATAAAGGCGCACCTAAATAACCATAAAAACGTGACCAATATAAACATAATGCCGCCGATTCAAAACCAATCGCTTGCATCTGTTTTAAAAAGTCCCAACCGAAATCATGAAACACCAATGAACCTTCACTCGACATTGGATTGCCATGATATTGTGCGGGTAAATAATGGGTTAATTGACCCGCTTTATATTCAGCACGGCGCACGGTTTCTTCTGTCGTAATGTGAAAGGGAATCGTTAAAAATAATTCTCCCCCCGGTGCCAACACGCGAAAAATCTCCGCTAACGCCTGTTGTGGATCATTCACATGCTCTAATACATCGTTAGAAATCACGATATTTAACTGATCATTTGCAAAACTCAAGGCTTCTGCATTCTCGTGACGAATGCCATTAACAACCGTACCACTGGGATATTTTTCATCAATAAACTCACTGCCAATACACTGCGCATTGGGAAATAAACGCGCTAACATTTGATACAATGGGGTCACTTGTTCCATCGCATAAATGAAAGGTTTATTTGCCATCGCAGGGGAAATATGTTGTACCGCACATTTCACTTGATGCAATATGGCACGTTGTCGATTATTTAATTCACATTCACACACCAATCTTTCGCGCCAATTCGGGATAATAATCCCTTCTTCATTCGCTCCCGAACTAGAAATATGATCCACTTGAAATAAAGTAGGCTTTTCACACACTTTACAATAGCCATCTAAATGAAAAACGGCTTCATTTTGATAACGGCGGGCAATGGCCAATTCATATTGCGTTTGTTCGTAGAAATCGGAAGAATGCGTTAATTCATTTAAAAAATCTTGGCAGGTAGTAAAACGACGAATTTGCATCATGATTAATGCTCTCTGGTGGCGAGAAATTTAATTTTTGGCCAGCGTTCTTCCATTAAACTTAAATTAACTCGTGTGGGGGCAATATACGTTAAATTATCGGCATTATCTAAGGCGAGATTTTCAAAGGCTTTACGCTTAAATTCCTCTAACATTTTCTCGTCATCACAATAAATCCAACGCGCCGTCGCCACTTGTACCGATTCAAAACTACACTCTACGTTATACTCATTTTTCAATCGCCAACTCACCACATCAAATTGCAAAATACCCACCGCGCCCAAAATCAGATCATTATTCGCCAGCGGTCGAAATACCTGAGTCGCGCCTTCCTCACTCAATTGCAATAAACCCTTCAATAAGGCCTTCATTCGCAAGGGATCGCGCAGCCGCGCACGGCGAAAAATTTCGGGGGCAAAATAAGGAATGCCTGTAAATTTTAACACTTCACCTTGCGTAAAAGTGTCACCAATTTGAATCGTGCCATGATTATGTAGTCCAATAATATCGCCCGGCCACGCTTCTTCCACATGTTCACGTTCGCCCGCCATAAAAGTCAAGGCATTCGCAATCTGCACATCTCGATTTAAGCGCACATGACGCACTTTCATGCCCCGCTGATATTGTCCCGAACACACACGCAAAAAGGCAATGCGATCTCGGTGTGCAGGGTCCATATTCGCTTGAATTTTAAAGACAAAACCCGAAAACTGCTCTTCAGTCGGTTGCACTGCGCGATGTTCTGTTTCTCTCGCTTGTGGTGCAGGCGCGTAATCGACAAATTTATCCAATAATGCCCGAATGCCAAAATTATTAATGGCTGAACCAAAGAAAACAGGCGTTTGTTTTCCTGCTAAAAATTCATCCAAATGAAAAGGATGACTGGCACCTTGCACTAATTCCAATTCTTCTAACAATTGGTTTAAAGTAACGCTCCCCAATAAATGGATCAATTGCGGATCATCTAAAGTATAATTCTGCCCTTCATTCGCCACTTCATTATGACCTGATTGAAATAAAGTCACCTGACGAGTGGCTAAATGATAAACGCCACGAAAATGCTTACCCATGCCAATCGGCCACGTAATGGGCGCGCATTGAATTTTTAAAACCGTTTCAATTTCATCTAATAATTCAATCGGTTCTCGACCATCTCGATCTAGCTTATTAATAAACGTTAAAATAGGCGTATCGCGCAATCGACACACGTCTAATAATTTAATCGTCCGCTCTTCCACCCCTTTAGCCGAATCAATCACCATTAATGCGGAATCCACTGCGGTTAATGTGCGATAAGTGTCTTCGGAAAAATCCTCATGTCCAGGGGTATCTAATAAGTTAATAATCGCATCTCGATACGGAAATTGCATCACAGAAGAAGTGACAGAAATTCCCCGTTGTTTTTCTAACTCCATCCAGTCAGAAGTCGCATGGCGAGCGGCTTTACGACCTTTTACCGTCCCTGCCAACTGAATCGCACCACCGAATAATAATAATTTTTCAGTGACCGTGGTTTTTCCCGCATCGGGATGAGAAATAATCGCAAACGTTCGGCGTTTTGCGGTTTCTTGTTCAAGTAAAGTCATCGACATTGCAATCTAAAATTTTTGATAAAGAAAAGTAAGAAAAAAGATTAACGTTTGCGTGAGAAACGATTTAATGTAGCGGTTTTGGGTACGGCTTTAGACGCACGGGATCGTGTAGGAATTCGGCTGGTTTTAGGCACGACCACAGGCGCGAAAGGATCAGGCAAATTCACACTGGAATATAACGCCGAAGTTTCCGCTTCGGATAAGACTTGATGATGACCTTCGCGTAATCCTTTAGGTAAAACAAAATGACCATAACGAATGCGAATTAAACGGCTCACTTGCACCCCTTGGGCTTCCCACAATCGCCGCACTTCTCGCTTACGCCCTTCATTTAACACCACATGATACCAGTGATTTGCGCCTTGTCCGCCAGCGTCACTGACCCGCGCAAAACGCGCTATGCCATCTTCTAATAACACGCCTTTGGTCAAATTTCGTAGTGCTTCTTCGGTCACTTCACCCAAAACTCGTACTGCATATTCCCGCTCTAACGCATAAGAAGGGTGCATTAAACGATTCGCCAGCGTGCCATCGGTGGTCAATAACAACAGCCCAGAAGTATTAATATCTAAACGTCCTACACTAACCCATCGCCCTTGTGCCAAATGCGGTAAACGCTCAAAAACCGTCGGCCGCCCTTCGGGATCGTCGCGTGTACACACTTCGCCCACGGGTTTATGGTAACAAATCACCTGTTGTGTCACGGGCGACAGCACTCGCGCACTGAGTTTACGCCCATCGACTTCAATCTGATCCTCCGCGCCCACGCGCTGCCCTAGCGTGGCAACGACTTGATTCACCTTCACCCGTCCCTCTTGAATCCACAACTCAATCGTGCGCCGCGATCCTAAACCCGCCCGCGCCAATACTTTCTGCAATCTTTCCGTCACCTGAGAATCAACCATAACAAAATTACTCGTTTCTTTTAAAAAAAATCGACATCCATTTCCCACAAAAAATTAATTTCAATCCCATCCGTTTTGCGCCGTGATTATACGCCAATGGAATAAACGATGCCACCGACATTTACCGTGCGCCGATTGTGCGACTTGAGAAAGCCGTCGCCTCACCCAAAAATGGCTTTTGCAGCACGCATTGACCTGTCTTGTGTTAAAATAACGATAAAAGTGCTTTCCAAAAAAAGTCCCCAATGGATTGAAAACCACGCATGACTACACTTAATTTAGAAGAATTACGCAAACAAATTGACAACATTGATGAAAAAATTCAAACGTTGATCACCCAACGGGCTGAAATCGCCCAATCTGTCGCACGCGCCAAATACGCTCAAGAGGCGCAACCCAATTTTTACCGTCCAGAGCGCGAAGCCGATATTTTGCTGCGCGTGATTGAACGCAATCAGAAAAACCAGCCAAAAGTGCTACCTGATGAGTCTTTAACCCCTATTTTTCGAGAAATTATTTCGGCGTGTTTGTCTTTGCAAAAACCTTTAAAAGTCGCCTACTTAGGCCCACAAGGAACATATTCCCAAGCCGCAACCGCCAAGCATTTTGGTCACGGTGCGCACACTGTTCCCGTACAAACCATTGAAGAAGTATTTCGTGAAGTGGAAACCGACCGCGCCCAATACGGCGTTGTTCCTGTGGAAAATTCCACCGAAGGCGGAGTGAATCAAACTTTAGATTGTTTTATGTCCAGCGATTTAAAAATTTGCGGCGAAATTGAATTACCCATTCACCATTGCTTGCTCTCGCAGAGCGGCGACATCACACGGCTGGTGCGCGTGTATTCGCATCAACAATCACTGGCACAATGCCGATCTTGGTTGTCAGGCCATTTGCCCGCAGTTAATTGTATTGCGGTAAGCAGTAACGCAGAAGCCGCTCGCCGCGCCGCTGAAGAACCCGACACCGCCGCCATTGCAGGAATAACCGCCGCCGAGCGTTACCATTTACAAGTGGTGAAAGCGAATATTGAAGATTATCCCCAAAACACCACTCGTTTTGCGGTATTAGGTAAACATTTTGTGCCACGCACGGGACGCGATAAAAGTTCATTTCTCTTATCCGCAGCACAATCCAATCATTCGGGCGCGTTATTGCGTTTATTAAAACCTTTTTCGGATAACGGCTTAAATTTAACCCGTATTGAATCCCGACCTTCTCGGCAAAATTTATGGGAATATGTTTTTTTTATTGACTTAGATGGACATATTGAAGATGAAGCAGTAAAAACCGCATTAGATTTATTAACAACCCACGCTTCTTTAGTGAAACATTTAGGGTCTTATCCGCGAGCGATTGCGTGATAATAAAACGGTTAATTTGTCTGAATCAGAATTTACAGAATTTCTGAATTTTCAGAATTAAGAAATAAAGAATTTACCAAGAATAAATCACTTAAATTCTGGACATCCTAAAATTCTGTAAATTCTGATTCAGACGAAAGATATTTTTAGTGAATGACTAACTTTTCAAGCCATTAAAACACAACATTCAACATAATGAGCAGCATGGTTAAAAATAAAATCGTCATGCCCCCACCTGCCCGCATAAAGTCCTTAACCCGATAACCTCCTGGCCCCATTAATAACGCATTCACCTGATGCGTGGGAATAAAGAAAGAATTCGACGTTGCCAACGCCACAGTTAGCGCGAAAACCCGCGGATCAGCATCCGCTCCCACCGCAATATTTACCGCTAATGGCACTAATAAAACCGTCGCCGCCACATTCGACATTAATAACGTAAAAATCGTCGCTAAAACCGCTAATGCCGCTTGTAAAACCCAAGTCGGTACACCGCTTAATAAGCGCAGCGTTTCCTGCGCAATCCACGCGGCTGTTCCCGTGGTTTCTACCGCTAATCCCAAGGGCAATAAACTCGCTAATAAAAAGACTGATTTCCAATTCACCGCTCCATAGGCTTCGTCCATCTTTAACACGCCCGTTAAAATCATACCAATTGCGCCCACAAATAACGCTAAAGGTAATATCATATTGGTAAATAAAACTAAGCCTAATGTCAGCACTAAAAAGAATAAAGCAAAAATCGCTTTATGCGGCCGCAATTCTTCATGTGGATAATCCGTTGTCACCACAATAAAATCTTTATTGCTTTCTAAGGCTTTTAAATCTTGCCAACTGGTATGAACCACCAAAGTATCACCCGACTGTAACACCCAATGACGCAAATGATCTCGAAATGACTGATTACCACGATGCACGGCTAAGACATTTACGCCATAAGTTTTGCGCATTCGGATGTCTAATAATGTCTTACCAATGAGGTGCGAACTGGGGGGAATCACCAATTCCCCAATGCCCGCTTGCGTGTGTGACAGCGCGTCGGCAAGGGTAGGAAGTTGTTCTTGAACATTTAAGTGTTGTTTTTCTGCAAAAGCCAATAAATTCGCTTTTGTGCCTAAAATGGCTAACGTCGAGCCTTCCACAATCGGCACATCGCGTGCAGGAGAAATACGAGTATTGTCGCCTGTTTTCAACGCCACGGCGGCGATTTTGTGATCAGCTAAGTTTTCTAATTGTTCTACTGTAAGCTGGCAAATGGTGCTGTTTTTAGCCACGCTCACTTCAACAATATCCCCTTCTAAACCATAGGTTTGACGCAAATAATCCGCTGTATCTCCCGCACGAATTCCCGCACTTTGCGGATTCTCAGGTAACACATAATGCCCAGCTAAAATAAAGTAAGTGATCCCCGTGATCACCAAAACAATGCCTATCGGTGTGACATCAAACAACTCAAAGGTTTTCATCGGTTGCATGTCAGTCGGAAGCATTTTATTAGAATTTAAAATTAAATCATTCAACAAAATCAGTGGGCTAGAACCAATCATTGTCATTGTTCCCCCCAAAATCGCACAAAACCCCATCGGCATCAGTAAACGCGACATCGGTAAGCCCGTGCGATTGGCAATGCGACTGACCACAGGTAAAAATAACGCCGCCGCGCCCACATTCTGCATAAAACTAGAAATAAACGCCACCGTCCCAGAAATAAGCGGAATAATGCGTTTTTCTGTCGTTCCTCCAATTTTTACAATTTGTCCAGCCAAGCGTCCCATTAAGCCCGCTTTATCCAAACCCGCACCAATGATCATGACCGCAATAATCGACACGACAGCATTACTCGAAAAACCACTAAATAGGCTTTTTATTTCTAATAAATGCCCCCCCGTTAATTTCGGCCAGACATAAGAAATCATTCCCAATAAAACCATGATAGAAACCGCGGCAACATCCACGCGCACAATCTCAGAAATAAATAAGTACATGGTCAATGCTAAAATGCAAAGCACAATGACCATTTCTGTTGTTATTGTTAAATCGCCCACTTGATATCCTCTGCAATAATTTGATGTGAAAAAGAAGGGATTATTTTCATTGGCATTGGGTAAACATACGCCAAATGAGACCGCACATTCAGTACGGTTATTCCACTTTACGGCGATTTTTTGACTTTGTACAGATTATTAAATAAGCTAATGTTAATATAAAGATTTTCTGCGATTTTTCTTATTTTTCCCATAAAAAAAGACAACGCAGTGAGGCACTTTGTTGTCTTATTCCTCTTGTGCGGGCTTGAGCATTTAATGAGGCAATTGAATTTTAGGCTTTTTTGCGGGGCGATATAACACGGTAATTTTACCGATACGTTGAATGGTCTCCGCGTGACAATGGGCGCAAATTTCCTGCCCCAACAATTGCCGTTCCTCACGATCATCACTGGCAATGCTCACCTTGATTAATTCATGATGTGCCAACGCCTGATCCACTTCTGCTAATAGCGTTTCACTCACCCCTTTTTGTCCCACCATCACCACGGGTTTTAAATGGTGTGCTAACCCGCGCAAATAACGCACTTGTTCACTGTTTAATGGCATCGTATTAAATCCTTATTAACGCCAACCTTGTAATTGAAACCAACCCGAACGATTTAATACATCTTTGGAATAATCTTTACCGGTTGTATTGGCATCAATATCCAAACCTGCACTGTGCGCATTCCAAGCGGCCGTTGCACCGCCATTATAAGCGGCTAAAATACCACGCAATAATAATTCTTTAGGCAAACCTTTACGCGTTAAAAATGTTCTGGCTTGATCTAAAACTTGACAAGCATATAAAATGTTTTCTCTGGGATCATGCCATGCTCCCGTGCGAGCGAATTCGTGCCAGTCGTAATCAATCTGCATTAAACCACGACCATAACCGGGACCATCTGGCGGTTCTGGTGTGGTACGCGAACCACGCGGCGGTCGCCGCACAAAATCACCACGTCCCCCCGGCCCCTGCGGTTTTAACGCCAATCCCCAATGCGATTCCCGCGAACCAATGCCACATAATACAGCAGGCGGGAATTGGTAGCGGTTCGCCGCCAATTCAATAATGCCTTTATATTGCGATACTTCTTGTAATTGTCGCATCATAGTGGGATTATTTTGACTGAGATTTGTGGGAAAACGTCCCGGTATATCTTGTGATGGGGCGTTGGGTGGCGTATTGGGAACGGAAGGACCACTGGGCGCACTCAACGGATTGAAAATACGCCGAAAAAAATTAAACATCGAACTGCCGGGTTGTTCCATGATGGAATATCCTCCATGTGAAAGGTAGAATTTTAAAATAACGAATTATCGAATTGTACAGGTTAAACGGCCAGTTTGATAGGTTTCGACCCGTTGCGTGCCGTTCCAAATGCCTTCCTGACGTTTGCCGCTGCTGTCTGTGTAGATACCCACGCCTGACATTTTTCCTGCTTTAAATTGTCCACAAAACGTTGCCCCATTCGACCACGTATAAAGCCCCCAACCTTCGATCACCCCGGCGTTAAATTCGCCCTTGTAAGTGTCTGTGCCTTGTGCGACACCTTGGCCGTGGGCGCGGCGAAACGTATCGCATGCGCCCACATAACGCCCATTGACATACGGCTCCGCCACATAGCAGCCCTCATGGGTCGGCACTTTAGCACACGCACTCAACAGCGCGAGCAGCATCAGCAAAAAACTAAAACGCATTTTAAAAAATAATGACATATTTTTGATCCCCAGATAAAACAGTTCCATACTAAAACACTTCAGACAATACTGGCATAATGACAATAATTTTGCTAGAATTAAAAAGATTCATTTAACATCTATTGTTAATTACTCGCTTATTTTGCAATAGAATTGCAATAAATTATAACGAATGATATGTTTATTTTTAGAGTTTTCATTCTCTATTTTATTTTGGTGATTATGCTCAGGAATTCACAATGAAAATTATTATTGCTTTAGTCTTTTTTTTCTTTACTGGTTTAATCAACGTTTATGCGGTGACTCCGCAAGACGGTGTTTACGGTGGAGGCACGACGCAAGGTGAATCATTCACATTTGAAGTGGTTGGCGGTCAGGTTAAAAAAATACGTTTCCAATTAAAGCCCGCATGTATGGGGCTGAATTGGGGTTTAGGTACGACATTTAGACTGCGAACCAGTCCAGATGGAATGGTGATTTTTTCCCAATATGTTGATTTTGACGAAAATGGCAATTTTGCGGCCTTAACACCGGGGCGTAGTTTTCCACTGTATGGCTTTGGTCAGTTTGACACTCCCACGCATATTGCTGGTGAAATATGGCACGCCGTGACTTACTTCACGGGGAACGGTGGCGAAGCCACCACTTGTCTGAGTACTGATATTCGTTTTGAAGCCAATTATATTGGCCCTTTGCCCTAAAACAAAACAGGGGAGCAAAACAGATTTTAAATTCATTTTACTCCCCTTTTTTCTAAAAACAAATTCGATTAAAATACCGTAGAGATTCCTAGAATTTACACCATCTGTTTTTAGGCTTATCTTTAAAACAAATCACCTCTCCATTTCATCGTTTTCAATCGCACTTTCATGATATTGCTTGATCGCTTTTCCACCCGTTTGCGTGTGAGTTTATTGCTCGGCAGCGTTACCTTCTCGTTTGGATGTGCGCCCAAGCCGCCGCTTCATTCTCCGGGGCATTTAAGTCAACAGGAAATCCCTGCGCCTGCAACAGAAATACCGCCACCTGTTTTACACGTTCCTTTGTTGCCGCCGCCAGAACCTGTCACCGTACCCGAACAGTATACTATTGTGGTCGATAATGTGCCGATTGAAAAACTACTGTTTGCCCTAGCCCGCGAAGCAAAGTATAACATTGATATTCATCCCGATGTAACAGGCAACATCAGCCTAAACGCACTGAATCAAACGCTGGTGCAGATTTTAGAGCGACTCTCACAGCAACTGGATATGGTGTATGAAGTGAGTGATAATTACATTAAAATTTTCCCTGATAAACCTATTTTTCGTGTTTATTCTGTCGGTTACGTCAACATGGCGCGAGAAAGCACCAGCGAAGTCAGCGTAGCGACTCAAGTGGCAAAAACTGGCAGTGTCAATGTCACTGAAGGCAGCGGCGGGTCATTAGAAGGCAATAATTCTACCACCACCATTAAAAATCAAGCGACTCATGATTTATGGGGACGCTTAACGCAAAATATTAAAGCCATTTTATTACAAAATTCTGTGACCACCGCGGCTAATGTAGAAAATCATATTGTTATCAATCCAGAAAGCGGCACCATTAGCGTATTGGCTACGCGTAAACAACACGAAGACATTAGCCGATTTTTAGATAAAGTGGTGGACAGTGTAAAAAGACAAGTTTTAATTGAAGCCACCGTGGCTGAGGTGCGTTTAAATGATCAGTATCAAGCGGGAATTGATTGGCAACGAATTGATGGTGATTTTACTTATCTTCAACAAAACATTGCGGCGGCATTATCAGGCGCACCTTTTTACGCCATTCAATACCAAAATAAAAACAGTAAAATTGGCGATATTTCTGCCAGTGTAAAAATGCTGGAACAATTTGGCTCGGTGAAAGTGTTATCGAGTCCTAAATTAATGGTATTAAATAATCAAACCGCGATATTAAAAGTGGTGGATAATTTAGTTTATTTCACCATTAAAGTGGAAGTGGCTGAGGCTTCTTTAGTCAGTGGTGCGAGACGAGTGACTTATGAGACGCAAGTCAACACCGTCCCCGTAGGATTGGTGATGGCGGTCACGCCTCAAATTGGTGGTGATGACGTGGTGACATTAAATATTCGCCCGACTATTTCCAGAGTATTAGGCTTTAAAAAAGACCCTAATCCTGAATTGGCTGAAGCTAATGTGATCAGTGAAATTCCTGAGATTCAAGTGCGAGAAATTGAGTCTATATTAAAGGTCAATCACCAAGATATTGCCGTGATTGGGGGGTTAATGCAAGACAATATGGAAAAACAAACCGCGGGTGTCCCCGTGTTGTCTAAACTGCCATGGGTGGGCGATTTATTCAGCTATCGCAATGATCAATATACTAAAACGGAATTAGTGATTTTCTTACGTCCTGTGGTGGTCAAAACGGCCAGTTTAAACGGTGATTTGCAAGATTTTCAACGCTATTTACCCAATGTACAATCGCCTGAATCTTACGCACCAACAGGCTTATTGCCTTAATTCAGAAACGGCTAACATTTCCCATAACAATTGCCGTATTTTCTTGGGCTGCATTAAATGGGGAAAATAAAGTCTAGTTCCTCCCACGCCAATTACAGTAAATTCGCCATAATTTAATAATCGTCCTAATAAACTGCTTTGAATAGAAATGCTGTCTAATTGCGGCATTTTTAATTCAACTTCCGTGCGCCAAATAATCCCTTTTCTCAAAATCAAACGACGAGAAGTAATTAAAAATTGAGTGCTTAATTGCGTCAAAATCACTTCTAATAAAATTAAAATCCCAATCATAAATAATAATAAAATACCCAAAGTCCAAATAGAAATAGGATTTAAAAATTCTATCCAAGTCGCAGGTAAAAATCGGTTGATCATATCAGGAAAAATGACACTGACCATAGGACTGGTTTGGTGCAATTCATAAGAATCAGTATAAAGAAAATAACCCGCAATCACCGTTAAAAATAAACCCCAAAAATCAAAGATAAATAAAGGATGAATATAAGCCCGTTTTAATAATTTTTCATCAGGCAATAAATTATCTTTTTTCGTTTGCGCTAAGGGAATGGGTAAAGTAATAATACGCACAGGGGATTCATCCAACACGGGCGCATTCTGTTGCACAGCTTGAATCGGTGGCGACTCCTCAGCGACGGATTCACTCGATTTTTCCATTTTAGCCAAATGATTTTTTAAAGCTTCGGTCTTATCGGATAAATGATTTAAAATTTGATCTAACGTGTGTTGGCCAAGTTTTTTAATTTGTTCTAATTTATCTAAAACGCTCGCGTTAATTTTCGTTTCTAAATGCTGTTCTTCTAAAGAAATATCATAAGCATTACGACGATAAGGACTTGATAAAATTTTATAAGCATCTTGCACTTCATCAAGCCACAGTTGGGCTTGTGGATTTTGTTCAATTTGTGCTTGATAAAGCGTGATCAATTGCTCTGCGGCTTTCTGAATATCAGCATCAGTGGCATCATGAGGCACTTTCAGCACATCATATAAATTTCTCTCGGCCGTAATTGGTTGCAATACCAGTGGCGATTTCATGCACATAACCCTCTTTATGGTAAGAAAAAAACAACGAGGAATAATGTTATTTTTAATCTAACATTATTCCTCTTAATGCGCGCTAAATTAGTGATTAAGAAAAAATCACAAGCGTTCTTTCACCCAAGCGGCAACGCTGGCCAAAGCAGAAGCTAAGTTTTCAGGTTGTGTTCCGCCTGCTTGTGCCATGTCGGGACGGCCGCCGCCGCGCCCTCCGACTTGCTGCGCCACAAAATTAACCAAATCACCTGCTTTTACCTTATTCATTAAGCCTTTGGTGACTCCTGCAATTAAGGACACTTTAGCGTCTTTAATACTGGCTAATAATATCACGCCATCGCTCTGATCTAATTTACTTTTCACTTGATCCAAAGTGTCGCGCAATTGTTTTGCGTCTAAACTTTCCAATTCAGCCACCAATAAACGTATCCCTGCGGCCAATTCACAAGATTCGCTTAATAAATCTTGACCGCGATTACTGGCCAATTTCGCCTGCATTTTCTCCAACATTTTCTCTTGTTGCCGTACTTGTTCTTGCAACTGTTTAATGCGCGCTTCTAATTCATCAGGCACGGTGCGTAATAATTGTGCGGCTTGGGTTAAACAATGTTCGGTGTGATTCACCCACTGTAAGGCATTTAAGCCTGCAATCGCTTCAATACGGCGTACTCCAGCGGCGACTCCCGTCTCACTGACGATTTTGAACAAACCAATGTCGCCCACCCGTTTTACATGTGTTCCGCCGCACAATTCAGTGGAAAACTGCCCCATACGCAATACACGAACTTGTTCTTCGTATTTTTCACCAAACAAAGCCATTGCACCGCTATTCATGGCGTGTTCTAAAGCCATTAACTCAGTTTCTACGGGATAATTGCTTAGAATTTGCTGATTTACAGCGTATTCTAAAGCACGTAATTGATCGGGTGAAACGGGTTCAAAATGAGAAAAATCAAAGCGTAAACGATCTGCATTGACCAAAGAGCCTTTTTGTTTGACATGTTCACCCAATTGCTTGCGTAATGCAGCATGTAATAAATGAGTGGCTGAATGATGGCGCGCAATGGCTGTGCGTGCCGATTCATCAATGTGGGCAGTCACACGGTCGCCAACGCGCAAAATACCTTGCGTCAATTCTCCAATATGAACAATGGCTTTGCCCATTTTTTGCGTGTCTTCCACCACAAAACAGCCCCCATGGGCTAATTGTAATTCTCCGCGATCTCCCACTTGACCGCCCGACTCAGCGTAAAACGGCGTGTCATTCAAAATCACCTGCGCTTTTTGTCCCGCGGTTATTTGTTCTACGGCGTTACCATTTTCATACATTGCCACGACGGCCGCTTGAATTTGCGCCGTTTCATAGCCTTTAAACTCACTTTGCAAGTCGGATTGCGCCTGATTTTGCGACCAATCGGCAGTAAATTGACTGGCAGCCCGCGCTCGCGCCCGTTGTGCCGACATTTGCGCCTCAAAACCATCCATATCTAAGCGTAAACCCCGTTCCCGCGCAATATCGCCCGTTAAATCCGTCGGAAAACCATAAGTATCGTATAAACGGAAAATTAACTCACCCGGAATTTCTGTCCCCGTCAATTCCCCAATCGCCTGCTCAAACACTTTCATACCTTGATCTAAAGTGTCGGCAAAGCGTTGTTCTTCTTGCAATAATACTTTGCGTGCGACATCTTTAGAGGCGCGTAATTCGGGATAAGCCTCGCCCATTTCTCGATCTAAGGCATCCACCAATTGATGAAAAAACGGCTCTCGTAAACCCAATTTATGACCATGGCGAATGGCACGGCGAATAATACGACGTAAAACATAACCGCGGCCTTCGTTAGACGGTACCACCCCATCCACAATCAAAAACGCACACGCCCGAATGTGATCGGCAATGACCCGCATTGAACTGTTCGTGTAATCGCTCGTGCCAGCTAACTCGCCTACCGCAGCGAGCAAATGTTGAAATAAATCAATCTCATAATTACTGTGTACTTTTTGTAAAACCGCAGACAACCGTTCCAAACCCATGCCCGTATCCACCGAAGGACGCGGCAACGGCGTTAATTGACCGCTGGCATTTCTGTTATACTGCATAAAAACCAAATTCCAGATTTCAATATAGCGGTCTCCGTCTTCATCTGGACTACCGGGCGGCCCGCCAAAAACCGCTTCTCCGTGGTCATAAAAAATTTCAGAACACGGCCCACAAGGCCCTGTATCTCCCATCATCCAAAAATTATCTTTTTTACCACAGCGAGAAAAACGCTGTGGATCGACTTTAATGTGTTTCAACCACAAATCAGCCGCTTCATCATCTTCTTCGTACACTGTCACCCATAATTTTTCTGGCGGCAATTGCAACACACGAGTCAGAAAATCCCACGCATATTCAATGGCTTCGCGTTTAAAATAATCACCAAAACTAAAATTGCCTAACATTTCAAAAAAAGTATGATGACGTGCCGTATAACCTACATTATCTAAATCATTGTGCTTGCCGCCCGCACGTACACAACGCTGTGCTGTTGTCGCACGCACATAAGGACGCGATTCATGACCTAAAAAGGTTTCTTTAAACTGCACCATTCCCGCATTGGTAAACAACAAAGTGGCATCGTTACCGGGAACTAAAGGGCTGCTGGCAACAATAGTATGTCCTTGTTTTGCAAAATAATCTAAAAAGGCTTGACGAATATCAGCAACACTACGAATCATGGTATTATTAATCTTATCAGTTGTTGAATACAATAACACTCGCTTTACATGTCGATCAGCAAGTATCTCTATGAGTTTTATGGCCAATTTACCACAAGCGTGCAAACGACAAAACCGTTTTTAATGGGGCGAGTCATCTTAAACAGAAAAGACAGGCTATTTTTTGATTCAAGCCCTTTAAAATGGACTTGCAATAGCGTCGCGTTAAAAATACAATAGTACAAAAATGGCATAAAAAGTAAACTTAAAGCATCTTAGAAAAAAGAGGTGTATTCACATGTCAATTCGATCATGGTTTAAAGGTTGGATGGGGGAGATTCAGGGGACATTAGCGAAAAAGATATTTCTCGATTCCAGTATTTATATTGATATTAATAATGTGACCATTCCCACAGAAAATGGCACCACGCAAATTGATCACGTCATTATTTCCCGTTATGGTTTATTTGTGGTGGAAACAAAAAATATGAATGGCTGGATTTTTGGAGATGAGAAAAGTCCACAATGGATGCAACAATTTTTTGATAAAAAGTATCCTTTTCAAAATCCATTACACCAGAATTATCGCCACACTAAAGCCTTATCTGCATTTTTAGATGTGGAACATCATAAATTATTTTCTATTGTGATGTTTTGGGGGAATTGTGAATTTAAAACACCGCTGCCTAAAAATGTGATGAAAAGCGGTTATATTTCCTATATTAAAAGCCATACCCAAGTGTTATTTTCCGATGCAGAAGTGCGGTATATGGTGGCTACTTTAAAAAGTGGAATGCTGCCTAAAAGTTGGGCGACTCATCGGGCGCATATTGCCACATTAGAAAAACGCTTTTCTAACCCAAATATTTGTCCTAAATGCGGTCATGCGCTGGTTTTGCGCATGGCAAAACGTGGACACCATGCTGGCTCACCATTCTATGGTTGCAGCCATTATCCGCAATGTCGTTATATTAAGCCATTGTAAATAACGCATGAATAATGCGATCTTTTATAAAAAAAGACAGTCTGTTTCTTAAAACAAACTGTCTTTTGTCATTGCATCTGCTCGCTAAATAAAATCAACCATTATTTTAATTTAACACCTAATAATTCCTTAATTTTTTCGGCTAAAGTACGAACATAAGGCTCTTTAGTCATGGTGAAATGTTCTCCTGCAATGAATTGAACATTCACTGCCCGATCACAAAGTGATTGCCAATATAAATCGACGGGAACAGAATCATTTGTTTTTGCCTCATCCATTCTACCAGATACCGTATGTTGACAGTGCAATAAATGCAGCGTTCCTTGCCATTTTGCTGGGCTTTGGTAGCGATAATAAGCCATCGTATTGGTTTGGAAAATAGACAGAATAGATTCCGCTTGCGTCTGATCGGCATTATCGGGTAATAACTCAGATTGTTTGAGCCAATCAAAGGCTACATTTTTTGCTAATTCATCACTTAATGTTGTTTGATCATCAAGAGGAATAAGTAAAGTTTTTCCTGATAATCGCATCAATAATGTTTGCCATTTCTTTAACCATTGAAAAGTGTCTAATGGCATGGTATCTGTCAAAGCAAATGCGGGTACGGGAGCTTGAATATCCATCACGATTAATTGCGCCACCGTTTCTCCTTGTGCCAGCAATTGTTGTGCGATTTCAAAAGCCAAATAACTGCCGAAAGAATGCCCACTTAAATAATAAGGCCCCGTCGCTTGCTTTTGCCGAATCATTTTTAAATAAAACGCAGCTAAAGCTTCAACCGTTTTTTCCTCAATTTTCGGTGTTTGGATACTGAGCAAATCAATATCAGGCTGTAAATAATTCGCTAACGTTTGCAAATAAATAGGATTCCCCGTCAAGCCCGGAAAGCAGAATAATAACGGTTTAGAAGAACTCGGAGCAATTTCACTAAAATATACCCATAAATGCTCTTGTTCCGAAGGCATTAAAACCGATGTTTCCATTTGGCTTAATTTTTCTGCCAAATGCGCCACTGTAGGTTGAGCAAATAAAACAGATAAAGGCAAAGTCACTTTAAATTCATTTTGAATTTCAGTCATTAAGTGCATCGCTAAAAGCGAATGGCCACCCAATTGAAAGAAATTATCCATCACTCCCATATTATTTTGCTTTAAAACCCGCTGCCAAATGCTTAATAAACGTTGTTCTAAAGCACTGCGTGGGGCTATTGGCGTTGAGTGATGTTCCTGTAACGTTAAAGCCAATAATGCCGCTTTATCACACTCTCCTTGTTCGGTTAAAGGCAATTGCTCCAAAGCCACTTTTTCATAAATTAATGCCGTCCCAAAATGATCATACCAAGGCTGTTTAATTTCGGCTAATTCGCTGTAATTTTTATCATAATAAAGCGTTAAACATTGTGTTAATTGACAAGGAATTAAGCGATGCGCTCGAACAAAAGGTTGTTGTCCATTTAAGCCAATTAAAACATAAGGTAATTGATGCCACAACGCAATATTAACCGCATGTAAACCTTGTGTGAGCGATAAAGAAAGCATTCCGCGTGCTTCTAAAGCCGCTTTACCTTGATAACCCGCGCTCATGCCTAATTCTTGCCATGTACTCCAGCTAAAACAGCGGCTATCTATCCCTTGTTGACGTTGATAATAGGCAAAACGTTCTAAGAAACGATTAGCACACGCATAAGCACCAATCATTGCACCGCTAAAATGACTTAATACCGAAGAGAAATAGACAATAAAAGGTTGTTCACTATGTTGCAATAATTCATGCAAAACCAAAGCCCCATTTATTTTCGCAGCCATCGCTAATTGCCAAGCGGAATCATCATATTCTATTAACAAACGTTCTTCATAAACGCCCGCTAAATGCCAAGCCCCTAATAAGGGTAATTGCCAGTCGTTTTGATAATGGCTAATTACCGTTCGTAATGAATCCAAATCAGTAATATCTGCACACACATAAGCCAAATGGCAATCATGCGCTTTTGCTTGTTGTTGTAATTGGCGATATTGTTGTTGCTGTTCTGGCGTTAAAGAAGTCTTTTCTTTACGCCCAATTAATAGCAAATGATAGCCGTTTTGTTGCAGCAATTCTTGTGCGATTTTAGCGGCAATACCACCTAAACCGCCTGTGATTAAATAAAAACCTGTGGTTTTTAATGGCAAAGAATAATGATTGTCAGGTGCTTGGAAGCTCACTTTTTGCAAAAAAGGCAGCCAACGCTGTTGTTGTCGCCAAGCGATTTCTACGGCGGAATGTACGCTATTAAATTCAGCAGCTAATATCTTTAATAAACCACCTGTGGTTTCATGGCTTAAATCAAGATGTTTTAATGTTAAACCCATTAATTCCTGCGCCAATGTTTTCAATAACGCAGGTAAATGAGCATGATAATAATGCAATGGTTCTTGTTCAAAAACAATTTGTGTGTGGCGAGAAATCACCAGTAATCGCGGTAAATAATAACCATCGACAGTCAATAAAGTATCTTGAAAAGGCAATATAGCGCGTAGCAAATAACGCACACTATGAATCCCATAATATTGGGCTTGATCAAAACTGAATGGCAACGTGCTATTTTCATAACTCCAACAATGCACAATGCGATTAAATAACATTTTTTGTTCAGCTAATGCAGAGAATAACTGCACATAATCTGAGGGCTGAGTGGGATTAATTTGATAGCAGTAACTATTTAATTTCTGAAAACAATCGCCCGCTTGCACATTGACCACTGCATTTTTAAAGTGATTGGCAATGGCTGTTACCCATTCTACTTGATTAGAAAAAACTAAAATCGCCAAGATATTTTGACTGGATTGTTGACTATAAATATGGGCTAATTGCCAAATGGGACGATAAAAACAATCGGGTAAAGTCTGATCATTGGCTTGCGCCACATCAATTTGATGTAAAATGGTTTGGTAATTGCCAGATAATAAATTAGTTTTTAATTGTGCGCGTTGAATTTTTCCACTGGTGGTTTTGGGAAATTCATTTTGTTTTAACGGGATAATAATCGCAGGAGAAATGCCTAATGTTTGACTCACTTGACGGCGAATGGTGTCGATTAATGCCTTTATTGCGGGCGTAATGTCGCCTGTAAAGGCTTTAGGGACGAAAAAAATCGCCAAGCCTTCTGTGCCTTCATGTTCGTTGTTGACCGCGCACGTGCCTGTAAACGTAGGTTCTACGCCATCAATGCTATTGACGACATCCTCAATTTCGTAACAATAAAAATTTGCACCGCGCACAATAATCATTTCTTTTAAACGCCCTGTTAACGTTAAACAGCCGTTTAAAATAAATCCCAAATCACCCGAATTAAACCAATTTTCTCCCACAAAAGATTCTGTATTTGCCGCGTCATTATTCACATAACCTGGTGTGACCACTTCGCCGCGAATTTGAAAGCGACCAATAACGCCTTCTTTAACCGTTTTATTCTCATGATCGGCAATGCGAATTTGCACTCCGCGCATGGGCGGCCCTAAATGGATAAAATCAATCCCATGGGTATCTGTTGGATCGGTGAATTGCAAGTCTCGATCTAAAGTGGATTTAGCCACTCGAATCACACCTTGATTTAAATCAAAATCATTGTGATAAGTCATGCAAGTGCAGACTTCAGCCATGCCAAATGCGGGTTGAATGCGCTGTGCGGTGATGCCAAAAGGTGCGGTCATTTCTAAAAAATCTTGCACCACTAAACGAGTGACTTGCTCGCCTGCATTCATTAAAAATTTAATCGCTGATAAATCAAAATGACGCGGTTCTTTTAATTGTTTTAAACGATCACTGACCAATTTAAAACCAAAATTAGGCGACCAAGAATGCGTCACGCGATACCGCTCTAAATAAGTCAACCACCACAGCGGATCATTTAAAACATGCTCAGTTTTTAATTGAATTTGCTGACAGCCTAAATAAGTGTCTTTTAAATGATAAGTTAAAATAGGCACCACATGATCTCTAGGCAACCAATTCAGTGAAACATCATCGCTACAATACCCGTTAAATTGCTGCGATCCATGAATGTGACACACCAGACTATAATGCCGTTCTTGGATACATTTAGGCGTTCCTGTACTGCCAGAACTTAATTGATAAAACATAATGTCATCAGGATTAGCAGGATATAAAACCGCTTGTTCTGATGAATAGGATTTTAAGGTATCTACCGATAATAAATTTATTTGATTATCGTTAAATAACTCTTTTAACTGCGCGATTTCTGCATATAAATTGTCGCTGGTTAAAATAACAGGCTGTTCTAGTAATGTCCAAATATTATAAAGTTTATTCACCACCGCATTTTTACTGCGATAAGTGGGCGCAATCGCCACTGTTAAAGGAGTAAATCCACCCAAAACACAGGCCCAAAAACTACTGAAATGATCCCGCAAATGTTGCACTTGCAAAATCACGCGATCCCCTTGTTTTAAGCCCTTTGCTTGCAATCCTGCCAGAATTTGCCGTGCTTGCTGCAATAAATCAGCATAGCTTTGGAAAATAACGGTATCGCTATTTTCTACATAAATAATTCCCTTATTCGGATGATTTTTAGCCGTGCGTAATAAAGCCTCAGTTAAAGTTAAAGGGGCATCTTGAGGAAGAGTTAATGCACCACCGTCACTAAAAGCCAAAGGACGTTCAGGAATAACGCTGGAATCAGAATCAAGTTTTACCTTATCAGAAACGGAATGAACGGTGGAATGAAAACTATTTTTTGGCAATAAATGTGCGGGTAATAATTGACTTAAATGCAAAGGAGGTGTTGTTAAAATACAATCATGCTGGATCATTGCCCATTTTGTATTTTTTTTATTCGTTATTTTTTCATCAAAAATCGGTAAACTTAATAACAAGGCCTCATCAACTGCACCATTAGACAGCCGCGGCAAATTCGTTAAAGAAACATAATAATCAGGGAGTTGCGATGATGTCGCAGCCTGATCCCATAAAAATTGTTGTAAACGTTGTGCGGAAAATCCTGATTGAGATACAATAAAAGCGATTAATACCGTATCAGTGACCTGACTTGTATTTTTTTCTAACACCACACATTCGGACACGCTGGGTTCACGCAGCAACAAGGTTTCAATGGTGTTCAAATTGATGCGTAACCCTTGATGCCACGCATAACGTTCTGTTCCACCAAGCAATTCTAAACGATTTCCTTCCAACCAACGAGCGCGTTTATGCGTGCGCAAAAGGGTCTCCACTTGCGGGTGAGTCAAATCATAGGCATGACATCTGGCCAATAAACTCAATTCTCCCACAACACCTGTTGGCGTGGGCTGCATAAAACGATCTACAATCTGAAGATGATCAGAAGAAAATGGCGGCATCAGTGGAACAAAACCAGTAACCTCTTCATTTTCTGGCATTATTTCGCAACAGTAAGATAATACAGGCTCGGCTTCTGGCGTGGTAAACAGATGATACAAATGAATGTCGGGACGTAAATGTAAGCATTTTTGTGCAACATATTGCGCCAACACCTGACCACAACCAATGATGACTTGTAAATTAGGTAATTCGTTAAGTAATTCACTTAAACAAACCAATTGCGGCGGCGTTAAAAAAGCCACATTAACCGCTTGTTCTCGCAAAGTGCTTATTACGTCGCGCCCTGCAATAACAATGGTTGCCCCATGCTGTAGCGGCCACAAAATTTCCCAAAATCCAACCTCACGGTGTAACAAAGTGTTATGTAACAGTGTCGTGGTTACTGATAACGGGTGTAAGTGTTGTAGCTCATTTAAACGCTGCCACGCGGCGCGGTGGGAAATGGCCATCACCATGTTTTCACTGGTGTAAATTTGATAGGCAATTGTTTGTAAATCAAAGGGTTGTGAAAGGTAAGTGGGTGGCGTATCTGGGTAATCTGACCAATGCGGATCGCTAAGATTCAGCAATTTATCCCCCGCCATCGGAAACAAATGCGCAAATAAATCATCCTGTGTCAACACGGCATCTAGGCGTTGAATGTGTTTTTGCTGCGTATTTGGTAGCACATAATCAGGATGCCACACAAAACAAGCCGACTCCGCTTTTAACACCCCCAATAAACCAATAATTCGCGCCAATGACGGATGGGTATATAAACCAATTTGCCGATTTTTAGTCAAATGATGTTGATGTAAAAAATGTGCTAATTGATTGGTTTTTTTCTCCAATTCGGCATAAGTTAATTGCTGTCCTTCACTATCAATCACCGCAATCGCTTCTGGTGTTTTTTCAGCAAAATAAGCCAGATTTTCAAAAAGAGAAATCATAGGCGGCTTTAAATAATTAATCAGTGCTTCTCGATATTGAGTCAATGCCTGTTTTAATTCATTATTTAAAATACCTTTAGGTGCATCAATATGTAATTTTTCTTGCTCTAAAACAAGCTTAACATTAAGCTGTTTTAAAGTCATTAATAATTGACTTAAAGTCATTTTTGCCTCCGATTATTAAATTTTGTCTGTAGAAAATTAAAGCTCAAAAGTTTCCCATTCAGCTTGAGTTTTTTTGACACTTATTTCTGTATCAAATGACAACAAACTTATTTTTTTATCAGGCTGTTGTAAAATGTTGCCTAACAAAATTTCATAGTGATAAAGCAAGCGATTAATCGTCTCTTCTCGAAAGAGAGAAACATCATAAGCCATTGTTCCACAAAGACAATGCTCATCTTCATATAAAGTCAAAAATAAATCAAAATCGCTGGTTGATTTAGATAAATGAATGCGTTCAATGGTGAATTGCTCACCTTGCATTAATTCTGACCAAGATTCATCTAAAAAACTCAGCATAATTTGAAATAACGGATTATGGTTATTTTGACGAATGGGACGCGCTAAAGCCACCACTTGAGTAAATGGCACATCTTGATGGCTATAGGCCTCTAGGGTGCGTTGCTTCACTTGTTGTAATAATTGGCGAAAATGAGAAACTGTCGATAAATCACTGCGCACCACGACGGTATTGGCAAAGAAACCCATTAAAGATTCTAATTCAGGAAAAGGACGATAAGCCACAGGTAAACCAATTAATAAATCATCTTGTTCACTATAGCGGTGTAATAAAATTTTAAATGCAGTTAATAACGTCGTAAATAACGTGGTACTTTCCGCACGACTTAACGCTTTTAATTGGCGCGTTAATTCTTCACTCCATTGAAATTTAATACAGGCACTGATAAAGTTTTGTTGTGCAGGACGTGGAAAATCAGTGGGAAAAGTAGATAACGTCGGCGCATTGGCTAAGGTCTGTAACCAATAATCCACTTGTTGTGCAAACCGTTGTTGTCGCAATATGTGCTGTTGCCATGCGGCAAAATCAAGATATTGAAAGGGTAATGGCGCAATAGAATATGGCTCTAAATTCGCTTGATAATGCGCCAATAATTCTTGTAAGAAAATCCGATAAGACCATTGATCAGAAATAATATGGTGCATAATAATCGCACACCAATAATGATTTTCATCCATCTGCCATATTAAAACCCGCCACAATGGCGCAATTGATAAATCAAAAGGCTGTTGTGCAGCATTTAAACAATACTGCTCTGCTATCTGCTCCCGCTCTTTAACCGTAGCGGCTATTAAACGCAAATCAGCATGGCTAAAATCAAGGTTAATGGTGGGTACTAATTGCGCTTCAATATCATGGTGTGCAGTTTTCTTAAAAAACATTCTTAAAACTTCTTGACGCAAAGAAATAGCGTAAAAAGTTTGCTTTAAACGCATCACGTCAATAACACCACGCAATCGAAACACCCCTAACATATTATAAACAGGATTATTGGGTTGTAATTGATCTAAGAACCATAAACGATGTTGTGTGGCAGAAATAGGCAAATGATCCGTGCGAGAAATGGCTTGTAATTTTGGCCATTCCATAACAATAGCAGATTGCAATTGTTGAGAGAATTGGGCAATGGTGGGTGCAGCAAATAAAGTTAAAACAGAAAATTCACTATTAAAGGCTTGATTGATGGCTTGAATTAATCGACCTGCCAATAAAGAATCCCCACCTAATTCAAAAAAATTATCATGAAGATTCAGTGTTTTTAACTGCAAAACTTGTTGCCACAATTGAGTTAATTTGGCAACCTGTTCTGACTCAGAACTAATACTAACTTCTTGATAAGAATAGTTTTTAGACTGTTCCGATAAAGCACAACGATCTAATTTTCCATTAGGTAAACGCGGAAATTCAGCATGTAATAACCAAAGATTTGGCACCATATAAGGAAATAAATGAGATTCCGCAAAATTCCGCCATTCACGAATTAAATCTTGCTTTTGCTTTTCTTGAGTCAGAACGCAGGTATCGGCAGGAATAATATGCGCCACTAAACGTTTATTGTCTAAACCTATTTCATCGGTTAATACCGCAATGTGTTTAATCGCAGGATGCTTAGATAAAACAATTTCTATTTCGCCTAATTCAACCCGAAAACCACGGATTTTAATCTGATTATCTTGTCGCCCAATAAACTCAATCGTCCCCTCTTCTCGAAAACACGCCAAATCTCCTGTGTTGCATAAAATTGCTTGAGTATCAGTGGAGAAAGGATGGCGCATAAAAGTGGCCGCCGTTTTCTCAGGTAAATTTAAATAATAGCGAGCAATTTGCCCCCCAGAAACATGCAAATAACCTTGAATGCCAATGGGAACAGGTTGTTGATATTGATCTAAAATATAGGCTTGAATATTTTTAATTGGACGACCAATTGCCACGGTGTGAATATGGGTTAATGCGGACTCTAATAAATCTTGATTATTCACCGAATAAGCCGTGACCATGCCTACTGTTTCTGTTTGCCCGTACATATTCACGCAACGGGTTAATTGCCCCAATTCATACCGCCAACGATACGGCAAATCTGACCATAAAGGTTCAGCCGAAGATAAAATGCAAGATAAGCGATTATTTAATAAAATTTCCCGTGTGGCAGGCGGTAAATGCAGCAAATGCTCCAAACAATGTCGCCAATAAGAGGGCGCAAAATCAACATGTGTCACTTTTTCCCGCTGAATTAAAGCAAATAAAGCACTGGGATCAGCACGTTGCGCGCTACTGGCTAATACAACAGGAACACCGTTACATAACGGCACAAAAAGTTGACGCACCGAAGCCGAAAAACCAAACGAAGCCGTGTGCAAATACACTGAATCCGCACTGAACTGTAACGGTTCGGGCATGGCATCCACATAATGACACAGATTACGATGGGTGACAGCCACACCTTTGGGCGTTCCCGTCGAGCCAGACGTGTAAATAACGTATGCCAATTCATCGCCTGTCAGGGCAACTGCTGGCTCTGACAGAGGCGTTGTGTGCGCATTTTCCTCTACTCCGACCTGCTGCTCCTGCTGCTCCTCGTCCCAGCACAAATAATGCGCATGGGGCGCAGACAGGTGGCTTTGCAGGGCTTTTTCGGTAATTAATACGCTCAATTGCGTGTCGGCAACCATGTAGGCTAAACGGGACGCGGGATAACTGGGGTCTAGCGGCACGTAAGCCCCGCCCGCCTTCAGCACGGCTAAAATCGAAATCACCATTCCCGCTGAACGAGATACATACACCCCTACCAACGTATTCTTATGCACACCCGCCGCAATTAACGCCTGCACTAAACGATTAACCTTTTGATTTAATTGATAATGAGAATAACGATCCGACTCAGAAATGAAAGCCAAATCATGCGGTTTTTGTGCGACAAAATGCTGCCAGCGCGTCAACACAGAACCGATTGACACGGGTTTGGGGGTGGAATTGAGGTGGTTGATCAAATATTGCCATTCCGCAGCGCACAATAAAGGCAAGCGCGCAACAGGCACTGTCGGTAAATTTAGCGCAGATTCCAGTAGGTTTTGCCAATGTCCAAACCAGCGCGATAACGTATTTATTGGCACGTGAGCTGGAGCATAGAGATTTGAAATCAATTGCTTATCTTGCCATTCTAATGTAATTCCCCAACCTGTCAGCCAAGCAGGTGGCTGTTGTGCGGTTTCAGAAAAATACAATTGAGTCAAAACAGGATAAAGCGTATTTTCATAATTATCAATCTTATCAATAGGATAAGTTAATGAATCAGAAGCAATAGATGGTTGTTGCAAAGCAGCAATAAGGTTGGCACGAATTTTTGTTAAGGTTTCGTTGAACGGATCAAGCAGGGAAATTTCAAAAATAAGTGGAAAAATATTTTTATTATCAGAGCCTTGCCAATTGAGCAAAATAGATTCTTGTTGAGAATAGCGCGCATAAACGCTCAATGCGCCTGCCAATAAAATTTGTGCCAATGGACATTGTTCTCTAAACGCAACGCCTTGTAAAGATTGAATAAGTGAGGCGTTCCATTGATGAGTTAAGCGCAAAGTTGCCGCAACCGAGTCTGTATTGTTTACAGCGGTGTGAGGTAAGGTGATGGGTGTCGGCCAAGTCTGTGTTGTATTTTTCGTAGCAGAGTGTGTAAGCAAGATGTGTTCTCCCTAATCGGGTTATTATTTAGTCTGACAATTTATCCGCATTATCATTTTTATCAATAACGACCAAAACGGTGATTTAATGATAAACTTAGCTTTGGAGTCAATGGGCGTTGCTTTTCTAGTCTTACTTTAGAGCATTAAACAGAAGCTCGTTTTTTTTGTAATCGCCACCTTAATTAAGTAGTACTTTACTTGGTAATAAGTAATATAAATAGGCGGTTAATGTTTAGTCAAAAGATTTTAATTAAGTCGTTAAATAAAAATATTAAGGTATTAAAAGCGTTCAGAATTTTCACATTTCTACCGCCCCCCCTACCCCCCTCCTGCTAGGAGGGGGGTAGAGATGAGGTTATCTTGTTAAATTTTAACCATAAAAATAACCTCTTTCCCCCCCCTCCTAGCAGGAGGGGGCTGGGGGGCGGTAGAAATGTTGATATGCCAGATTATTTTCCTTTTGGTACTTATGATTCAAAATAACCATTGAAACAGACAACTGAAACCATGCGCCCACTGACTAAGTAAGTCGGTGCTTGAACCGCGAGAAAATGCGTTATTATTTGCGATAAAAACTTAACCGTTTGGCTTAATTTGACTAAAAATAGGGTCTTTTATTTTTTATAGTGAAGAATAAAACAAAGTGATTTTACCAAAAATAATCTTTTTGAGAAAGATAAGATTTAATCCAGAATTGCATTAGCGATAACAGGTTGAGAAATGAGTAAAAAAGTTTTTTGTTATAAGCATGTTATAGGGATTATCGGGTTATCTTTTTGTGTGGCATCCCAAGCACAAGCACCATCCGCGATAGATTCCGAAGCGTTGCGTTCCAGGCTACAAACGTGCCAGATTCATTTTGAGGCTGATCGCTTATTAACTGGGCAACCGGGGACGGCTTATCAATGTTACAAATCAATCTTAGAAAAATACCCCAAGCAGTCTGATGCCGTAGCGGGTTTGGCGGCAATTGCGCAGCGTTATGAGGTGTGGATACGACAAGCGGTACACGATCAGCGGCCTGATAAAGCAAAACGATATGTACAGCGTTTAGAGGTCGTTGCGCCTGATTACCCGCAATTGACTGAATTAAAGGAAAAAATAGCCAAAATCAGCTCTTCCACTCCCTCCACTTCTGCCCGCGAAAAAACAGATACGACGATTACTTCTACAACAGTACCACGTTACACCACTGTTTGGCAAGAGTCTGTGACAGGAATTCGATTTGTAAAAATTCCCGCAGGATGTTATACCATTGGTAGTCAAGAAGCGGAGGAAGGACGTTATCCCGATGAGTATTCTCGTTCTGAGGTGTGTCTTGACGCATTTTGGCTGGGAGAAACAGAAGTGACCAACGCCCAATATCGAAAATTTGTCGCGGCGCACGACAGTCGGAACTATTTGCAGCGTACTTTGAATGACGATGAACAGCCTGTTGTATTCGTTTCATGGGATGAAGCGGTTGCTTTTGCTGATTGGTTGACCCAACAGTATGACGGTAAATTTCGTTTTCGTTTACCTTCTGAGGCTGAATGGGAATATGCGGCGCGGGCGGGTGCAAATGCGTCTCGATTTTGGGGGGATGATCCGCATTTAGCCTGTCAATTCGCCAATGTTTTAGACGAAATCACGCTTTCTACTAATCCTTTTTCTAGTTGGGCAGGTGATAAAAATTGGCATCGCTGTCAAGATGGCTTTAGCGTCACAGCCCCTGTTAAACAATTCCAAGCGAATGCTTTTGGTTTATACGATACATTAGGTAACGTATGGGAATGGACTTGTTCGGCTTATTTAAATGAAGAAATCACGCGAGAATTGGCTTTACAATGCACTTCTTCTTCCGAAACAATGACGCGAGTGATTAAGGGAGGTGGCTGGAGTTTTCGGGTTCATTTTATCCGTTCAGCCATGCGTTATCCTGAAAAAATGAACAGTAGAAATCATTATACAGGTTTTCGTGTATTAAAAGAATTCGTGCCTCAGGAATAAAGATGAATTTTACCTTAAAAATTACTTTTACTATTTTTATTTTGCTCAGTTTATCCTTAGCCATGATTAGCCTGCTTAATTATTTTAAATATGATAAAACATTGGCTGATTTAGTGCGTTCTCGTTCTGATGTGGTGGCGATGGATATAAAGAATAATATAGAGTCAAATTTAAGTTTGGGATTATTTTTATCTGAAATTTCTAATTTGAAAGATATTTTAGATCGGGCTAAAGAGCAAAATGACCATATTTTAAAAATTTATATTTTTGGTCAAGATGGTGTGGTGCTGTCCAGTACAGATGAAAACTACAAGGGACAAGCCATGTTGGCGGCGCGCTTACGTATGGTGAGCGACAATACAGGAGGGAAAGTGGCGAAATGTAATGAAAATGCGCGGTCACAAACGGTAGATGCGTGTCTTAATTTAGAAAACAGTTTTTCTCAACAAATTGGAGGCATTTATTTAGAAAGCTCTAAAGATTATCATCAAGATAAAATAGCCACTATGTTTAAGCATTTATTGTCTAGTTTTATTTTGGTGTTGTCGATCATTACAATACTGACTGCATTTTGGATATTTAATGTGTTTCGTGAAACGGCGCATAGTTTTAAACGAATGAACCAACAACTGATGTCATTAATTAAAACAGATGCGCCTATTTCTGAATCAAAAGAGACAGATCGATATTCGAGAATAAAGCAAAATGATCTGGAGCATCATTGTGACGATTTCTATCAAAAAGCAAAAGATGCTTTTGATGAAATTAAGCAATTTGAATTAACTCATTCAATCACTGATTATCCCGTCACGGAAGAAAAACCAGATGTTTTCAAATAAAGTACATTCTCCCCAAGAAGATACCACTTATTATGCCAATAAGATGAGTTGGCAATTAACTTTTATTGCGGCAATGGTCATGATAGTGGCTTCGGTCTGGCTTTCTTATCAAGCATGGTTTTATTTTGAGCAGGAATTAATTCCAGAGATTGATAAAAAATCGGTTGCGGTGGGACATTCTGTGATTCAGCCTATTCGCAGAAATTTAAACCATGATATGCCATTTGAAAACATGGTTGATGTGGAGGTTTTTTTTAAAAAACATTTAGAAAATCATAAAGAAATTATTTATATTGCTATCACTGATGAACAAGGAAAATTAAAATATAAAACAAATCCTTTATCCTTAGAATTAGCACCTTTACTCCAGCAGGCTTCACGGGAATTTTGGCAAAAATATCCCTTAAATCAATCTGCTCGCATTCATGAAAATAGCAGTCATGTTTCATTAATCAATACGGTTTACAATACCACAATGATTATTGCCTACGGTGAAGAAAACAAAATCGCAGGCTTATTGCATTTAGGAGTCAATCAACAATTTGTAAAAAATAAAACTCAAGAAGTGATTTATGATGTTATTACCTTGTTGATTATTTCATTATTAATCACTTCTGAGTTTTTAAGGTTTTTAATTAATCATAATATTGCTGCACCGATTCACCTAATTAACGTGGCTATAAATCAAGCCAAAAAAGGTAATTTTACCCATACCATTAGAAATCATTCTAGTGATGAAGTGGGGATTTTTATTAAAACTTTTAATAAAGTTATTATTCGCCTAAATGAATATTATCAACAAGGACAGCACTCTTTAAAAGCGTTGCAAGTCAAATTAGCTTATCATTTTGCGGAAAATGGTCGTCCTAATGAGTTGGTGGATAATGTTTTAATTAATATTCGGATTCCTGTTTTTTTATTTATGTTTGCTGAGGAGTTGCCGCGTTCTTTTTTTCCACGTTATGTTGAAGATTTATATCAAAATTCAGAAGCATTATTATTTAATTTATCCAAAGAAGTGGCGATGGGTTTACCGATTTCTTTATTTATGCTGGTGGTTGCTATTGCGATGCCTATTTCTGGAAGATTGTCTGATAAATATGGAAGTCGGCGCATTTTTTTAATTGGTTTAATTCCATCAACAATGGGTTTTATTTTAACTGCATTTTCTCAGAATATTTACGAATTATTAGCGTCACGGTGTTTATCTGCATTTGGTTATGGCATGATGTTTATTGCCTGTCAGGGTTATGTGGCGCATCACACCACAGGCAAAGCCCGCACGCAAGGCATGGCGATGTTTGTGGCTGCGGTTATGGGGGCGGCGATGTGCGGGCCGCCTGTGGGTGGAATTTTGGCGGATCAGCTTGGATTTCGTGCCGTATTTATGATTGCGGCATTGTTGGCTATTCCTTCGGCTTTAATGGTTTATTATTTTCTGGTGTCCCCACAAAATAATAAAGAATCAACCGCAGGAAAAAATAGTTTATATTCCAAGTTGCACTGGTCAGATTTTGCATTACTATTAAAAAATATTCGCTTTGTGACGTTATCGTTTTTTGCCGCTTTACCCACTAAGTTTGCATTAACAGGATTTATTTTTTATTTCATTCCGATTTATTTAAGCGAATCAGGTGACAATACCCAATCGACGATTGGTCGCATCTTGATGTTATATGGCATTACGGCGATTATTATCACGCCTATTTCGGCGAAATTAGCCGACAAATGGAAAGCACAATGGTATTTTGTGGCAAGCAGTGGTTTCTTAGCGGGAATGAGTGTGTTATTCATGGTTTTTTTTGATGGAACAATGGCGACGGGATTTAGTGTGGCTTTATTGGGTGTGGCTCACGCCATTGGCATCGCGCCTCAATTGGCATTAGTGCCTGAATTATGTCAAGAGGAAGCAAAACGAATCGGACAAGCCACCATTATTAGTTTATTCCGTTTAATTGAACGTTTAGGCGCGGTGTTAGGCTCTTTGGTGATGGCGGCTTTATTGACTTATTATAAAGAAGAAGCCGTTTTTATTTTAGGGGGCGGCTTGGCGATGAGTGCATTAATTTTTAGTTTAATTTTTTCTTTTGACTCCACTCGTTTAAAGTAAGGTGATCATGATGTTTTATGTTATTGCATTATGTCTTTTATTGGCACAAATTGGAGCGGTTTGTGCGCAATCGATTGTGCCTGAGAAAAAACCTTTTCGCATTGCCATGGCGTTATGGCGTGGAGAAACCGATATTGATAAAAGTTTTAAACAATATTTTCGTATCAAAAATATTGATGTTGAATTTGAATATTTTGATGCCAAGTCAAATAAGGATAATTTACCCTTAATAGTGACTCAAATTAAAGAGAAAAAACCTGATTTAATTTTTTCATGGGGAACAACGGTCACAGAAAAATTAGTGGGGTCTTATGAGAGTTTTCAGCGAGGCGATTTAAGTTATATTCGAGATATTCCTGTGGTTTTTACGATTGTTTCTTATCCTTTTGATAAGTTGGCGGTGGATAAATATTCGGGGCGCAATATCACAGGCAGCAGTCATCTCGCGTCATTGTCCAATCAAATCAATGCCATTCGTAGTTATAAAGAGTTTACACGTTTGGGAATTATTTATAATTCTGAGGAAGATAATTCAAAAGCCAATGTGAAAGAATTAAGAGAATTAGCCCAACAAGAGCGATTTATGTTTATCGAACGTTCCATTCCATTAGACGCAAAAGGTCAGCCTATTCCTGAAATGATTCCCAGTGTATTAGAAGAGATTGCCGCACAAGTGGATGTGTTGTATATGGGGCCTGATTCGTTTACCGCAGGCGCACACCAACGGGTGACGACATTAACGGCTTTATGGTTAAGAGTAATGACCTTTACATCGACCGAAAGTGCCATTGAGAAAGAGGGGGGTTATGCCAGTATTGGTTTAGTGAGTACTTATAAATCATTAGGACAATTTGCGGCCTATCAAGCGGAACAAATTTTATTGCACGGTAAGAAACCTGAAGAAATTCCCATTGAGCCATTAAAGAAATTTACCTTTATCGTCAATACGCCTTCTATCAATTATTTGGCGAATTATCCGCCCTTGTTTGTGGCAGGCTATGCGAAATATCAACAGCGCGCGGAGCATGTAGAGCTGGTGAAGCGATTAAGGGATAAAAGGCCATTGACATTTAAATGGCCTTAGGAGAGACAGGGGGATAATTTATAACGCGTTCCCACCGACCCTGTCGGCCGGCCGTCCCGATGCGCCGCGTTCTTGCACGTCGGAACGGCGATGATTAAGCGAGATAAATGACACGGATATAAGGAGCTTGATGATGCACAGTGAGACTTTAACAACCATTGAGAAAATGATACAGCCATTATCTGTTGAATTGCAGCAACAGGTTTTGGTGCATTTACGTGAGTATATTGCAGAGTTGCAGAGTGAGCGGCGTTGGGAACAATTAGAGCAATCGCATTATGACGGATTGGGACGTGCCGCGCAGTTGGCGAGACAGCAGATTGCTGAAGGTCTGGCGCGTCCCATGAATTGGGATGGGTTATGAATTCGCAAACTTTGCCTTCATTTTGGGAGGCTTATCGGCGGCTTGAGCAGTCGCAATGTCAGCAAGCACGAAAAGCCTATCGGTTGTGGTTAGAGAATCCTTTTCATCCTTCGTTGCATTTTAAGTGTATCCATCGGGGGGAGTCGGTTTGGTCGGTACGGATTAGTCGCGGGTATCGTGCAGTGGGAATTCTTGATGGGGATACGGTGACGTGGTTTTGGATCGGGAATCATGATGATTACGAGGCGTTTTTTGGTTAGTGGACTCCTTTTTTACGTGCCGCAGAGCGACAAAGAACCTCATTTTTTCAATATATCTCGTTCCCACCGACCCTGTCGGCCGGCCGTCCCGATGCGCCGCGTTCTTGCACGTCGGAACGGCATTGCCACAAACTTGGGGGAACGAGATGATGTTTAGTCCGCTATTTGCCTCTCGGCACTTTCTCTAAATAGAAGCGGTCGCGTTCTGCGCAGGTGAGGCGGCGTGTTGTAGGATGGACTGACGAAGGAAGCCCCTCAGTCGCGTCATTCGATTGATGGGCTTCGCTGTTCTCAACCGAGCCTACGCTTGCTGCTGTTGTTATTATTCAATCATAATGTCCACCGATTGCGTAAATGTAAATAAGTTCATCATCAAAGCTATCAATGAGACGTTCTTTATCGGATAAACGACGAGAATATTTACCCGTTAATTCATGTCTTAATGCTTCAGGTTTTCCCAAACCTTGGGTTAAATCGTCACTACGCTGCATTTCTTTCAAAATATCGCGCAGTTTCTTGTGCAGTTTTTTATCTCGTTCGCGTAATGTTTCGTAACATTCCCATGTCGATTGCTGAAAAACAATATCACGCATTCACTCATTTCCCTCTAAGTTGAGTTGTGCTTTTGAGGGCTTAAACCATTGATCGGGGTTGCTATCGGCTACTTGGATTTGTTGCATTAATTGTGGATTGTTGCGGACGTATTCAGTTTCTGAGCATTGTTGCTTGAATTTTAAGAATTCAACGAATTTCAAGACTTCTTTAGCACTTTCAGCAGGTAGTTGTTGCACTTGTTGATAAATTTCTTCAGCGAGCATGTTCATGGTCAGTTGCCTTGGTTTTATTTGGGTTTGCTTTAAAGCGCGTTTGTTGCTGTTAGTTAGGATGTTTTTCAAGTTTAGTCCGCTATTCACATCTCGGCACTTTCTCTAAAAAGAAGCGGTCGCGTTCTGCGCAGGTGAGGAGGTGGCCGGGGAGGAGTTGGGGTGGTTCGCCTTCTTTGCTGATGTCGCGGGGTGGGAGGAAGGTTTTGGCGTGGATGATTAGTTCTTCTAGGGTTGGGAAGAATAGCCACACGCGGGCGGTTTTGTCCTCAGACGCGGTGACGATACGGCGACCATCGGGACTGAACGCCGCTGAATTAACAGAACCTTCATGCCCCGTGAGCGTGGCGAGGGTTTTGCCGCTGTCGGCTTCCCACACGCGGGCGGTTTTGTCCTCAGACGCGGTGACGATACGGCGACCATCGGGACTGAACGCCGCTGAATTAACAGAACCTTCATGCCCCGTGAGCGTGGCGAGGGTTTTGCCGCTGTCGGCTTCCCACACGCGGGCGGTGTTATGCCATGAAGCAGTGACGATGCGGCGACCATCGGGACTGAACGCCGCTGAATTCAGCCAACTTTCATGCCTGAGCGTGGCGAGTGTTTTGCCGCTGTCGGCTTCCCACACGCGGGCGGTTTTGTCATCAGACGCGGTGACGATGCGGCGACCATCGGAACTGAACGCCGCTGAATTGACATAACCGTCATGCCCCGTGAGCGTGGCTAGGGTTTTGCCGCTGTCGGCTTCCCACACGCGGGCGGTGTTGTCCACAGACGCGGTGACGATGCGGCGACCATCGGGACTGAACGCCGCTGATTTTACTCCACTAAGTGGTCCATGCCCCTTGAGCGTGGCGAGGGTTTTGCCGCTGTCGGCTTCCCACACGCGGGCGGTGTCATATCCACCAGCGGTGACGATGCGGCGACCATCGGGACTGAACGCCGCTGAATTCAGCCAATTTTCATGCCTGAGCGTGGCGAGGGTTTTACCGCTGTCGGCTTCCCACACGCGGGCGGTGTTGTCCACAGACGCGGTGACGATGCGGCGACCATCGGGATTGAACGCCGCTGACCGTACATTACCTTTATGCCCTGTGAGCGTGGCAAGGGTTTTGCCGCTGTCGGCTTCCCACACGCGGGCGGTTTTGTCCTCAGACGCGGTGACGATGCGGCGACCATCGGGACTGAACGACGCTGAATATACCCGTTCCTCATGCCCCGATAGCGTGGCGAGGGTTTTGCCGCTGTCGGCTTCCCACACGCGGGCGGTGTAATCCCATGAAGCGGTGACGATGCGGCGACCATCGGGACTGAACGACGCTGAATATACCCGTTCCTCATGCCCCGATAGCGTGGCGAGGGGTTTGCCGCTGTCGGCTTCCCATACGCGGGCGGTGTTGCCAGAAGACGCGGTGACGATGCGGTGACCATCGGGACTGAACGACGCTGAATTTACACTTCCTATATGCTCCGTAAGCGTGGCGAGTGTTTTGCCGCTGTCGGCTTCCCACACGCGGGCGGTGTTGTCATCAGACGCGGTGACGATGCGGCGACCATCGGGACTGAACGACGCTGAATTTACACTTCCTCCATGCCCCGTGAGCGTGACAACAAGTTGGCGCGTTTCAACATCCCAGACAAAAGCCAGTTTGCCAGCGTAAGTAAGCAAGCGTGTGCCATCAGGACTGAAAACAGCATCGCTTACAGAACCATCATGTTGCAAAATGCCTTGATAATGCCGATTAATCCCTCTGGATAAAACATGATTAGCTGTTCCCACAAATGGCCGATCAAGGTACGTTTCTGAACTGTTTGGCAAGGCTTCTAAAGCCAATCGCATGGCTGTTGCTGTTTGACCTTTATTCAATTCAATTTCAGCAAATCCAGACATACCAAAATTATGTGAGATATAAAAATAAATTAAGTTCTAATATCTAGCTAGATATTAGGTATAAGATACTGTTTAATTTTATTAAACTTAAACACTTTACCTGACAAAAAGGTCTCAAACATACTAGTGACTTCTTTAAAGCTTGATAGACGATGAAAATTCTTTCTGACCCAATTCTTACCTTGAAGCCAAATATCCTCGACTGGATTTTGCTCTGGGGCATTGGGCGCAAATCTTAATAAACGAACTTTCCATTCTGATTCTGGAAGTCCCCCATTTAATTTCTCTAAATAAGTTCTTAAACCTTCAGAACGATGATAACTTGCACCATCCCAAATAATCACATGACGGGATTCTTTATATCTGTAAATGAGCCAGTTAATAAAGTCTATCGTATATTTTGTATCAGCTTTCTTTGCCCTATCTAAAATAAATTCTCCCGTATAAATATTCACCGCTCCATACCACGTTTGAGAAGTGCGATAATTACTCATCTTTATTGACGTTCTTTCTCCTTTTTTCGACCAAACATAACCACAAATATCTCCCCACAACTGATGGCTTTCGTCTTGCATCCAGTACATTACCTCTCCACTTTCTATCTGTTCACGCTCCTTATCTATTAAATCCTTAATCTCTTTTTTTTTAGCTTCTACTTTTACCTCATCTTTTGCCGAATTCTCTTTGTGTGTCTTCTTATAACTTAAATTCGCTTCTTCTAATAATTTAGTATAAGAAGTATTTGAAGAATAGAAAACATCATACTCCTCTTTTAAGTATCTCTTTAGTTCCTCTATTGTTATTGTCTTCTTTTCTTGTATCCAATTAATCACATCTTCTCGTTCACGCGGCTTTAAATACCCTGGCGAGCCTTTATACGCTAACTTTAATCCTTCCACCCCTGACGCTAAATAAATGGCTTTCCATTTATCCACAAATTGCACACTGACACAACACGCTAAAGCCGCTTCCGCACGCACAAAACCAAGCAAAGACATTCTTACTGCCATCGCTCGCTTCACTTCTCTCGCCTCACCTGTTGACATTAACTCTTCTAAATCTTCATATCTTTTGTTCATTATTCTCTCCTATTTGAAAAGTATTATTATACGACTCTGAAAAAATTAGTACAGCATTAATGATTGATTACGAATAGAGGTTGTTAAGTTTTCCTTAGATTGTGCTAAATTTTTCTGAGATTCTGTTTCATGGCGTTTTGCCTCTTCTGCTTTCTCCACCGACTCCCCCCAAAACCACCAAGCCACCCCACTCAAGCCCACCGCAACTACAAAAAACGCCATCACAAACGTCGCCCACACCCGACGCTGCCGCGCCTGCTCCGCCAACGCCCGATCCCGCTCCGCCACACTTCGCACAATAAAATCTCGCTCAGACTCCGCCAAAAAATCCGACCGCTCCGCCAAAAACGACTCCGCCACCGACAATGGTGTACCCGACAACAACACGCCATCGGCCAAATAACGCCATAATCCCTCCTGCCACAACCGAAATTCCCGATCCGCCGCCATCCACTCCCGCAACCGCACCCAACCATAAATCAATGCCTCATGCACCACCTCCACCATTTCCTGTCCTGATTCCACATCCCGCCCCAACACCACCAAGCGCGCTCCCGCTAACTGTTGCAACACCGTTTGTTGTGCCAACGAAAAACGCGACCACGCCACCACCCGCCGCGTGTCCGCTGTCCCCAAGCCCGGCCGCACCAACTGCACCAACACATAACGACATTGCGCCTGTCCCTCAGCACTAAAACGCCCATACACCACCTCAGCATAATTCGCCAATGCTGCCGTCACCGTCCCCAACGCTTCATAATTCGCATGAGTCAACTGCTGCCCTTGTCGCAATCCCCACAACTGATGCAAGGCAAACTGCAACAACGGCAAACTGCCAGATTCTGTCCCCACATCCCGCACAATTCGCTCAGGTAAACCTGACTCAAAGCCCACCCCCAGCTTTTGCGCTGGCACTGTAACCGCATCTTGCAACCCAGCCGCATTCAAATTGCCCAACATCTTATTACGATAACCATCAAACCACGCCGCAAATGCCGCATCTGCCAACGCCGCACCCAAAAAATCCGCCCGCAACGTCACCAACACTGTCACCGTCAACGCCGCCGCTTGCTGGGCTAAAAACGGCAACAACAAGGCTAAAAATTGCTGTTGCGTTTTCGCGTCGTTCAAGGTGTACAACTCTTCAAACTGATCCAACACCAACAACACCCGCCCGCGATACTTCGACGCAATCCGCTGTATCACCATATCCAAAGTTAAATCCTGCGCCGCAAACGACTTAGCCAACGCCTTCGCCTCTGCCAACCGCGCCACCTCATTCACTTCCGACTGATACAACCCATCCATCAACGCCACCGCCAACTGATACAACGGCTGATCCAGCGGCCGACACGCCATCACCAACCAACCGCCCGCCTGCTTCAACGCTGGCACCAAACCCGCAAACACCAACGAGGACTTACCGCTGCCGCTATTGCCCAACACCGCGACAAACGCCCGATCACTCACCAATTGCTGCAAATCGGCAATTTCCGCTGATCGCCCACAAAAAAACTGCGCATTTTCTTCTTGAAACGCCGCCAAACCTTGATACGGATTGTCCAACACGGGCAAGGTCGCCAAATCAGGCAACGCCTCCGCCCCGCCTTCTAAACTTTCAATACCAAAATTTTCCAACAATAAACGCACACAAGAAAACAAAAAAAATGCCTGCGAAGAATCCGCCTCCGCCCCGTTATGGATTAATGGATTACGAATATCGCTCAAACTATCCAAATTAATCATGCGAATATTGATCAAATCCCGTCCCGTCACCTTACCCCATTCATTAATAAAATCACACGTCCGAATCAAGCCCAACAACTGCCCCATCGTAAAATCTTCAATCCCACTGGCTCGGCTTCCCTTTGCCGTTTTCTGTGCTTCCTGCTGAATCCGCTGCTGTACCGCACTCGGCAACACCGCCAAATGTCGCAACAACAACTGTCGCAAGGCATGTTCAATAATGCCTAAACATTCCTTAGCAGCAATCGTATAACCACCTTTATCTAACAAATTTTCTTTAATAAATACAATGCGTTGTTCTAAATTCATGGGGCAGGTCTCTTGATGATGGCAAACGGATACAGCGCAAATCCTATAGTTGAGTATGATAAGACATACAAAAGCAAAATGAAATGGTTTACGTATCTTACCTCAATCTCCCAAATCGGTTACAATCACCTTGACTCACCTCAATACTCAAGCACCAGAAAAAAGGACTCCACCATGAACCCCACAGTCGCCTTTATCGGACTGGGCGTGATCGGCTTCCCCATCGCCGCACATCTCGCCCAACACGGCCATCACCTGCGCGTCTACAATCGCTCCCCCGCCAAATCCTACGCATGGCAACAATCTTATCCCGGCCAAGCCGTCACCGACATCGCCACCGCCGTATCGGGCGTTGATTTTGTCATCAGTTGCGTGGGCAACGATGCCGACTTGCGCCAGATCGGCTTAGGCCCCCACGGCATCTTTGCCCACATCAAACCCAATGCCATCTGGATCGACCACACCACCGCCTCCGCCGACATCGCCCAAGAATTCGCCCACACCGCACAACAACATCAAGCCCATTTCCTAGATGCCCCCGTATCAGGCGGTCAATCGGGCGCACAACAAGGCATACTCACCATCATGGTGGGCGGAGACGCGGCCATTTTTGCCCGCGCAGAAGCCATATTACGCCATTACGCCAAAGCCGTGACCCATATCGGTGCATCAGGCAGCGGACAATTGGCCAAAATGGTCAACCAAATCGCCATCGCAGGCCTATTACAAAGCCTATCCGAAGCCATCCATTTTGGACAACACGCGGGATTAGACATGTCCTTAGTCCTAGGGGTTCTGCGTCACGGCGCAGCCCAATCGTGGCAAATGGAACAGCGCGGCAACACCATGATCGCAGGGGAATTTGATTTTGGTTTTGCGGTCGATTGGATGCGTAAAGACTTGGGATTATGTTTAGCCGAAGCGCGCCGTAATGGAGCAAGCTTACCCGTCGCGGCCTTGGTAGACCAATTTTATGCCGAAGTGCAGCAACTGGGCGGCCACCGTTGGGACACCTCCAGCTTAATCGCACGTTTGTCCACGCCTCGCTCACGGGCTTAAAAGCGGGTTAATCGCAGAGAATGCCTCATGTCTTTACACGATTTTTTAAACGCCCAATTAGCCCAACGTCACCGCGATCAATTATATCGCCAACCCTGGCCGCATCATGGCAAACAACAACCTTTATTACGTCACCATGGACGTGATTATTTAAGTTTTTGCAGCAATGATTATTTAGGACTGGCCAGCGATTCGCGGTTAATAGACACATTACAGCACGCCAGTAAAGATTATGGCATAGGCAGTGGGGCTTCTCATTTGGTCAGTGGTCATCATCAAGCGCACCAAGAATTAGAAAGTGCATTAGCGAAATTTTTGGGACGGGAACGGGCTTTAGTCTTTTCCACAGGATACATGGCCAATATCGGCGTAATGACCGCATTAATGGGGCGCGAAGATGCCATTTTTGCCGATAAATTCAATCATGCCTCTTTAGTCGATGGCAGTTTATTATCTCGCGCCCAATCACAGCGTTACGCCCATCTTGATATGGCTGCATTAGCCAATTTATTAGCGCGCAGTGAAAAAAAACATCGTTTAATCATTAGCGATGGCGTATTTAGTATGGATGGGGATATTGCGCCTTTACCTGAATTGCTTCATTTAGCCCAACAATATGATGCGTGGTTGATGCTGGATGATGCGCATGGTTTAGGGGTTTTAGGAGAAACGGGGCGCGGCACAGAGGCTTATTTTAATGCGCTTAATTCCGTCCCTATTTTGGTGGGGACATTCAGTAAAGCCTTTGGTGGCATGGGGGCATTTGTCGCGGGAAGTGCGCTATTGATTGACTATATGATTCAAGCGGCGCGCAGTTATATTTACACCACGGCATTACCACCTGCATTAGCTGAGGTGAATCGTCACGCTTTACACCTCGCACAAACCGAATCTTGGCGACGTGAACACTTACATTTTCTCATTGATTATTTTCGTCAGCAGGCAAAAATATTAAATATTCCATTAATGCCTTCTATAACTCCCATTCAAGGGATTATTTTAGGCTCTGCCGAGCGGGCATTGACGGTGAGTCAAGCTTTATGGCAACGGGGTTTATTCGTCACGGCGATTCGGCCGCCGACCGTGCCACTTCATCGCGCACGTTTACGCATCACTTTCTCGGCGTTGCACCAAAAAGAACAAGTCGATCAATTACTCAGCGCATTAGCCGAATTATTGTCACCTTGTTTTATTTCCACTGACACCGCATGATGAGATAGAATAAGCGGTTTCTGATAAAAAAAACTTTTGTTTTTAACTCCCTAAAATTGACGCACTGACCCCTTGTCAACGAGCGAAGCACGCCATGACTGAACATTCCAATCCTCCTAAAAACCTACCCTTAGCCCAGCAGTTTACGCATTTAACCGCGGCGATAACGGCTTTATTAGCGCATCCGCCTCGTGATTTAGCCCCTGAAGTGTTAGCGGCGTTTCGTTTTGCGGCGCAACAAAAAAATCCGTTGTTGCCGCCTAATTTGTTTTATGAAGCAGTACAACAAGCGCAAGTGGCTATTTCGATTACGGATTTGCAAGCCAATATTTTATATGCCAATCCTGCTTTTGAGCGGGTGACGGGTTATCCTTTGGAGACGATGATGGGACTCAATGAGTCTTACTTATCCGATCACAAAACGCCTTCCATTGTTTATAAAACGCTGTGGGGACGTTTGTCACAAAAAAAACCATGGACAGGGATGTTGGTCAATCGTCGAGAAAATGGCGAACGCTATTTGGCTGAAGTCACGATTGCGCCCGTTCTCGATCCACAAGGGGAAACGGTTTATTATTTGGGAATGCACCGCGATGTCACAGAAGTTTATGATTTGGAACAGAAAGTTAAAAATCAAAAAGCCTTGATTGAATCGGTGGTCGATGCCGCGCCTGTGGTGATTGCTTTGTTAGATGAGAATCATCAAGTCATTCTTGATAATCAGGAGTATAAAAAATTACTGGGTGATTTACGTACCCGCGATCCTGCCGCGGTTTTTTTACAAGCAATTCAAGACGAATTGGGGGAGCGGTGGTTGAATTTGAAAAACAATGGGGGAAGTTTTGTAGACCGTGAAGTGCGTTTTGATCAAGGCGGAAAACGTTCGCCGCGTTGGTTTGTGTGTTCGGGGACTTGGTTTCGGGAGCGCGATCCGCGGGCGGATGCTTTTTTTGAATCGCGTAAACAGAGTTATTTTCTGCTGGTGGCCAAAGAAATCACCGATTTAAAACGCCAACAAGAAGAAATGAAAATGAATGTATTGCGCACGATGGTGGCCGAAGGTGAAGCCATTGAAAATATGCGCGAAACCTTGGCCGGTGCCATTCATCAATTCGCAGGGCCGTTGAACATGATCGCCGCGGCGGTGGGGATGTTAGAACGCCGCGCCGAGCATAAAGGGGAAGCCGATCCGTTGTGCGAGGCTTTGCAAAACGCGCTTAATTCGGCAGAAACGGCAATTGAAAATTTGCGGTTAAGTATTCCTGCGTTTACCGAAGAACCCGTGATGCCCGTTAATTTAAATGAGGTGTTGCGCGATGTATTAAGTATTTCAACGCAACGCTTGTTAGCGCAGGGGGTGATTGTGGATTGGGAGCCGGCCCCGGTGTTGCCTGCGGTGTTGGCGCGGGTAGGACGTTTTCGCAGTTTATTCAAGCACTTAGTCGATAACTCTATTGATGCCATGCGCGATGCAGGCACCAAAGCCCCCGAACTGACTATTCAAACCTTAGCCGTAGAGGATCGGGTTAGAGTTGTTGTACAAGACAACGGCCCCGGTATCCCCGAACATTTACATTTTCGGGTCTTTGAACCTTTTTTTACCACCAAAAGCAAAGCCAACCGCGGCGCAGGATTGGGATTGACGACGGCACAAGAGGTGGTTAATTTACATTCTGGCACGTTGCACATTGATCCCCATTATCATCAAGGATGTCGTTTTATTGTCGAGTTTCCTGTGGCATTAACTCGTTAGATGGTGTGTTAAGTCGTTAAATAAAAATATTCAGGTATTAAAAGCGTTCAGAATTTTCACATTTCTACCGCCCCCCTACCCCCCTCCTGCTAGGAGGGGGAAAGAAGAAAAGAAGAGATGAGGTTATCTTGTTGAATTTTAACCATAAAAATAACCTCTTTCTCCCCCTCCTAGCAGGAGGAGGGAAAGAAGAAAAGAAGAGATGAGGTTATCTTGTTGAATTTTAACCATAAAAATAACCTCTTTCCCCCCTCCTAGCAGGAGGGGGAAAGAAGAAAAGAAGAGATGAGGTTATCTTGTTGAATTTTAACCATAAAAATAACCTCTTTCTCCCCCTCCTAGCAGGAGGGGGCTGGGGGGCGGTAGAAATATTGATATGCCAGATTATTTTCCTTTAGGTACTTATTACAATAAGAATTAAAGCAATTTTGGACAAAATTCTTTTCACAACATTTTGCACATTTTTAAGGAAGCGTTAATGTGTCTGCTCATAATGTATCGCTGGATCGTTTTCACCTGATTGAAGCAGAATTAGAAGCTCTGTTTCAAGTGGGGAAAGTTTTGGGGCGTTCTCTTGATTTACAAGAAACACTACAAGAAGTTTTAAAAGTTTTACACGAACGTACAGGAATGCAATACGGTGTGGTGACTTTGCGGGATGAACAAGGCATATTATTTGTCAATGCGGTGTATGCGGGTGACAAGGAAGAACCGCCTAAATTTAGCTATCGTCCCGGTGAGGGAATTATTGGCTCGGTCATGGAAACGAAAAAAACCTTGATTGTACCACGAGCAGGAGACGATGCGCGCTTTTTGGATCGATTGGGTTTATATGAGCGGCGTTTGCCATTTATTGGCGTGCCAATTTATGTGAATCAAGATGTCGAAGGCGTATTAGCCGCACAACCCCATTCTTCACAAAGCGAATTGTTGGATGAACGCGCTCGTTTTATGGAAATGGTAGCGCAATTGATCGCGCAAAGTGTGCGTTTGGCCAATGAAATCGAAAAAGAGCGTCAGGATTTAACCGATGAACGCGACCGTTTGCAACGAACTATTCGTTTAAATTACGGTTTTGACAATATTGTGGGGCATTCTAAGGCAATGCAGCGCGTATTTGAAATGGTGCGGCAGGTGGCGAAATGGAACACCACTATACCAAAATTATGTGAGATATAAAAACAAATTAAGTTCTAATATCTAGCTAGATATTAGGTATAAGATACTGTTTAATTTTATTAAACTTAAACACTTTACCTGACAAAAAGGTCTCAAACATACTAGTGACTTCTTTAAAGCTTGATAGACGATGAAAATTCTTTCTGACCCAATTCTTACCTTGAAGCCAAATATCCTCGACTGGATTTTGCTCTGGGGCATTGGGCGCAAATCTTAATAAACGAACTTTCCATTCTGATTCTGGAAGTCCCCCATTTAATTTCTCTAAATAAGTTCTTAAACCTTCAGAACGATGATAACTTGCACCATCCCAAATAATCACATGACGGGCTTCTTTATATCTGTAAATGAGCCAGTTAATAAAGTCTATCGTATATTTTGTATCAGCTTTCTTTGCCCTATCTAAAATAAATTCTCCCGTATAAATATTCACCGCTCCATACCACGTTTGAGAAGTGCGATAATTACTCATCTTTATTGACGTTCTTTCTCCTTTTTTCGACCAAACATAACCACAAATATCTCCCCACAACTGATGGCTTTCGTCTTGCATCCAGTACATTACCTCTCCACTTTCTATCTGTTCACGCTCCTTATCTATTAAATCCTTAATCTCTTTTTTTTTAGCTTCTACTTTTACCTCATCTTTTGCCGAATTCTCTTTGTGTGTCTTCTTATAACTTAAATTCGCTTCTTCTAATAATTTAGTATAAGAAGTATTTGAAGAATAGAAAACATCATACTCCTCTTTTAAGTATCTCTTTAGTTCCTCTATTGTTATTGTCTTCTTTTCTTGTATCCAATTAATCACATCTTCTCGTTCACGCGGCTTTAAATACCCTGGCGAGCCTTTATACGCTAACTTTAATCCTTCCACCCCTGACGCTAAATAAATGGCTTTCCATTTATCCACAAATTGCACACTGACACAACACGCTAAAGCCGCTTCCGCACGCACAAAACCAAGCAAAGACATTCTTACTGCCATCGCTCGCTTCACTTCTCTCGCTTCACCTGTTGACATTAACTCTTCTAAATCTTCATATCTCTTGTTCATTATTCTCTCCTATTTAAAAAGTATTATTATACGACTCTGAAAAAATTGGTATATTTTAATTCGCGGTGAGTCAGGAACGGGGAAAGAATTAATTGCCAATGCCATTCATTATAATTCGCCGCGCCATCATGCGAATTTTATTAAAGTGAATTGTGCAGCATTACCAGAAAGTTTATTAGAATCTGAGTTATTTGGTCATGAGAAAGGCGCGTTTAGTGGTGCAGTCGCACAGCGTAAAGGTTTGTTTGAACGGGCGAATCGTGGCACTTTATTTTTAGACGAAATTGGCGAAATTTCTCCCAGTTTTCAAGCCAAATTATTGCGGGTGTTGCAAGAGGGCGAATTTGAGCGCGTCGGTGGCACGAAAACGTTAAAAGTCGATGTGCGCATTATCACAGCCACTCATGTGGATTTGGAAGGCGCAGTGGAAGCGGGACACTTTCGAGAGGATTTATATTATCGCTTGAATGTGATGCCGATTAAATTACCGCCTTTATGTGAACGCTTGGAAGATGTTCCCGAATTGGCGCGATTCTTAATTAAGAAAATTGAGAAAATGCAAGATCGCAAATTGGATTTAACCGACAGTGCCATTCGTTTATTAATGCGTCATGATTGGCCAGGGAATGTGCGGGAATTGGCGAATTGTTTAGAACGCGCTGCCATTATGTCGGGCAATGGAATCATTGATGATGAAGCGATTAGTTTGGGCGTTTCGGGTTTTGAGAAACGCACCAGCGTAGCCGATACCTTCGAGCCATCTCGTGCCAGCAGACAAGACAACTTGGTGGATTTAAACGACGATTCACTGAATGAACGTGACCGCGTCATTGCGGCGTTGGAACAAGCGGGCTGGGTGCAGGCCAAAGCGGCGCGTTTACTGAATATGACTCCGCGCCAAATCGCTTATCGTATTCAAACCTTAAATATTAAGGTGAAGAATATTTGATCATGGCGCAGGCTTCAGTCGGTTGGGACGCTCGGGACGCAATGATCGCCGTGCTTTTTTTTTGCATCCATGACTTGCAGCTTTATGCACATCACGATAGGCTTTGCAATTTTTGTGTAGGATTTTGGGATATGGCTTTAAACCGCATTGAAGAACTGATTGAAGACATCCGTCAAGGCAAAATGGTGGTGTTGATGGATGACGAAGACCGCGAAAATGAAGGCGATTTGGTTATGGCCGCCGTTAAAGTCAGACCTGAAGATATTAATTTTATGGCGCGTTATGGTCGCGGTTTGATTTGTCTCACACTTACACCAGAACATTGTCGGCAATTACAATTACCTCTAATGGTCAGTGATAATCAAGCCGCTTATGCCACCAATTTTACGGTGTCTATTGAGGCGGCGAGAGGCGTGACCACGGGAATTTCTGCCGCGGATCGGGCAACGACGATTCAGGCTGCTGTGGCGGAAAATGCCAAGCCGTCGGATTTGGTGCAACCGGGGCATGTATTTCCTTTGATGGCGCAACCGGGTGGTGTTTTACGTCGGGCGGGGCATACCGAGGCGGGTTGTGATTTGGCGCGGTTGGCGGGTTTGCCGCCAGCGGGCGTGTTGGTAGAAATTCTTAACGAAGATGGCAGTATGGCGCGCCGTCCTGATTTGGAACAGTTTGCGGCGGTGCATCAGTTGAAAATCGGCACAATCGCCGATCTGATCCGTTTTCGCGTGGAAAATGAAAAAGCTGTGAAACGAGTTGGCCAATGTCAAATGCCCACAGAACACGGAGAATTTACCTTATTCGCTTATCAAGATGTGATTGATGAAACCGTCCATTTTGCGTTGGTGATGGGTGAGCATGTGTTTGATGATGAGGTGTTGGTGCGGGTGCATATTAGTAATGTATTATGTGATTTGACCAGTAGCACTCGTGAAGAATGCGGCTGGCCTTTACAAAATGCACTACAACGCATCGCCCAAGAAGGACGTGGTATCGTCTTGATTTTACAGCAACCACAAAGCAGTGAACAAGTGATCCGCATGATTCAGCATTATTCCCGACGCGATCACGGTGTAGAACTTCCTGCCACGCCGTCTACCACGGATTTACGCACCTATGGCTTGGGCGCGCAAATTTTGCTGGATTTGGGCGTGAAGAAAATGCGCATTCTCAGTGCGCCTAAAAAGATACATGCCATTTCGGGTTTTGGTTTAGAAGTGGTTGATTATGTCACGCATTAATGGTGATTTTTCCGTTTTTATCGATTTAACATTTTTATAGAGAAAATAAGAGCTTTTTATGTACCATTCTATTGAAGGTCTTTTAACTCCTTGTGAGGGGCAATTTGCGATTGTTATTTCGCGTTTTAACAGTTTTATTACGGAAAGTTTATTGGCAGGCGCATTAGATACGCTGAAACGCCACGGCGTGGCTGATTCTTCGGTGACGCTGGTGCGCGTACCGGGCGCGTATGAAATGCCTTTAATTGCACAACGCTTGGCCACTTCTAAACGTTATGATGCTATTATTGCATTAGGGGCTGTGATTCGCGGTGGCACGCCTCATTTTGAATATGTCGCAGGTGAATGTGCTAAAGGATTGGCACAAGTGTCTTTACAGTATGATTTACCCGTTATTTTTGGCGTGCTGACGGTCGATTCCATTGAACAAGCCATTGAGCGCGCTGGCACTAAAGCGGGTAATAAAGGCGCAGATGCGGCTTTATCGGCATTAGAAATGGTCAATTTACTGCGTCAATTGGGACAATAACTGCGTAATTCGCACTGACGAGGTTTTCATTATGGCAGACCTTCATCCGCTTGTTGGGGTGAGCGAACAGGCTCGCGTTGTGGTGCCGCAGGCGCGTACTTATGCCCGTGAACGGGCGTTGCAGGCTCTGTATCAATGGAGTTTGGCGGGACATGACATCAAGACCATCGAAGAACAATTTTTGGCTGAACAACCGATGGAGCGAGTGGATGTGGATTATTTTCTTTTGTTACTACACGGCGTTCCTGCGCACATTGGCGAGTTAGATCAGGAAATTTCTCCGTTGTTAGATCGAAAAATAAGCCAATTAGACCCGATTGAACACAGTATTTTACGCATGGGTTGTTACGAATTGAAGTATCAAAAAGAAGTCCCTTGGCGCACGGTGATTGATGAGGGTGTGAAATTGGCGAAAAAATTTGGCGCAGCCGACGAAAGTTATAAATACGTCAATGGCGTATTAGACAAGTTAGCGAGAAAACAGTTATAACGTCACATGATTGGGATAATAAAATATGTTTTTTCGTTGGATAGTATTAGCGATAATTCTGTGGTTGACGTGGCATGTGGCGCGTCGTTTATGGCGCGAGCATCAAAAACGTGAATTGCAGGCGCAACAACCCACCGAATTATCCACTCAAAAAATGTTACGCTGCCCGCAATGTGGCGTGCATTTTCCTGAGCAAGAGGGTGTGAAATCAGGCGAGACGGTTTTCTGCTCTACGCGGTGTGCGCGAGAGCATGTTAAATCGTAACCTCTTGTTTTATCATAGATAGTTTGTCAGAATCAGAATTTACAGACACAAGAATTTTCAAAATTGATTCTTGCACGTCGTTTATTTTTAGTAAGTCGTTAAATAAAAATATTAAGGTATTAAAAGCGTTCAGAATTTTCACATTTCTACCGCCCCCCTACCCCCCTCCTGCTAGGAGGGGGGAAAGAAGAAAAGAAGAGATGAGGTTATCTTGTTAAATTTTAACCATAAAAATAACCTCTTTCTCCCCCTCCTAGCAGGAGGGGGCTGGGGGGCGGTAGAAATGTTGATATGCCAGATTATTTTCTTTTAGGTACTTAAATTTTTTATTCTTTAATTCTGAAAATCTTAAAATTCTGTAAATTCTGATTCTGACAATTAAAAAAAAGGAGGAATTTAATCATGTCATTTGCCCATATTGGCCTATTTTTAGTGGCAATTATTTTTTGTCAAACTTCCTTGTTATTTGCTGAAGAAAAACCCGCCGCGCCTTTAATTTTCCACACCAATCATTACCCTTTATTGAATAACGAAGAACAGACGGGCTTTTTAGATCGTCTGACGCAAGAGATATTGCGGAGAAATGGCTTTACGGTGGACATTAGTTTTTTACCGACAGAACGGGCATTTATTAATTTAAATCAGAATTTAGCCGATGGGAATGTGGCGAAAATTGCAGGATTAACGCAGCTTTATCCGAATACTAGACAAGTACCAGGTGCGATGATAGAAATGGACTTTGTGGCTTTTACTTTGCAGCCAGAGCCTGATGTAAAAAATTGGCAAGATTTGTATCGCTATCGGGTGGGTATTGTGACGGGCATGAAAATTATAGAAAGCAATTTGAAAGAGCATCCCAATTTAACTCGCGTGACATTACCGTTGCAATTATTTCAATTATTAACTGCGGATCGGGTGGATTATGTGGTTTTTACGTATTGGAATGGTTTATCGTATGCGCATCGTTTGCAATTGCAAGATCGGATACACGTGGCGAGTCCACCTTTAACGGTGCAAGAAATGTTTTTATATGTGAATCATACGCGAGAGGAATTAGTGCCGAAATTAGCCGACACTTTAGCCGAAATAAAAGCGGATGGTACGTATCAGCGTTTATTTGAAGAATTATTGTTGCCTTTGCAAAAACAATTTGAACATTCTGAACACTAATTAAATAAGTCGTTAAATAAAAATATTCAGGTATTAAAAGCGTTCAGAATTTTCACATTTCTACCGCCCCCCTACCCCCTCCTGCTAGGAGGGGGAAAGAAGAAAAGAAGAGATGAGGTTATCTTGTTAAATTTTAACCCTAAAAATAACCTCTTTCTCCCCCTCCTAGCAGGAGGGGGCTGGGGGGCGGTAGAAATATTGATATGCCAGATTATTTTCCTTTAGGTACTTACTAACCCCTGCAATTTTAATAAAAAAAATGTTTAACTCAATTCGTTTTCATCCGCGAAGCGTCGCTGCGCACGTGACGGTTTACATATTGTCTTTAGGTGTGGTGGCGATGATGTTGCTGACCAGTGTGCAATTATATTTTGATTATCGCCATCAATTAACGCGATTAGAGCAGGGATTAGCGCAGATTGAAAGCAGTTTTTTAGCGGGAATTGTCAATAGTTTATGGGCTTATGATCAAACACAATTAGAATTGCAATTAGCGGGTTTATTGCATTTACCGCATATTGAAAAAGTGGCTATTATTTCTGACACACAAGCGGCCAGTCAAGGCAGTTTACAATCACAACATGTTCGTTCTCATTACCTGCCTTTAATTCACCAACAAAATCAAAAAGACATTGAGTTAGGTCAATTGGAAATTATCATTGGATTAGATGATATTTACCAAAGTATTTTAAAAGAGGCGCAACGTTTATTATTGACCAATTTGATTATTGTGGTGTTAATTATTATTTTTATTTTGTCTTTAATTCGTCGCCTCATTGGTCATCCTTTGAATCATATTATGCGTTATATGGATGAATTGGATGTAGGGAAATTGAATCAAGCCTTAACATTACCTGCGCCTTATGAAGTGGCATTACCCGAATTAAAACAAAATGAATTAGAGCGCGTGGCCACGGCCATTAATCGAATGCGTTTAAATTTATTACATTCCTATCAAATGATTAGGGAAAGTGAAAATTATAATCGTACTTTAATTGAAGAATCGCCCATTGGTTTAGTCTTGAGTCAACCAGATGGGAAAATTATAGATACTAATTTGGCTTATGCTTTAATTATTGGGCGCACGATTGCAGAAACGTTAATGTTGAATGAAAAAGAATTAACGCCTTCTGATTATGTCGAAACGGATCGCATTCAACGGCGATTATTAGAAAAAAATGGGCGTTATGGCCCTTATCAAAAAGTATTGTTACGTAAGAGTGGGGAGCGTGTTCCCGTGCGTTTATCGGGCTTGCTGATTAAGAAAAATCAACAAAATTTAATTTGGTCTTCAGTAGAAGACATTACCGAGCAGAAACGCGCTGAGGAAACGCTACAACAAGCCCGCATTGCCGCAGAAGAAGCCAGTTTAGCCAAAAGCCAATTTATGGCAAATATGAGTCATGAATTGCGCACGCCATTAAATGCGATTATTGGCTATAGCGAAATTTTACAAGATGAATTAGGCGATACACAACCTGAATTATTACCTGATGTTGAGCGCGTTTTATTTGCAGGCACGCATTTGTTGAGATTAATTAGCGATATTCTGGATATTGCTAAAATTCAGTCGGGACGAATGGAATTGCATTATGAAGATTTCTCAGTGGCTGAATTAATTTGGGCTATCACGGCTAATTTGCAGCCTTTGTTTAAGGAACGAAATAATTATTTAATTTTAAGAACGGCTAATGCACCTGTAACCATGTGTGCAGATGTGAATAAAGTGCGGCAGATTTTATTGAATATGATTAACAATGCCAATAAATTCAGCGAAAACAGTAAAGTGACATTGCGCATTTGGCAGCATCATATTAATGATTCTCAATGGGTTTCTTTCCAAGTTCAAGATAAGGGTATTGGAATGGATGCGCGGCAATTAAATCGTTTATTTACGCCTTTTACCCAAGCCGATGGCTCAATGACACGGCGTTATGGTGGCACGGGATTAGGGTTGGCCATTGCGCATAGCTTTGTGGAAATGATGCGCGGTACTATTACTGTATACAGTGAATTGGGAAAAGGCAGTTTATTTACGGTGACTTTACCTTTACAAGCCAGCACCCATTCGGTTCATCCTAAAGTCATTTCTCCCGATCAGTTAAATAAAAATCAATTAATTTTGGTAATTGATGATGATCCTGCGACACAAGAATTATTAGCGGGTTGTTTAAAAAAATTAGGTTATCAAGTGGCATTAGCGAGCAGCGGTGAGCAAGGATTAATTCTGGCACGTCATTTAAAACCGCGTGTTATTACGCTGGATATTATGATGCCTGATTTGGATGGTTGGGGGGTGTTATCTCGCTTAAAAGCTGATGCAGAATTAAGTGATATTCCTGTGATTATTTTAAGTATCGTTGAAGATCGCAATCACGGTTATAATTTGGGGGCTTCTGAATATTTGACTAAACCTGTTAATCGAGATCAATTACAACAAGTTTTAAAAAAATATCAATTAGAACAGCAATTGTATGTGATGGTGATTGAAGATGATAATGCCACCCGTGATATGTTGGTACAGATGTTAGAGCGGGCAGGTTGGCATGTGAATTTGGCGCGTAATGGACGTGAAGCTTTACGTGAATTGTCTCAATTGCAAAATTTGCCTGATTTAATTTTATTAGATTTAATGATGCCTGAAATGGACGGTTTTGAATTCACGCAACATTTGCGTAATAACCCACAATGGCGATCTATTCCTTTGGTGGTTTTAACGGCTAAAGATTTGACGATTGAAGATCGCGCCCAATTGCATGGACAAGTGGAAATGATTTTTCAAAAAGGCAGTTATTCGCGGGAGCAATTGTTAGCTAGAATACACAATTTAATGAGCGCGACTAATGTACTTTCTCGTTCTTAATTTTTCTGTTAAAATTGCGCTAAGATTATGTTTATTGAGATATAAATGTTTTGTCTAAGCGTAAAAAATCTCACTTGATTCGTCCTGAAGATCAGGCTTTATTTCGCCAAGCGGTGCAAGACGTGACTCCGCTGCATACGGATCGCTTGCCTTTATCCGCGCCCAAACCCAAACCCATCGCCCGCCAACGCCAATTAGATGAGCAGCAAGTCATTCATGACATGTTGTCAGAGCATTATGACCCGTCGCAGTGGGAGACGGGGGAGGAGTTGTTGTTTATGCGGCCAGGGGTTCAGCATTCTGTTTTACAAAAACTACGCCGTGGGCAATACAGTATTCATGCTGAATTGGATTTGCACGGTATGGTGGTGTCTGTCGCACGGGTGTCGGTGGGCGAATTTCTGCACGAATGTCGAGCGCGTGGAGTTCGTTGTGCGCGGATTATTCATGGCAAGGGGTATGGTTCTTGGCAGCGTAAACCTGTATTAAAAGCCAAATTAAACAAGTGGTTACAACAACGCGATGAAGTCATGGCCTTTTGTTCCGCCCGCCAAGTCGATGGGGGAACAGGGGCTATTTATGTTTTATTGAAAACTTAATTAAATACCATGTCTGATTCTCGTGTGATTTATTCTGAAATAAGCCGATTTGATTTTTTATTAGGATTGGTTATTGCTGGCTTAATGTTGTTGGGATTGGTGATGGTGGCTTCGGCTTCAATGGACTTAGCTGCACAGCGAATGCAACAGCCTTTTTATTATTTTTTGCGACAATTGGCTTTTGCGGGAATGGGCGTGGGAATGGGCGCGTTTATTTTTCTGATTCCAATGGCGATATGGCAGCGATTGAGTGTGGCTTTATTGTTATTAGGAATGGGATTATTAATTTTGGTATTAATCCCAGGATTAGGACATGAGGTGAATGGCAGTTTACGCTGGTTGAAATGGGGTTATTTCCAGTGGCAACCTTCGGAATTGGTGAAATTATTTTTAATCTTATATCTTGCAGGTTATTTAGTGCGGCGCAGTATGCAAATTCGCACGGAATGGCGCGGCTTAATGAATGCGTTATTTGTGGTGATTATTGTTGCGGGATTAATTTTATTACAACCTGATTATGGGACGGCGGTGGTTTTATTTGTCACGGTCATGGGAATGTTGTTTTTAGCGGGCGTGCCAATGCGGCAATTTTTGCTGTCTTTGGGACTGGTGTCAGTGGCTTTATCGGCGTTGGTGTGGTTGGCACCGTATCGTATGGCGCGCTTGACGGCATTTCTCGATCCGTGGGCAGACCCTTTTAATAGCGGTTTTCAATTGACGCAAGCCTTAATTGCGATTGGGCGCGGAGAATGGTTTGGCGTGGGTTTGGGTAATAGTGTGCAGAAATTAACTTATTTACCTGAGGCTCATACGGATTTTTTATTTGCGATTTTAGCCGAAGAATTAGGTTTATTTGGCGTGATTATTGTTATTGCGGGCTTTGCTTTTTTGGTATTGCGTACGTTTTGGATTGCGATTCAAACGGAGCGATTGGGACATTATTATTCGGCTTATGTGTGTTATGGTATTGGTTTATTATTGGGTTTGCAAGTGAGTATTAATTTAGGTGTCAATATGGGTTTATTGCCGACGAAAGGATTAACCTTACCGTTAATGAGTTATGGTGGCTCTAGTTTGGTCACGGTTTGTTTTTTATTAGCGGTGTTATTGCGGGTGGATTTCGAGACACGTCAACATTTAATT